>JANQQZ010000057.1 GCA_028284805.1 Phycisphaerales bacterium
GCGACGGGCTGGTCGATGAGTTCACCGGCGGGGCGGTCGTGACATTTGCGGATACCGACACGAACGGCGACGGCGCACCGGACGTGCTGTCCTCCAGCATCAAGCTGACGCTCAACGCGGTGGGCCTGACCGATGTCGACGGCGATGGCAACCCCGGTGACCCGGGGGCGCCCGACTTCGGCGGCTTTCCGCAGACCGACTCCGATGGTGACGGGAAGCCCGACGGAGCGATCGAGGTGTACTACACGCGGGGGCTGGGCCCGGACACCGACGGCGACGGCGAGCCGGACGGACCGATCTACGGCTCGTACGTCCCGAGCACGCTCGCACTTCCTTTCATCTGGGGCACGGCCGACGCGGACGCCACGGCCTGCGCCGGAGGAGTAGGCGTCGTCGACAGCACGTCGGGCGGCGTCCTGTGGGGCCAGGGGCAGAACACGTGCGATCCCTCGGACCCGATCAACCGGGGGTGGTCGGATGGTGCCTCCGACGGCGGCCTCGTGAACGGATTCTGGGATCCGGCGATCGATATGCAAGACCTGTCGGGGCTTGTGACCTGCCCCAACCCGATCTCGGCGGCGATCTACATCGAGGGCGAGCCGGACATCGCTTGCTTCTTCGTGTGCGCGGACACCAACGAGGACGGGCGTGTCACCCCCGCGGATTTCAGCGCCTGGATTCAGGCGTACAACAGCGGCTCGCCTCGCTGCGATCAGAACGGCGATGCTGTCTGCACGCCGTCCGATTTCAATTCGTGGATCCTGAACTTCAACCTGGGATCGTTCGGCCCTGTCTGCCCTTGCTGATCGGAGCCGGATCCGCGGCTTGTGTCAGCCCGAGGCCGCGTCGTTGGGCATCGCCTCCGAATCGGGCGTCGCGAGCGGCAGGTGCCTCAGGCCCTGGCGTTCTGGGTCCGCGGGCACCGGGGCGCGCTCCCAGAGCGGTCTCTGGCTCTCGACCGTTCCCGAGATGAAGTGGCCCGCGAGCCACTCCGGGTAGATCAGCCCGGCGGAGTGGAACAGCAGCCCGCCTGCCGCGATCACGGGCTGCGCGAGGATCTCAAGTGCCTGGCTGCGTGTCGAGGGCCCGCTCCCCGTCTCGAGAGCGGTGATGACGGTGGGGAACTCGCCGCGCTGCCGGGCGGTCTCGCTGGGCCAGGCGAGGCGGTCGATGCCGTGGAGCTCGTGGCGCGTGCCATCGATGGGCACGCGGTAAACGAGCGGCTCGAAGTTCGAGCGGTCGAGGCCCCGGGCCGTCGCGGCATCATCCGCGGGCGGGGTCGGGGGAACGGGGTTGCCGTCCTGATCGAGCTCGGGCTCGATGACCTCGGGCGGGAACGAGGCGAGCGGGACATCGCTCCCGATCGTGATGCGCTGGTTGCGGTTCTCGGTGCACCCGGAGGCGAGCAGGGCGAGCGTTGCGGCGGCGAGCACGGCGGCGAGCGGTCTGGTCATGCGGTCAGTCTAGTTCGTCCGCGTCGCCCGCGAGCGCCCGCTCGACGGCGTGCCTTGCGTCGTCGGCGTCGAAGCCCCTGCGGAGCAGGAAGGCGTAGAGGCGTCGGCGCGCGGCCTGCGGGTCTGTGGGGGGCCTCTGGCGTGAAACCCGCTTCCTCGCGAGATCCAGGGCGGCCTGGCGTTCGTCCAGATCCTCGGTCGCGGCTCGCGCCGCCTGCGCCGCTTCGGGTGCGGCGATTCCCCGCTTGCGGAGCTTCGTCTCGATGGCGCGGCGCGGGGTGCCTGCACGCCCCGCGAGCGAGGTCGCGGTGGCCTCGGCAAGGGCGGTGTCATCGATGATGCCCGAGGCTGCCAGGGCCTCCGCGGCGGCGGCAGCGTGCGACTCGCGATGCCCCGCCAGGCGGAGCCGGCGGATCAGGTCGGCCCTGGCCCGCGGGCGAGCGGCGACGAGTCGGAGCGCGTGCCGGCGTGCGGCGAGCGCCGAGGCCGCCTCGTGGAGGCGTGCCGCGAGGTCTGGTGTCCATGCATCGCCCGGTGCAAGACCCAGAGCTTCGAGATCCCTCGCGTCGATCTTCGCGACGCTCACTCGCCCGACGAGCACGGAGATGGTGGTGCCATCGGCACCGACGGTGCGGAGGCGGGAGATCGTGTCGCCGCGGCCTGGCTCGACGAGCTCGGCGGGGTCGACCGCGAGCGTGCGGGATCGGGCGGCGCGGGCCCGCATCAGCCGGTCAGGCGGAGGTTGGTCAGGTAGGACGTGATCTCGCCGATGGCCTTCTGATCGCTGGCCCTGCGGGCGGCGTGCAAGCCTGCCTCGAGCGTGGCCTTCGCGTCGTCCTTCCGCCCCGAGGCCTCGAGACTCCGGGCCTTGTGGAAGTAGGCGTAGCAGTAGAGCTCATCGAGGGCGAGGCATCGGTCGAAGCTCTCGGCCGCTCGGTCATGGTCGCCCGCCTTGGCGTGCTCGAGCGCAAGGGCGTAGTGCACGAACGAATCATCCGGGTCGGCCGCGAGCAGACGTTCGAGCTGTTCGACACTTGGCATCCGCGGATCATACCAGAGCTGTGCGTGTATACAGCGCCCGCTACGATGAAAGCAGCCCCGCGTGCCGCGGGAGTTCTAGATCCGGAGGTGTCGCATGGCGCACGGCGTGACGAAGGTAGGCGTGATCGGTGGCGGGCAGATGGGAGGCGGCATCGCGCAGGTCGCGGCGGTGAGCGGCTTCGAGACGGTCGTGTGCGACCTCTCGCCCGATCAGATCGCCCGCTGCCAGGCCACCCACGACAAGCTGCTCGCCCGAGGTGTGGAGAAGGGCAAGATGACCGAGGCGGACGCCGCCGCAGCCAAAGGACGGCTGACGTACGTCACCGACACGAGCTTCCTCTCCGAGAGCGACATCGTGATCGAGGCGGTGGTCGAGAACGCGGAGGTCAAGAGGTCGATCTTCGAGGGGCTCGCCAAGCAGTTCACGGGCGACCAGATCCTGGCGACGAACACGAGCTCGATCAGCATCACCGAGATCGCGGCCGCGACGGACTGCGCGGAGCGTGTCATCGGGATGCACTTCTTCTACCCGGTGCCCGTGATGAAGCTGGTCGAGGTGATCAATGGCCTCGCGACGAGCGAGTCGGTCACGCAGCGCACGATCACGCTCGCCGAGGCGATGGGCAAGACCGCCCTGCCCGCCAACGACCGGGCGGGCTTCGTGAGCAACCGCGTGCTGATGCCCATGATCAACGAGGCCTTCTACTCGTGGATGGAGGGCGTTGCCGAGCCCGAGGACATCGACGGCATCATGAAGCTGGGCTGCAACCACCCGATGGGCCCGCTCGAGCTGGCCGACTTCATTGGGCTCGATACCTGCGCCCACATCATGAACGTGCTGGCGGATGGGCTGCACAGCGAACGCTACCGCCCGTGCCCGAGGCTGGAGCAGCTGGTGACGGCGGGTCGGATGGGACGGAAGAGCGGGCGTGGGGTGTACGAATACTGAACCCGGAGATTTACAGCATGTGGTGTGTGTGGATCGTGCTGTCGGGTCTCGCGATGGGCGGGTGCCACCACGAAGCGGCACAGCCGGACGTCGATCGTGCGGCGGAGATCGAGGCGAGAGCATGGGAACGCTTCGGTGGGCCCGACGCTGGTCCGAACCGCTGGGACGATCTGGTCACTCTGCTGGACGAGATCGAAGCGCTCCGCGAAGCTGCGAACGCCGAAGTGGATGCGTTGATCGAGGCGCGAGTGTCGGATCCGTGGGAGCAAGACGCGCTGATCTTGCGGTTCGACATGATCGGGTCGATGGACCGGTACGCGTCTGAGTACGCGGATCCCGAGGATTTCGCGAGCCCGGACGCGTTGCAGGATCGGCTGGCGTTACTGCGCGATGCCGAGGCGGTGTTCCTCGATTTGCTGGATGGCCTGGACGAATCGGGTGTCATCGGTCGGCTACAACAGCTCCGCGACAGCGGCGCTCCCTTTGTGCGCCCGATACCCGAGGGAGCCAGCCTCGACGAGGTCGGCGTGTTCACCGACCAGATGTCGGATTTCAGAAGGCTGGCCCAGATGCTCGGTCGACGGATGCAGGTCGCCGCCGAGCGGGGCGATTGGGATCGCTACGTCGATGATCTGGACTCGGTCCTCTGGCTCGGCGAGATCACGGGCCGTCAGAACGCACTGATCAACAGCCTGGTCGGCATCGCGATCCACGCTTTGGCGTACGGCCAGGTCTCACGAGACATGGCTGGCAAGGCAGTCGATGCGGCGGTGCTCGGCCGGATCGCGGAGTCCATCGGTCGCGTCGAGCCCATCGAGTTTGCCGATGCGCTCCCGACCGAGAAGCTTCTCATCGCGGCGACAAACGAGGGGTTTCACGACGAGCGGGGCCGCCCGGAGCCCGAGGCGATCAAGCAGGCCCTGTTCGCCGAGAACTGGCTCAAGCCCGAAGACGAGAGGGTGAGCTTCGATGACCTGGACCTCGACGCGTTCCCGAACGAGTCGGAGATCGCGGAATGGATCGAAGAAGTCTGGCCCGCGATCGAGGAACACGCCCGGAAGCCCGCGCACGTGCGGTGGCGATCACTGTCGTTCTACGAGATGGGGGATCCCCAACTCGCGGTGACGGCTTCGCTCCCGCGGACGATCATTGCAACCTACCCCAAGGCCGACCGCTCTCACATGCAGATCGCGCTGCTCCGTGATGGGCTGCTGACGTACATCGCTGTCGAGCGATACCGTCTCGATCGCAGCCAGCTTCCGGCCTCGCTCGATGCTCTCGTACCCGAGTACCTCGATCGCGTGCTCCCCGACCCACTCAACAACAACGAGCCCTTGAGCTACCGGCTCGATGACTCGGACCTGGGCTTTGTGCTCTACAGCGTGGGCTTCGATGGTGCCGACGACGGCGGAACTCCGGCCGAGCGTGCCTACGACGCGTTCGGTCCCGATGCCACGGGTGTTGACTTCATCTTCACGCATCCCTGATGCGTGTTGGCGGTATGCTCGGCTATGCCGATGAAGCCGTCCAGCCGTCCGGGAAGGGCCCGGCCCATCTTGCTCACGATCCTCGTGTTGATCGTGGCGTTCGTCGTGTGGATCGGGATCGAGGTGTACTTCGCGATCACGGCGAGACCCAACGTCGACACCGACTACGCGTCGCAGATGGAGGCCCTCTCGGCGGGCGTGCAGGGGGACGGGCCGAACCGGTGGAGTGAGTTCGCGGCGCTGCTGGCGGACCAAAAGGCGTTGACCAATCGCTTGGCGCTCGAGGTGGGCGAACTCGAGCCCCGCGAGTCACGGGTGCCGCTCGGGTATGCCTCGGTGTACGACGAGGCCTCCTTGATCGAGGAGATCGAGAGCAACGAGGATCTGTCGGAGTCGGAGGGCGAGGCGGAGCTGGCGCGGCTCGCCGCAGGTCGAGAGCTGTACGCGGCTGCATTAGATTCGTGGGATGAGTCGGGGCTGCTCGGTCGGCTTCGCGAGTT
>JANQQZ010000059.1 GCA_028284805.1 Phycisphaerales bacterium
CCTCAAGCCCGACGTGTACTTCACCTCCGACGGGCGCATGGGCGGCGTGGGCAATCTCGACGAGCTCTTCGGCTCGACCGGCGACGAGGTCGTCCGCGACAAGCAGAAGTCGCTCCGCCAGGGTCAGGTCGAGGGCTACGCGATCGAGGGCGGGCACAACACCGCCATCGTCCGCGCCATGACCAAACGCTCGATCGCGCTGTGGTACCGGTTCGAGAACGGGCTGCCCGTCTTCCACGAGGCGACCGACAACAACCCGCCGCTGGGCGGGGGATGGTTCCGCCTGACCGACACAGGCGAGGACGAGTTCCAGGACACCGATCAGGACATCGTCCGCCTCCGCGGCAACGACACGCTCACGCTCAACGCTGACACCGCCGACAAGATCGGCTTCAGCAAGGGCACTGCCGACACGATGGACGACCTGCTCTTCGCGATGGGCATCGAGGACCGGGCCTGGCTTATCGACGACGAGGACAACGACGGGTTCGCCGATGGCGCCGAGCGGATCGGCACGACTTGGGACCGGGGGCTGACCTCCGCGTTGCGGACGCTCCTCAACATCGACCGCGACATCGCCGCGATCCGTGTGCCGCAGAACGTCGAGAACGACCGGCGCCAGGCGGTGATCGAGGCCCAGACGCTCAAGATCCTCAAGCGGGCGATCCGCCTGCTGAACCAGTACGAAGAGGTCTTCGACCCCAACGAGCAGTGGCGGGTCGCGCTGGAGCTCCGCATCCAGCAGATCGAGAACGAGATCCGTCGCCGGCGCATCGGCGGCGGCTGAGACACACGAACCCCGAGGCGCGACGACAACACGAGGAACGCACCATGACCACACGCACCCTGATGTCCCGAACCAGCGCGATCGTCGCGGCGATCGCCCTGTTCCTTGGTCTGTCTCTCGGCGCTCCGGCCTCGGCGGCGTCCTTCGAAACCGCATTAGTGAACGCCTCGCTCGTTGAAGGCCCCGACGTTGTCGAGACCAAAGACGGACGCAAGCTCGAGGGCACCATCGTCCGCGAGGTGAACGGGTACGTCTGGATCGATCTCGGCGTGGGCAACCCGCTCATGCTGCGCCCCGACGAGATCGAATCGATCCAGCGCGACGCCGACACCGAGGTCGGCAGCGACCCGGTCCTCGCCGACGCCGAGGAGAAGACGTGGGAACGCCGCGAGGGCGTGACCCGCGCCGCGGTCATCACCGCCGAGGAGATGGTCGGCATCTGGATGTCTGCCAAGCCCCTCGAAGACGCGATCCCCATCCTTCAGGACGAGGGGGTCGATCTGGTCGTGCTCAAGATCCGGTCGGGCGGAGGCCTGGGGCTCGAGGTCCAGAAGATCTCTGACGTCCTGCACAAGCAGTACAAGCCCAACTTCCAGCTCGTCGCGTGGATCGAGAGCGCGATCTCGGCGGCCGCGATGAGCGCGCACTGCATCGAAGAGATCTACTTCATGCCCCGCGCAAACTACGGCGCCGCGACCGGCTGGTCGGGTGCGCTCGAGGCGGTCGAGGGACGTCAGCTCGAGTCGTTCCTCTACATGATGGAGAAGATCTCCGAGCGGGGCAACAAGGACCCCCTGATCATGCGGTCCATGCAGATCAATGTCCCGCTCTCGTACGACATCGAGCCCGACGGCACCAGGAAGTTCTACGAGTCCACCGAGGCCGAGCACGTGCTCAACGACGGCGAGTACATCCTCACGCTGAACGCCGAGAGTGCCGAGCACGCGGACTTCAGCAAGGGCACAGCCGGCACGCTCGAGGAGCTCACCCGCCTGCTCGAGGCCAGCATCGGCGAGATCGAGTGGGTCGGGGAGCGCATCTCGGGCGAGCCCTTCCCGATCAGCCAGGCCGAGCGCCACCAGCGCGAGTGGCGCGAGGAGATGACCTTCCAGCAGAACCGCTTCATCGAGATCTACAACAAGTACGAGATGGAGCTGGGCAACGCCGCCTCGGTGCCCGTCGAGAACCGGGGCGGGTTCCTCCGCAAGGCCAGCCGTTACCTGACGCAGATCCGCAGGATGTACGACGACAACCCGAACTTCGGACTCCTCCAGGGCATGACCGACGAGTGGTTCATCGAGCAGGAGCGCCGGATCGACGAGCTGCGCCGCTGACACCCTGAGCACGCCGACACAGAATCAAGCCGACCGGGTCGAACCGGTTGGCTTTTTTCGTGCGCATAGCATGTCCGACGCATCAGCACAAAGGACCCACCGCATGCCGACCATGCTCACCGACTACATCCCCGCCGATTTCGACGCGGCGAACCTCGACGCCCTGACCGAACGGCTGAACGAGCTGCTCGGGCGCGAGGTCACCACAGCCGACGAGTTCGAGGCCTGGCTCGTGCACCGCTCCGAGTTGGATGCCGCCTTCAGCGAGTCGGCGGCGCTGCTCTACATCGCGATGACCTGCAACACCGACGACGAGCAAGCCGCCGGGGCGTACACACGATTCGTCGAGACCATCCCCCCCGCCGTCAAGCCGATCGTCTTCGAGCTCGACAAGAAGCAGAAGGCCCTGCACGAATCGACCGGGCTCGCCTCGGGGCGGTACGAGGTCATGGCCCGCGACACGATCACCGATGTCGACCTCTTCGACGAGCGGAACATCCCGCTGGAAACCGAGCTCGCCAAGCTCGACCAGAAGTACGACACCATCAGCGGCGCAATGACCGTCGAGTTCGACGGCGAGGAGAAGACCCTCCCCCAGATGGGCCCGTACCAGGAATCGACCGACCGCGCCGTGCGCGAGTCTGCGTGGCGCGCGGTCAGCGAGCGACGCCTGCGCGACGTGGACCCTGTCAACGACATCTACGACGAGATGATCCGCCTGCGCCACGAGGTCGCGGGCAACGCCGGCTTCGAGAGCTTCACGGGCTACGCCTTCAAGGCCAAGCACCGCTTCGACTACACGCCCGAGCACTGCTTCGCGTTCCACGAGGCGTGCGAGACGATCGTGGCACCGTTCGCGCGCCGTCTCGACGAGCAGCGCAAGTCGGCGTTGGGCGTCGACACCCTCCGCCCTTGGGATCTGGCTGTCGACGTAAAGGGCCGCCCGCCGCTCGTGCCGTTCAAGGGCGGCGCCGACCTGGTCGCCAAGACCAACGCGGCGTTCGAGTCGCTGGACCCGCGTCTGGCGACGATGCTCGGCGAGTTGGGCGATGGCTCGGGCCGCGTCACCGCGGACAACGCGGGCAACCCCCCGCTGCTCGATCTGGACAGCCGCAAGGGCAAGGCGCCGGGCGGGTACCAGTACATGCGCGACCGCAGCCGGGTGCCGTTCATCTTCATGAACGCGGCGGGCCTGCACCGCGATGTCGAGACGATGGTCCACGAGGCGGGTCACGCGTTCCACAGCATGGTCTGCGTCGACGAGCCGCTGCTGCACTACCGCAGCAGCCCGATCGAGTTCGCCGAGGTCGCGAGCATGTCGATGGAACTCATGACCATGCCGCACTGGGGCGTGCCGGGCTCGTTCTACGCGGGCGACGAGGCCGCCCACGCCCGCGCGATGCGTCAGCAGCTCGAGGGCAGCATCGTCCTGCTGTCGTGGATCGCCACGATCGACGCCTTCCAGCACTGGGTCTACGCCAACCCGGCCCACACGCGCGACGAGCGGACCGCGCACTGGCTCTCGCTCGACGACCGCTTCGGCCGGGCCGTCGACTGGTCGGGCCTCGACGCCGCCCGCCCCAACGCCTGGCAGCGCCAGGGCCACCTCTTCGGCGCACCGTTCTACTACATCGAGTACGGCATCGCCCAGCTCGGCTCGCTCCAGCTCTGGCTCCGCTCGCTCGAAGAAGGCCCCGAAGTCGCGATCGACGCGTACTTGTCTGCGCTCAAACTCGGCGGCAGCCGCCCGCTGCCCGAACTGTTCAAGGCAGCGGGTCTTGAGTTCGACTTCGGGCCTGGGATCGTGGGAAGGCTCGCGGAGCGGGTTGAGGCGGAGCTGGCAAAGCTGCCGGAGTAGATCGTTGAAGAACGCTTTCTGGTCGGTCGTTTGTGTGTGCTTGAGCTTCGTCACGAGTTCGCCGTTCGCGCAGCCGAGCGACGAGAGCCTCGCGAGCGTTGACGTGCTCAGGGAGCGCGTCGTCGAGGTGCTCGAATGGGATCTGCTCGACCCAAGCGTTGATCCCGAACTGGTCCCGATCTCCCCGGGTGCGGCGACCAGCTGGGCAGAGGCCGCCGAGCTGCTGGACGAGCACGCCTCAGAACTGGACGAACTCTGCGAACTGTTCGCCTCGCCCGAGGGGAACGCGGTGCATCACGGCGTCGCCCGGCAGTCCGCCCGCGTGTTCCGCGCGGACCTCGCGCGTGCCGTCGAGCTCGGCGACCGCGAGCGGGCCACGAGAAGGCTTGCCGGGATGCTCGACGCCGCACGGCACACGATGCGCGTCGAGCGCCTGCTGATCGCGCGGCTGTCCGGGCTCAGTGTTCTGAGGCTGGCGACCGAAGCCTTCGAAGAACTGGGCCCCGATCACTTCGAAGCCGGAACGCTGCGTCCATCGCTTGACCAGCTCGCACGCTCGAAACTCGGCTGGGTCACGATGTTGAACCAGGAAGACGAGAAGCGGAGGCTCGCATCGCTCTACGCGGCGTACGAGATCGATCCTCGAGACTCGCTCGAAACACTGAACGTGCTGCCTGAGGCGTTCGAAGGCATCTGGACCGGCGATCTCGCCGTCCGTCACAGTGATGATCGAGTGTTTCCACGCGTGAGACTCGCCATACGGCGCGATGCCGAGGATCCTCGCCTGATCGTCGTCGAATACACCGCTTCGAACCAGGGCAGCGACTGGTTTGAAACGACCCACCCCAGGGTCGCCGATCAGTGGGGAGACGGCACTCCCGAAGTCGAGCATCGGTATCTGTTCCAACGCGAAGATCGCGCGAGCGATATCTGGGTTCGAGTCGTCGAACGCGATGGCGCTGACGGCGTTGAATACGAACCCATCCGGAGCACACACCTCACGCTCTTCTCAGGCCATCGGATTCAGATCATCGACCTCACGCCCATGGGCCTCAGCGCTGTGGGCTCGGTCATGTCGATCCAGCTCACCGACGACGGCGCGATCGACTTCGAAGTCCAGACGCTCGAGGCGAGAACGATTACTGCCATGCCCGCGGCAATCGGTCTCTGGATCGGCCGCCTGGAACGCGAGGACCCCGAGCCAGCCGACTAGGTGCGAGCGAGATCTGTCGTATGCTCACAACATGAAAGCCCGCACGCTGCTGCTGAGTGTTGTGCTCGCCAACTGCTCCCTCGCTCAGCCCCCGATCGACGATCTCCCACCGGACATGCAGGAACTCCTGCAGAACCCGTGGCAGCGTGCGCTCTGGGATCTCGGCGGGGTGCTCAATGTGATCAGCGAGGACACGATCCCGCCGACGATCGACATGGAGTGGGCCGCCAAAGAACCCGACTTCTATCCGCAATCGTGGGATGACTGCGCGGACATCCTCGACAAGCACCGCGATACGCTCGACGCGATGACCGAGCATGCCGCGGAACTCCGATCCGCCGCGGATCTGAAGGACGCGATCCCCTATCGCCGCATCGCGCAGGTCGTGAAGATCGATGCGCTCTACGCCGCCGCGCAGGACGACCCCGAGCGGGGCGCGAGGCGTATCGCCACGATCTTCGACGTCGGACGAGCCATGATGACCGACGGCAGCACCGTCAGCGGTCTCACGGGCTTCGCCCTGCTCACCCTGGCAACGACTGCGCTGGAAGCCGAGCTCGCGAGGCCCGAGCCCTGGCTCACCGAGCAGCACCTCGGCCCGGTCCGCGACGCGCTCACCCGGCTCGCGGAGCGCCGGATGCGCTGGCCTTTGCGGCCGAAACTCGATGAACGCCGCACCGAACTCGCTGCGCGTCTCGGTGCGCTCTTCGAGCGGCTCGATGTGGAGCCCGGTCTCGCGCTCGAGCCGGACCCCGCACTCGCCCCCGCGTGGCGCGGCACATGGGTGGGCAGGCTGCGCAACCCGATGCTGGACGCCGATGACTGGTTCGGGAACGACCCGAGTCTCTTCACCGAGATCCGGCTCACCTTCCTGCCCGTCGAGAAAGACCCAACCCGAGCGGTGCTGACCATCCGCCAAGAGCTGATCATTGGCGATGATCTTGGTGCCTCCCTCATGGCGATGTCTCGAGAACACGACCCCGACGAGGAAGCAACCCGGTTCAACCTCCGCGTTGTCGACTCGGCGGCACGCGGCTGGGTCGTAGAAACCGACCACATCCGAGCCGAGATCCGCGAGCGGTTCGAGGGCGCGGAACTCGAAGAGGTCGAGGCGGTGCTCGACCGGTACGTGATGTCAGCGGGGCAGCCGACCGACGACCGCTTCGAGATCAGCGTGTTCGACCCCGAGTTCGATGTCGTTCACTCGTACCGCATGCGCCTGACCGGCGACGGCACGATGGAGTACAAGACCATCGCGATAACCCCAGAGCCCTGGTCCGGAAGCACGGTGATCCAGCACGCCGCCAGGCTCGAACGCGCAGACTAGACCAGCATCGCCTCCGCTACCTCGGCGGCCTTGGTCCTGCTCGTGAGCCTTGCCGCGATGGCGAGCCCGAACGCGATCGCGGTCGCGGGGCCGCGGCTCGTGATCAGGTTGCCGCACTCGACGACCGGCTCGTCGTCGACGTACTCCGTACTCGACGGGAACAGATCGCGCGTGCTCGGGTGACCCGTCGCCCGCACACCGCAGAGCAGCCCGAGCGGGCCGAGCACCATGGCGGGCGCCGCGCAGATCGCGCAGACCAGCCGGTCGACCTCGGTGTGACGCATGACCATCTTGCCCGCCGCCTCGGACTCCGCGACGACCAGAGCGCCCGGGCCGCCGCCCGGGATCAGCACCGCGTCGAACAGGCTCCCGCGCACTGCGCCCACGAGGCGCTCCGCGTGCATCGGCAGACCCCGGCTGCCCACCGGGCGCAGCCCACCCACACCGACCATCGTCACACGGACGCCCGCGCGGACCAGCACGTCGGCGGGCGCGTACGTCTCGATCTCCTCGCTGCCCTCGGCAACGAGCACCGCGGCGGTGGGCATCCTCGGATCGTCCTCGTCGTAAGAGCCGGGCATCACTCTAGTATGGGCTGTGCCGCCCGAACCCGCAACACACATGACCGCCGACCAACTCCGCACTGAGGGCGCACGCGTGCTGGACCTCATCGCCCAGTACCTGACCTCGCTGGAGGATCGCTCGGTGCTCCCGCCCACGAAGCCGGGCGAGGTCATGGCCCGTCTCGAAGAACACGCGCCGGAGCAGCCGGGCGGGCAGAGCGTGTGGGACGAGATCCTCCGTGATGTCAGCGATCTGGTCCTGCCCAACACGACGCACTGGCAATCGCCGACTTTTTTCGGCTACTTTCCGTGCAACACCTCGGCGCCGGCCATCCTGGGCGAACTGCTGGCGTCGGGTCTCGGCGTGCAGGGCATGCTCTGGCAGACCGCGCCGGCGGCCAACGAGATCGAGCGCGCCCTGCTCGACCAGGTGGCTCGCGCGATGGCGCTTCCCGAACGGTTCCTCTCGACATCTGAGCAAGGGGGCGGGTGCATCCAGCCCACCGCGAGCGACTCGACACTCGTCAGCATGATCGCCGCACGGAAGCGCGTGGTCGAACGCACCGCCGCGGACCAAGCCTCGCTCACGGTCTACGCCTCCGATCAGGCGCACAGCTCGGTTCTGAAAGCGGCAATGATCACCGGGCTTGCGCGCACGAGCGACGACCGATCACGCGTGCGCCTCGTCGCGACCGACGCCGAACACCGGCTCGATCCCTCGGCGCTGCGCACCGTGATCGAGCGGGACCTGGCCGACGGACTTACCCCGGCATACGTCTGCGCAACCATCGGCACGACGGGAGTGACCGCCGTGGATCCGGTCGATCGCGTTGCTGAGGTCATGAACGACACGGGCGTCGCTGAGCGCGGAGCGTGGCTGCACGTCGACGCGGCCCACGCGGGCGTTCTCCTGCTTTGCGAGGAGTTCCGCTGGATGGCTGCCGGCCTCGAGCTCGCCGATAGCCTGTGCCTCAACCCGCACAAGTGGCTGCTCACGACCTTCGACTGCGACCTGTTCTGGACCGCGGACCGGCGCTCGCTGGTTGAGAGCCTCTCGATCACACCCGAGTACCTGCGAAACGACGCGACCGAGACAGGTGCGGTCTTCGACTACCGCGACTGGGGCGTCCCGCTCGGGCGGAAGTTCCGGGCGCTCAAGCTGTGGTTCGTGCTGCGCTGGTACGGCCTGAGCGGGCTCCGGGCGTACCTGCGCGAGCATGTGCGCCTAGCCCAGCTGTTCGAGCACCGTGTGCTGAGCGACGACCGCTTCGAGCTGCTCGCGCCGCGGACGATGAACCTCGTCTGCTTCGGGCTGCGGGCGGGTGATGAACCGACCGCCGAGCTCATGGCCCGCGTCAACGCCAGCGGCAGGGCGTTCCTGACCCACACGGTCATCCCAACCGCGGACGGACCCAGGTACGCCATCCGCATGGCCATCGGCGCGGTCACCACGCAGGAGCGTCACGTCGCCGAGACATGGGATCTCATCGCGGAGCTCGCCCATGGCGTGTAACCTGCTCATGATGCGTCCGCTTCTCGCCTGTGCCGCTCTGCTCGCCGCGATCTGCTTGATCGGGTGCGCGACCGCACCCAAGCCCGGGGGCGCGGTACGCGTCGATGCGGGCGGCTACGACCAAGCGTTCGACCGCGCCCGGGACTCGTTGGTCGACCTCGGGTTCACGCTCAACCGGGTCGACGCCGCGGCGGGGATCATCACCACGCAGCCCCTTCCCGGGCGGGGCTTGGCAGCGCCGTGGGAACGCCAACAGGCAACGCTCCCGAGCCGGATCGCCGACGCCGCACACACGCAATCCCGCACGGTGCGTGTCGAGTTCCTGCCCGTGTACGCGTCGGACGCGCTGGCTTCCGACGCGCCGCGGTCGCAGATCGAGCCGGGCCCGATGCCGCGGACTCTCGGAAGCACGGAACCCGTGGTCGCGCGCGTCACCGTGCTGATCGAGCGGCTCTATCGACCGGGCCTGAGGCCGCAGGTCGCAGACGTCGTGCGCTCCCGACGGACGTACGACCCCTCGCTCAGCGGCGGGCGCGAGTTCAGCGTCGTCATCAAGCGAGACGAGCCGCTCGAAGACCTGATCGCGGGTCGAATCGCCGACGGGCGCTGAGCCCGACGGACCTCAGCCTTCCTCGGTCGGAACCGAATCCGGCGCCGGCTTGGGTTCGATGGTCTCGCTTCGGGCCGGTTCCGGCTTCACGGGCTTGGGCTCCGCCTGGGTGATCGGGCGTGCGCTCGTGCTCGCAACATGACCGAGCGCTCGGGCGATCAGCTCGCCCCGGCTCGACGCTCCGAGCTTGCGGTGCAGGCTCTTCACGTGATCGTGCACGGTGTGAGGGCTCCGCCCGAGTTCGTCGGCGATCTGCCGCACGCTCTTGCCGAGCGTGAGGTGCTCGAGCACGAGCTGCTCGCGTTCGGTCAGCCAGCGCGTGCTCTCGGCCCGTTCGGCACCGAGCGCCTGCACGGTGCGCTGGCGGAGCGTGTTCAAGAGCGAGGCCAGCGCCTGCTCGACCCCTTCGGGCAGCGCGCCGGGGGTGCTCGACGCCAACTGAACGATCATGACCCGACCATCACCGGGCTGGCTCAGAGGCACCACCGCCACGATCGGCTCGCCGGTCTCGAGGCCCGACCACAGGGATGCCAGCTCGCCAGAGGTTGCCAGCTCCCCGGTCAGCAGATCACCGAACCCACCGACCACGGTGCGGTTGCGGTCCTCGCCGGCCAGTTGGATGCCGACCCTGCGGAGGTTGGCGGCACGGACACGAAGGGTGCCCACACGCCCGTCCTCACCTCGGAAGCCGATCTGGTCGCGGTTCAGGGGCCTGGCTCGGCCCGACTCAGGACTGGGTTGGCGGGCCCCGACCCCGGTGACCTCGTGCTCGACGAGCTCCCCGGAATCGGTCAGCGTTCCGATCGTGACCACCGCGATCGCGGGCTCAACGAGCCGAGCGACTGCCTGGGCTGCGCGGTCGCACCAGTCCAGCGTCGGAACCGCGGGCAGTCCGAACACCGCCTCAACAGACCGCCCAAAGCCATCGAGAAGTGTGTCAATGCTGCCTGTTTGCTGACCGTCCATGACCGTGTCCCCGTCGGTTCACCGTTCGTCACGGCCCCATCTGAACCAGATCCCTGCTCAGAACCCGGGGGCCGAAGTGTACCGGACCTCGGCAATTGCTCCCCCCAACTTCTGGTTGGAACGGAGTCGAGACCACCGAAACCGACAAACCGAACAGAATCTGTGCGGCCGAACCACCTGTTTCGGGGGTCTGCCCAGGCGCTGCCCGCGTCCTACGGTCCGGTGTGACACAACCCCCTCCCCAGCAAGGCATTGGCGATAGCCGAATCCTCATCGTCGGGGCGGGCCCGACCGGGCTCGGCGCAGGCTACCGGCTCCGCGAGCTCGGTTCAGCGTCGTTCCGCATCGTCGAGCACGCCGCCCGGGTGGGCGGGCTGGCCCGGACCTTCACGGACGATCGGGGCTTCTCCTGGGACGTGGGCGGGCACGTTCTGTTCAGCCACTACGAAACCTACGACCGGATCTTTGACGAGCTCGTGGGCGACGACCACACGCTCAACGACCGCGAGAGCTGGGTGCGTCTGGCGGGAACCTGGGTGCCGTACCCCTTTCAGAACAACCTGCGGTACCTCCCGCCCGAGGTGACCGACGACTGCCTGCGCGGGCTGATCGAGGCGCAGACCTCGGGCGAGGACCCTCGCTCGGCACCCCACTTCGGCGCGTTCGTGGACCGCGTCTTCGGAGAAGGTATCGCCGAGCACTTCATGCGCCCGTACAACTTCAAGGTCTGGGCGTACGACCTTGCCGAGCTGAACACGACCTGGATCGGCGAACGCGTCGCGGTCATCGATTGGAAGCGAGCGCTGGCCAACGTCGTCACCGGCAGCGACGACTACGGCTGGGGGCCCAACAACCGATTCAAGTACCCGCTCGGGGGCACGGGCGATTTCTACGACCGTTTCGAGCCGCTGCTGCGAGACCGTCTCACACTGAACACGCGCCTCGTCTCGATCGACACCGGCGCCCGGCGCGCCACGTTCGAGCGTGAATCGGGCGAGCGGTTCACCGATGGCTACGACGCGCTCATCAGCACCATGCCCCTGGACAGGCTCGTGCTGGACATCATCGACGACGCGCCCGCCGAGATGCGTGAAGCCGCGTCACGACTCAAGCACTCGGGCGGGTTCATGGTGGGCGTGGGCATCCGGAGGCCCTGCCCGAGCACGCGCAGCTGGATGTACTTCCCGGGTGACGACTGCCCGTTCTACCGCGTGACGTACCTGAGCAATTACTCGCCCCGGATGACGCCCGATCCAGAGACGCACTACTCGCTGCTCTGCGAGACGAGCTTCAGCCCCGACAAGCCCGAGGACGAGGCGACCATCCTCGAACGCACGATCGCGGGGCTCGAGAGCGTGGGCCTGCTCGAGCCGGGCGAGCGAGACGACATCGTGTCCACATGGGTCAAGCGTGTGGAGTACAGCTACCCGACCCCGAGCGTGGAACGCGACGCGATCCTGGCAACGCTGATCCCCTGGCTGGAGTCGCTGGGCATCTACAGCCGCGGGCGTTTCGGGCTCTGGAAGTACGAGGTCTCGAACACCGATCACTCGGTGATGCAGGGTGTGGAGGTGGTCGACCGCCTGCTGCTCGGGCACGAGGAGCAGACGACGGGGATCGTGTACCGCGTGACCGAGGACGGGCGACGGGCCGCGGATCATGAGCGCCCCGCGATCGCGGGCTCGGGTGAGAAACGGCGCACCAGACAGCAGGTGGAGGTCAAACCCGTTGCAGACGCGGGCGACGAGGGTGAAGCCTCGCTGAGCGAAGAAGAGCTGGGAGTGACCGACCGGCGCTAGCTCCCGCCGGACTGCTCGGCCTCGATCTGCTCACGCAGGCGCTCGCGCAGGCGTTGGCGGTCGAGTTCCCTGATCTGCAGGATGGCTTCTTCCATCTCGGGCGTCTGGATCGCGCGCGAGCGCAGGCGTGCGATGCCCTCGCGCGACTCGCCCCGGTGAGCCATCGAGAGCGCGACCATGATGTCGTGGTTCGGGTACTGCTGCCAGTATCTCAGACGCTGCCACCGCTTGGGGCCAGCGAGCACGAGCGTCTCGGCCTCGTCGAACCGCCCCGCCTGCATCGCCTGATAGGTCGCCCTCGAGGCGAGCTGACCGAGACGCCACCAGAAGAGCTCGTACTCTCCTCCCTTGGGCAGGCGATCCTCGATGCGGGCGCCCAGGTCGAGCACAGCCCCCGCGAAGACCGTCGCCGAAGGATCGCCCGCTTCAATCTGCTCCTCCGCGGACTCCAGGCAGGCCTGAAAGGTGATCTCGCCCTCGAGGAACGCGGCTTCCAGGGCGTCAGTCGTAGCGAGACGCCCGGCGGTGCCCGCGTTGGCCGTCGCCTGCTCGAGGGGCGACACCGGGGGCTCGCACCCCTGGAGCGGGAGCACCAGACCGAGCCCGATCAGACCGACTGCGAGGGCATGGAGCGGCTTCATACAGGGTTCTATCCCCGTTTCGGGTGTCGGTTGAGCCTGTTTTTGCGGTTCCTGTCGGTTCTTCCGGCTGTTTCGGTGGCACGGGCTGTAATCGTGGTGCACCTTGGTGCCTGTATCTCGTGGGGCGTCGGCGGGTTGTGTGAACCGATCGACGCAGCAGGGAAATCCTGACCCGGTCCCGTGGTTGCCGAGTCGTTCGACGACGGAGCGTCCGTACGCCAGTGACGGCGTCGGACGGGCAACGCATGGGATATGCGCGCACATCTGAAGCACCTGTCGGCTGGGAAGCCGAGGTCGCGCGTCTGACCGAGACGCGTCACCTCGCGGCCTGGTCTTCAGAGGCCGACGAGCGGATCGTCTTCGCCGCACGCCTCGGCGCGTTCTGGCAGGGCCAGACGGGCGTCGAGGTCGTCCGGCTCTTCGGGCGAGCGATCCGCACGATCGACGATCTGTGCGAGCAGCTCGAGCGTTCCATCCCGGCGGACCGCCCGATGCGCCGGCAGATCGGCGGGCAGTCGGGCGTCGCGGCACGCCTCCGTCATCGTATCGAGCTCCCCGGACGGGCCCCGGCCCAGTTCCGCTACCTCGTCTGGCACGACGCGGACGACCTGATCGCCGCCGACCGCGGGCTGTTCGCTGCCGCCTCCGACGCGATCGCGGGCGTGGCGGCCGAGAGCGAGTTCGTGTGCGACGATCTGCTGCTGCTGACGCGTGCGGTGTATGTCGGCGGGCCTCTGCTCGCGGCGCTCGCTGATGACGAGCAGGGCCCGCTGTGCAGCTGGCAGCACGACGGCGTGTCGGAGCCCTTCTGGCGTGTGGTGTCGGGGATTGACCGCCCGCCGGTGCTCGCGGCCCCGATCGGGCGGCTGCTGCACGACCCGGAAACGCTCGCGACAGAGCTGCTGCTGGCTGACCTCGATCTGGAGGACGCACTGGGGCTGTAGGACACGCACAACCCGGGCCGAGGATCCTCGGCTCTTTCTGCTTTGGTCACATGACGTGAGAGTTGTGAGCCACAGGGAGAGAGAGCGGAGCGGAGGGGCCGAGGATCCCCCGTCCGGGCTGCGTCCCGGGGCTTGACAGGCCGCTCGCCGCGGCGTTTGCTCCACCGATGCGCATCATCGCGGGCGAATTCCGAAGACGAAAGCTGTTCAGCCCGAGCGACAAGAGCCCGGCGCGCCCCATGCCCGACGTGGTCAAAGAAGCGGTGTTCAACCTGCTCCGCGGGCACACCGAGGGCATGGCGGTGCTGGACCTGTTCGCGGGCTCGGGCGCGATCGGCCTGGAGGCGGTGAGCCGAGGGGCGTCGCGGTGCGTGCTGGTCGAGCGCGACCGGGGAACGCTTGACGTGCTCCGCCGCAACATCGAGCACCTGGGCGTGGAGGAACGAGCCGAGGCGGTGTCGGGCGACGCGCTCGGGCCGGCGGTCGTGGCACGCTGCCCGAGACCCGTGCACCTGATCTTCTGCGATCCTCCCTATGCGATGGTCCGTGACGCGCGCCAGTGGCCCCGCGTCGCGGCGCAGCTGTCACGGCTGATCGCGTTCCTGGATGACGAGGGGTATGCGGTGCTGCGCACGCCCTGGCCCTTCCTGCACGAGCGCGACCCGGACCGCGACGACCGCGACGCGACCGACCGGTTCGCCCAGGTGAGCCTCGATCTGGAGGGCGCGATCGGGCCCGAGACGCACGTCTACGGCACGACCGCGGTGCATCTCTACATGAAGCGGCGTCCGGAACCGGACGACGAGGGTGGGCCGTGAGCATCCTCGACGGGCTCAACGATCGGCAGCGCGATGCCGTGCTGCATCGAGACGGCCCGCTCATCGTGCTCGCCGGTCCAGGCACGGGCAAGACACGCGTCATCACGCGGCGCATCGCGCAGCTCATCGACGAAGGCGCCCGCCCCGAGACGATCGCGGCGATGACGTTCACCAACAAGGCCGCCGCCGAGATGCGAGACCGGTTGAGCGACCTCGTTGGGATCGCGGGCGAGAACATCGCCGCCGGGACCTTCCACAGCCTGGGCCTGCGATGGCTCGCGCGTTTCGGCGACACGATCGGCGTGCCCGCGAGCTTGCAGCTGATCGACTCGGCACAGCGCAAGGAACTCCTGGAAGACGCGGTGCTCGAGGCGTCGGCGGAGGGGCTGATCGAGGCGTCACGACTCGCAGGGGGCGGGCCGGGCGAGATCGCCAAGCACGCGTGGCGCTGGATCGAGCGTCTGCGTACGACGGCCGTGTTCGCGAGCGACGCGGCAGAGACCGCCCGGCGGTGGCGCGGGCTGATCGCGTCTCCGCCCGAGGGCTGGGACTCCCAGCGGATCGAGGCCGAACGCGCGCGCCTCGGAGGGTTCGCGGAGGCTGTCGAGATCTACGCGAGGTTCGAGCGGGCCTGTGCGAGCAAGGGCCTCGCGACGTTCGATGACTACATCCTGTTGCCGATCCGCATCCTGCGCAAGTCACCCGATGCGGCGGCGATCATCCGCGACGAGACAAGACATGTCGTTGTCGACGAGTACCAGGATGTCAACGGCGCGCAACTGGAGCTGCTGAAGCTGCTCGCGCCGCCGAGCGCTTCGCGCGACATCTGCGTCGTCGGCGACGACGACCAGGCGATCTACGGCTTCCGGGGCTCGGACACCCGCGCGTTCGATCACTTCGCCCAGGTGTGGACCGACGCGACCACCATCACCCTCGACGCCAACTACCGCAGCACGCCCGCCATCGTGGCGGGCTCGCAGCGGGTCATCGCCAAGGCCGAGACGCGGTTCGTCGCCGACAAGGCGCTGGAAGCGAAGGGCGACCACGCGGGCAACGCTTCGCCGATCGAGGCGGTGCACGTGGACAAGGCGACGCCCTGGGGCGGTGTGATCGCGCCGATGATCCTTACGGACCGGGCCGCGAGCGGCCGCGCGTTCGATTCGTACGCGGTGATCGCGAGCACGCACAACAAGCTCGAGGAGGTCGCCGACCAGCTGTCGCTCGCGGGCATCCCGGTGTCGCGGTCGCGCCGGGCGAGCGCGCTCGATGACGAGGCGGTGCAGGACCTGCTGGAGTGGGTGCGGCTGCTCGTGGAGGGCCAGGCGTACTCTGCGACGAGGCTTCTGACGCGCCCGCCCATCCGGATGGCGCGCGACGACGCGATGCGCCTGCGGAAAGAGCACCACCGAGTCGCGTCGCGGGCAAATGCCGAGGGCGGCGAGCCTCCTTCCTTCATGGCATGGGTGCGCGATCGCGACGACGAGAGCGTGCGCAAGCTGGTCGATCTCTACGACGAGCTGGCATCGCTCGCGGCGAACGCTCCTGCGCACCAGGTGATCGCGGCGATCATCGAGCGCGCGGGCATGGCTCACTCCGAGCTGCTGCCCCTGCGCGATCGGGCGGTGCGGGTGGCGCACCTGGTCGCCGTGCTGCGTTTCGCGCGCGAGCTGTCGCCGAGACTTGCGTCGCCGGGCGACCTGGGGGCATTCTGGGACCACTACCAGAGGCTCGACGAGAAGGACCAGACCTTCCGCGGCATGAGCTCCATCGACGACGAGGCCCAGGCACAGTTCGAGGGCGACGGCGTGCGCCTGCTGACCGCGCACCAGAGCAAGGGCCTTGAGTTCGACACGGTCTTCATCCCCAACATCGGCACGGGGCCTGGTCAGCTGGGGCGCGTGAAGCCGAGCGAGCGCCCGGACCTGCCTGCCGAGCTGACCGATGAAGAGCCGACCCCGCCTCAGGACGAGCTGCGGAGGTTGTTCTACGTCGCGATGACGCGGGCGGAGCGCCGCCTTGTGCTCATGGCCCACCCGGCCAAGAGCCGCAGCAAGAGCCTGCACATGTTCCAGGAGCTCGCGTGGCGCGGCAAGCATCCGCTGCCAGTGGACGAGCCCAGCGACGGCGTGCTGCTCCGGAACGACGCGGACGTGCTGCGCGACGCGGCGGCCGCGGGTGTCGGGACGACCATCGACCAGCTCGACGCTGAGTCATCGGGCGACCCGGATCGCCGGCGGCGCGTGCTCGCCGCGGCTCGGCGTGAGGCGAGGCTCGAAGCCGCCGAGGCGCTCGAGACCTGCGACAACGCGGAGCTGACCGAGACCATGCTCGCAGCCCAGTCCGATCGGCTCGGGAGAGCTGCGGCCTGGATGAGCGCGATCGCCCGCCTGGAACAGGGCGATGCCGAAACGGATCTGCCCCCCTGGCTGGTTGGGGATGACAGCGCGCGGTCGCGCATCGCGGCGCTCGCGGAACAACTTGCCGCGGAAACCGATCCCGATTCATCACACCGCGGAGTGAGGCCCCCGCTGCACCTGAGCTATTCGCAGATCGATGCTTATCGCCGATGCCCCGCGTGCTACCACGTGAAACACGTGCTGGGTCTCGTCGATGCGCCGTCGAGCGCGCAGATCGTGGGCACGGTGGCGCACTCGGCACTCGAACGGTTCTATCGGGCGTGGTCGGAGGCGGACAACGAGGGGCGTGACAAGCCGGCGAAGGTCGATCTCGTGCGCACGGGGCGTGACCTGTTCTTCGAGGCGTCCGCTCGCGTCGGGGGCGTCGATCGTGCGCAGCTTGCGCAGATCGAGGCCCAGCTCGACGCGGGGTACGACACGTTCCACGACGACGATGCCGAGATCGTGATGATCGAGGAGAAGCTGAAGCTGGCGTACACGCGCGCATCGGGCGACGATGAAGCGCACACCATCGAGGCGAAGATCGATCGCGTTGAGCGGCTGGGCGACGGGTTCCGCATCGTCGACTACAAGACGGGAGGAGCGTGGAAATCGCTCGTCGAGCCCGAGGCCGACGACCTGCAACTCGGGATCTACGCGCTCGCGCTCGCTGATGCCTACAGCATGGACCCGGGCGAG
The DNA here is from genome assembly GCA_028284805.1 of Phycisphaerales bacterium. Classification (GTDB taxonomy): domain Bacteria; phylum Planctomycetota; class Phycisphaerae; order Phycisphaerales; family UBA1924; genus JANQQZ01. The sequence goes on from JANQQZ010000059.1 coordinate 17,469, forward strand.
TTGGTGGGCGAGGCGGCGTACTGGGTGCTCTCGACCCAGCAGGCGGGAACGATCGCGCTGGAGGACCTGGACCTCAACGCGGTCCGCGGGGTCATCGACGACGCCATCACGGGCATCGTCGAGGGCCGGTTCGAGCCCGGGAAGAAGTGCGACGGGACCTGCCGGCTGTTTCACGGCGTGGAAACGCAACCCTGACGACGCGGCGCGGGTAGGCTCTCCCGGCTGGATCCGAGCGGGCGGCCGTGTGTGTGCGCCCCGGAGACTGATCCACCACCACCCGCGCGGGGAGGGCGCACCATCATGAATCTCAAGACTCTCGGGACGCTGCTGTTCGCAGGCACCGCCAGCACCACTATCGCCCAGCCTCTCGAAACGCGCGACGACCTGCTCGTGGGCACCCTCGACAACGGGCTCACCTACATGATCAAGGAGCACGGGAACCCGGAGGATCGGGCCGCCCTTTACCTGCATGTTTCCGCCGGCTCGCTGAACGAGACCGACGACGTCCGCGGTATCGCGCACTACCTCGAGCACATGGCGTTCAACGGCAGCGAGAACTTCGAGCCCACCGAGGTCGTGTCGTTCTTCGAGTCGATGGGGCTGAGCTTCGGGCGCCACCAGAACGCGTTCACCAGCTTCGACCAGACCACCTACATCCTGAACCTGCCCGACGCAGAGCTTGACACCATCGACAAGGCGCTTCTGTTCTTCGACGACGTCGCGGGTGGGCTGAGCCTCATCCCCGAGGAGATCGACGCGGAGCGCGGGATCATCCAGGAGGAGCGCCGCACGCGCCTGAGCCCCCAGCAGCGCGTCCAGGAGCAACTCTTCGAGGCGATCGCGCCTGGCTCAACGTTTGGCTACCGGCTGCCGATCGGCACCGAGGAGACGATCGACAGCGTCCAGCGCGACGACTTCGTGAAGTTCTACGAGACGTTCTACACCGCGAGCAACATGACACTGATCGTCGCAGCCGACCGCGAGGCCGAGTCGATCGTGCCCATGATCGAGTCGTACTTCGGCGACCTCCCGAAGGTCGACCGCCCGGATGACCTGCCCGTGGGCGTGACGCCCTACACCGAACTGCGGGCCGAGGTGTTCACCGACGCGGAGCTGACGAACGCGACGATCCAGATCATCAACATCCGCGAGCCGCAGCCCCCGGTCACGACACGCGAGCACATGCGCCGGGTTCTGGTGGAGAACCTTGCCTCGAGCGTGTTCAACCGTCGCCTGCAGAAGAAGATCAACGAGGGCCAGCTCGACATGCTTGGCTCGGCCGCGTTTGTGGGCGATTTCTTCGGCGCGATGCGGGTGAGCTGGATCCAGGCCTTCGGTCGCCCCGACGGCTGGCGGACCCAACTCGGCGATCTGACCCGCGAGTTCAAGCGGGCCCACGTGCACGGGTTCACCGCCCGCGAGATCGAGGACGCGCGCAAGGCCACGATCGCAGGGGCCGAGCGTTTCGCCGAGCAGGAGCCCACGCTGCCCGCGACCGCGATCCTGTCGGGGCTCAACCAGCAGGTCGCCCGGGGTGACACGGTGCTGAGCGCTGCGCAGCAGCTCGAGATGACGCGCGCCATGATCCCGACCATCACCGACGAAGAGGTGAACGAGTGGTTCGTCAGGCTCTACGACGACGAGAAGCTCATGGTCGCGATATCGATCCCCGAGCATGTCGACGTGCCGACGGAGTCGGAGCTTCTCGAGATCGCGAGGGCCGACCTGAGCGTGACGCCCGAGGCTGAGGCCGAGGAGGACCGGCCCGAGTCGTTCATGGCCAGCCTGCCCGCACCGGGCGAGGTCGTCGAGATCGAGAAGCACGAGCCGACGCAGATCTGGTCGGCCTGGCTCAACAACGGCGTGCGGGCGCACTACCGCTACATGGACAAGCGCGAGGACAACGCGACGATCACGATCACCGTCGCGGGGGGGCGGATCCACGAGACCGCGGAGACGCACGGGCTGACCGACGCCGCCTCGCTCGCGTTCAGCCGCCCGGCGACGCAGCGACTCTCGAGCACGAACGTGCGTGACCTGCTCACCGGGAAGAAGGTCAACGTGGGCGGGGGCTCGGGCGGCGACACTATGTCGATCGGCGTGTCGGGCAACCCCGCCGATCTGGAGGCGGGTCTCCAGCTCGCCCACCTGCTGCTGACCGAGCCCATGATCGAGCAGGCGGCGCTCGACCAGTGGAAGGAGAACCAACGCCAGGCGATCGAGCAGCGCAAGACCCAGCCGCTCGCGCAGCTCCAGGAGATCCTGCCCGCTCTGATGTCGCCCGAGGGCGAGGTCCGCATGCTGCCCATCACGGAGGACAGGGTCGAGGCGATCACGCTCTCCGACGCCCAGGCGTGGCTCGAGCAGACTCTCGACGGCGCACCGATCGAGGTCTCGGTCGTGGGCGACATCGAGCAGGACGCCGCGATGGATCTCGTTGCGCAGTACGTCGGCTCGCTGCCGCCGCGCGAGCGGATCAGCGACGCGACGCTCGACGAGCTGCGCACGATCACGCACCCCGAGGGCCCGCTCGAGGCCTCGAGCTACATCGAGACGAGCACGCCCGTTGCGCTCGCGATCACCGGCTCCTTCGGGCCCGACATCAGCAACGTGCGCGACACGCGGCTCATCGGGTTCGCGACGCAGATCCTCACGACACGCATGATCAAGGAGATCCGCGAGGAGGCGCAGCTGGTCTACTCGATCAGCGCCCAGAGCCAGCCCTCGACGGTCTACGCCGATATGGGCATGATCTTCGCCGCCGGCCCGTGCAACCCGGGGAACGAGACGACGCTCGCGGGCAAGATCGACGAGATGTTCAGCGACTTCGCCCAGAACGGGCCCTCGGGCGAGGAGGTCGAGGTCGCGCGGGGCCAGATCTTCAACAAGATCAATGAAGACACCGAGCAGCCTGGCTGGTGGACCGGGCAGCTGAGCGACGCGACCTACCGCGGACGGTCGCTCGATGACCTCGCCAACATGGAAGACGCCTACGCGGCGTTTACCGCCGATGAGATCCGCGACGCCTTCGCCCGCTACTACACCGATGACAACAGGATGTCGGTCGTGGTCGGGCCCAAGCAAGCCGACAGCGACGACCAGTAACCCAACCCGGTGTACAAACTTCACGAATCCCGCCCGCCGCGTGCGGGCGTTTTCGTGCGCACGCCTCTACCCTCGCCGCATGAAGCAGCTTGCCACACTCGTTGCCGCGTGCGTCATGGCCCTGTCGACGCTCGCGCAGTCAGCCGCGGAAGAGGCCTCTCAGGTGCTCGACCAGTACCTCATGCTCGAATACATGCGCAGCCCGGTGTGGATGGAGAAGTACGTCGATCAGAAGATCATGGCGGGCCGCCTCCCGAGCGAGGCGCCGCGGGCCTACGAGGACCACTACCGGCGCCAGCGCCAGGTGCTCGAGCGGATCGAGCGCATCGAGCGCGATCAGCTCGACGACGACACACGCCTGTCGATCGACCTGGTCGAGTACAAGCTCGAGCTGAGCCTCGAGGGATCGCGGCTCTACCGCGAGCAGATGCCCGTGACCAGCATTGGCGGGCCGCAGTACTGGCTCCCCCAGCTCGGGCGGTTCAGCAAGCTTCAGACGCCTCGCGACTACGACCTGTACATCGCACGGCTCGGCGAGATCCCGCGCGTGCTCGACGAGACGATCGCGCAGATGCGCCTCGGCATCGAGAACGGGCGCGTGCCGCCGCGGGTGATCATCGAGCCCGCCGTTGCGCAGGCGCGCAACCAGGTCGTCGCCCGCCCGATGCAGAGCCCGTTCTACCAGCCCTTCGCGAGCCGGAGCCCGGACGACCCGCAGGCGCGCGCCGCCTTCGCGGTGATCGAAGAGCAGGTCGTGCCAGCCTACCAGCGCTTCGCCGAGTTCCTGCAGGACGAGTACCTGCCCGCGTGCCGGGAGACCGTGGGCATCAGCCAGGGCGTCGACGGGATCGCCGCCTACGAGTTTGCGCTGCGCGAGCACACCACGCTGGAGATCTCCGCCGACGAGGTGCACCAGATCGGCCTCGACGAGGTCGCCCGCATCCGCGCCGAAATGATGGAGACCATCCGGCGCACGGACTGGTTCGAGACCAACGGCTCGCAGTTGAGCGATGACGACAGCATGTTCGACGCGTTCACCGAGTACCTCCGCACCGACCCTCGCTTCTACTTTGAAACGGAGCAGGAACTGCTCGACGGCTACCGCGCCCTCTCCAAGCTCATCGACCCCGAGATGGTCAAGCTCTTCACCAGCCTGCCCCGCATGCCCTACGGCGTCGCGCCCATCCCGCGGTTCGCCGCCAGGTTCAGCCCCACCGCCTACTACTACTCGGGCTCGGTCGAGGAGGGGCGTGCGGGCTACTTCATGGCAAACACCAGCGAGCTCGACCAGAGGCCCACGTACGACATGGTCGCGCTCACGCTCCACGAGGGCGTGCCCGGGCACCACCTGCAGAACGCCCTGCACGACGAGATGGAGGGCCTGCACCCCGTCCGCCGATCCATGAGCTTCACCGCCTTCGGCGAGGGCTGGGGCCTCTACGCCGAGCGGCTGGGATTGGAGATCGGCGACGACCCGGAGCGCGGGCTCTACGCCGACCCTTACGACGACTTCGGCCGGCTGAACTTCGAGATCTGGCGCGCCATCCGTCTGGTGGTCGATTCGGGCCTGCACGCCAAGGGCTGGACGCGGCAGGAGGCCATCGACTACATGCGCGCCAACTCGGGCGCCACCGAGCGCAACATCACCAGCGAGATCGACCGCTACATCGGCTGGCCCGGACAGGCGACGGCCTACAAGATCGGCGAGCTCAAGATCCGTGAGCTGCGGGCCCACGCCGAGCAGATGCTGGGCGACGCCTTCGACCTCCGCGCGTTCCACGACGAGCTGATGAGCCTGGGCAGCGTGCCGCTGCCCGTGCTGGAGGACCACATGCGGCGGTGGACCGAAACCCAAGCCCGGCTCGCGGGCTGAATCAGCTGCCGATCGACGTGCACGCGTTGTAGTTCACGATCCACGCGTTGAAGTCCGCGGGGGTCACCAGCCCATCCCGGTTCTGGTCGGCGCGGATGCTGCCCGTGTTGAACGCCTGAATCCAGGCATTGAAATCAGCGGGCGTGGTCTGCGTGTCCTCGTTCACGTCGGCCAGGCAGCGCACGAACACGAACTGCCCCGCATCGCACGCGTCGAAGTTGATCCAGCCGAAGTTCTCCGCCCACGCGAACCCGCGGAGGCGGCTCGACGACAGCTCGATCCGCGCCTGCACCGGGCCGGGCTGGCAGAGGCCGACCGCGGGCGTGACCGAAGGATCGAAGGGGCCGAAGTTGATCCACCCCGCGTTCTCCGACCACGCGAAGCCCGTGAGGTTGCGCACGCTCGGGTCGAACTGCTGTTCGGTGATGTTCACGCCGAAGTCGGAGGCGTCGGCGTTGGCGTACTGCACGCCGTCGGCGGGCGCACCGTCGCCCAGGTTGATCCAGCCGAGGTTCTCCGCCCACGCGAAGCCCGAAGCGACGCCCTCGCCGTTCGCGTTGAGCGGGCCGAAGAAGGGCTGCCGCGTCGCGTCGATGTCGTTGGGCGTTGCCGCATCGATCGGCGCGAAGCTGATCCAGCCCGCGTTCTCCGCCCAGGCGTAGGGGTTGGTGGAGACGGCGACGAACTGGGCGTGGGAGGACGCTGCGAGGGTAACGACGGCGAACGTGATGAGATGCTTCATTGGTTGTCTCCCTCGACCCAGTAGTACAGATGGGCGGTAACGCTCTGACTGTTTTCGGATTCGATTTGAATCGGCGTGTCGACCGCGACGCCACCGAGAAGCACCTGCTGGCTGCCAACTACTGAATTGATGTCCGGCCGCCAAGCATTCCCAGCAAGACGAATGATCGAACGCCCATTTCCATCCGTAACACGACATGTCGAACCAGTGAAGCTGACCGAATACAGGCGTACGCCTTGCACACCATCCAGTACGGTCACAGGATTCCCGTTCACGCCAATCGAAACATCGAGCACCTGGAGATTTGGTGGGAATCCACTCGAAGCAGCACAGTCAGCGATCTGCTGACTGATGCTCGCCAGCGACGGCTGGGTGTCATCGACGGGCCCCGCCGGCGGCTGGAGCCCGTCCGGCTGCGCGAAGCCGATGGCGGCGACAACACCGAGTGTGCCGGCGATGGATGCGAGAGAGATCGTTGCGGGCTTCATGGGAGCTCCTTGTACAACACTTGAACAGCGGAACCGAAAGTTGTTCCAACCTGGTCCCAGCTCACGTGCAAGCCATTGTCCACGATGATGTCGAGTTGAACCTCCACGGTTTGAACTCCTGTGCTACCGAATCCGTTGACAGATCCCACTGCATTTGCGCTTGGGTTTTGATTCGAGGTCCCGATGGCACCGGCGCCGTCGAACACAGTGCAATACCCGGCAAACACGATGATCTTGTGCACCAACGTACGACCGGTTGAGAGCTCAATGGAAGTGAGTTGGTCGGTGTTCACCTGTTGATAGAACGACTGCCAAGGTCCTTCAGTGATGCCCGGGGACCCTGAACCGAGCAACAACTGATCGACTTTGGTTTCGATGCTCGTCAGCGATGGCTGCGTGTCCTCGACCGGCCCCGCCGGTGGCTGGAGACCGTCGGGTTGAGCAAAGCCGATGGCAGCGACGACGCCGAGCGTGCCGGCGATGGATGCGACAGAGATCATGGCGGGCTTCATGGGAGCTCCTTGTACACAACAATAAGATCAGCTGCGTTGAGAGTGTTCTCGCCCGTGATAGTCACTGGGCTCACAAGATCGATGTTGAGTTCGTTGGAGAACGCAACCTGGAAGCGAGCCTCGTCGGTTGACCGAATCAGCCGAGCCGCTTCAACGATCAGGCTGACACCGGCGGAATCTTCGACGACAACGGAACCCTTCTGCATGATCACTCGCTCGAGTCTGATCGTGCCAGCTTCGATCTGGACCTGCGTGCCAGATGCGATACCGCGGAACTGCACTGCGGTCGACGCGCCCGCGCTGCCTCCCGGAATCCCCGTGAGCAACGACTCGATGCTCGCCAGTGATGGCTGCGTATCCATCACATCACCGGGTGGCGGCTGGAGCCCGTCGGGTTGCGCGAACCCGAGCGCGGCCGCGATGGTGAGTGTGCCGACGGAGGCGGCGATGGCGGTGAGAACGTGTGTGCGTTGCATGCGTGTCTCCTCGAATGAAGGAGAGCCCACGCTACACGAACCAAAAGCCGGCGCGCGGGCACGGCACGCTTATCCACAGTCCTGCATGGAACCTTTGTTCTCGATCCGAACCGTGCAGAACACACTTATGAGTTGTTTCGAGACAATAAGTCTCAAGACTGAGGCGATCGCTACTCCAGCGCCGCGGCACCCGAGATGATCTCGGTCAGCTCCGTCGTGATCTGGGCCTGGCGGGCGCGGTTGTAGACGCGGGTCAGGTCCTTGCCCATCTTGCCGGCGTTGTCGGTCGCGGCCTTCATCGCCACCATCCGCGCCACGTGCTCCGACACGATCGCGTCGTTGAACGCCTGGAACAGGCTCGCCTTGACCGTGCTGGGCAGCAGGTCGGCCAGCAGCTCCTCGGCCGCGGGGCTGAACTCATACTGCAGCGTCGGGCCCGACTGGGTCTCGGCCGACTCGTCCGCCGCCGGGGGCTTCAGCGGCAGCAGGTTCATGATCGTGGGCTCCTGCTTGCCGGCGGAGATGAACCGCATGTAGATCACGCGGACCGCGGTGACCTTGCCCGAGGTGAACTCGTCCATGTAGCGCTGGGCGACGCGCTCGACGTCCTCGAAGGTCGGCTCGTCGCCCATGGTGAAGTGCTCGTGCACGTCGATGCCGTTGAACTTCAGGAAGGCGGCGCCCTTCTTGCCCACGAGGTCGATGAGCCCGTCCTTGGCAGCGGGCGTCTCGCGGAGGTGCTGCTGGGCGAGGCGGAGGATGGAGCCGTTGTAGGGGCCGCAGAGGCCTCGGTCGCTGGTGATCAGGAGCGTGAGCTCCTTCGCGTCGCTCTCGAAGCCATTGTCGGGACCATCGATCAGCGGGTGGCTGATGTTGCCCGCGGTCGCGGCGAGCTCGGTGACCAGATCGAAGACACCCTCGGTGTAGGGCTTGGTGGCGGTCGCCCGCCCCTGGGCCTTGGAGAACTTGCTCGTCGCGATCATCTGCATCGTGCGGGTGATCCGCTTGATGTTGCCGACCGCCTTGATGCGCTTCTTGATGTCTCTGGTGTTGGCCATGGGGCCAATCGTAGACCGCGGGCTCGCTTGGATCCGTGCTCGGAACGGCAGGATTCGCCACGCTCATCCGCGGCATCGGGGCTCGGATCGCGTGCCGCGTCAGGGGCCCGTTCAGATCGCCTGTTGGCCCAGCGGAGCGGGGCCGGCAGGCTGTTGAAGCTGCTCCGCGTCGCGGGTCGAGACGACGCCCCCCGCCGGCAGACGGAGCGGGAAGGCGACGGTCAGGCCTGTTACGGCGAGCGGGGCTTCGGCGGAACGGTGCATGGGGTCCTTCCTGTTCGCTGCGAACTCATCGGGCGGGCGGCTCGGGCCGCAGACCGCAGCACACCAGGGCGGCTCGTCCGAGGCAACGGCGCATACAGGAAGTCGTCGACTTTCTCGGTCGAGGGGGCGTCCGCCTGCGCTACTTCGAGGGCTTGGCCTTGGCGTCCGGGGCCTTGCGGTCCTCGCCCGCGCCGGTGCCGTTCCTGGGCATCTGCATCGGGAAGGCGAAGCTGAGCCCGACGAGGGACTTCTTGGGTGCGGCGGTTCGATCGCGCGGCGTGCTCGGGCTCATGCTCAAAATCCCTCCCTCGGGCAGCGCATCAGAAGTCGGCGGGCCCGATCGCTCCATAAGGCCACAAGCCTCGTCACGATGCAAGCCTCGATGCACGGATCGGTCACAATCTCCTATGCGCAGGCCATGATGGGACGTGCCACGATCGGCACAACCGCCCGGGCTAACCCAGGGTCAGGCCGTCGTAGGCCAGCCGGATGCCATCGGGCAGCGCCGCGTCGGTCTCGGCGTGGGCGAGCTCGTGGGACATGTGGATGAACCACGTTCGTGCGGCGTTGACGCGCCCGGCCGCTTCGGTTGCCTGTTGCAACGTGAAGTGCGTCTCGTGCGGGCGCGGGCGGAGGGCGTCGAGCACAAGCGTCGAGAGCCCCTCCAGCATGGGCCACGTCTCGTCGGGGATGGCGCTGGTATCGGTGCAGTAGGCGAGCGGGGCCCAGTCTGCATCGATGCGGTCACCCGCCGGCTCGACTCGAAAGCCCAGGATCGGGAGCTGGCCGTGCAGCAGGGGCAGAGGCGTGAACCGCACCCCCCACAGCTCGATGCCCTCCATCGGCTCCAGCTCGTGCGGCACGAGGTTCGCGACGAACGAGGGCTGCACGTTCTGATCGCTGTCGAAGATGTGGGCGTAGACGCGCCGGAGGTGCCCGAGCGTGTGAGCGCTGCCGAACACGTCGATCGGGCGACGCATCACCGCGTTGAACCGGCGCACCTCGTCGAGACCCCAGGTGTGGTCGACGTGGTTGTGCGTGAAGAGGATGGCGTCGAGACGGCCGAGCCCGTGCGAAAGCACCTGCTGGCGCAGGTCGGGCCCGGCGTCGATGAGCACGGCGCGGTCGTGGCCCTCGGGGTCGGTCCACTCGACGAGTGCCGAGGCACGCAGCCTGCGGTCTCGGGGGTCGTCGGAGGTGCAGACCCCGCACCCGCACCCGATCGCGGGGATGCCTGCGCTTGTGCCCGTTCCGAGGAAGGTGAACCGCATTGACGAGCGTAGCCCGCGATCGGGGCCGCGCTGCCTAGGAGGCGTCGAGCTGCATCCAGATGAGGCGGTGGTCGGAGTAGTAGAACTGGATGTACTTGAAGAAGGCGGTGGAGGCCTTGCGGGTGTTCCCCTCATGCTCACGGAGCAGGCGGCGCCAGCGCGACTTCATGACGGCATTGTCGAAGTCGAAGACGCCCGACTGTCGGACGCGGCTCTCGGCATCGCCCGGCGCGAAGACGACCTGGTCGTAGGTCTTGCTGTTGCGGATGTTGGTCATGCCGCCCGCGATGGTACCGAAGCGCTGGGGCTGCCAGCCGAAATCGGTGAGCGCGTCGTAGGCAGGGTCCTGCTCGTGCATCGCGGGCACGTTCATATCGCCCAAGAGCACAACGTCCGGGTCATAGGTGTGCGGGCTCTCGGCGTAGTCGTCCGCCCAGCGGGCGAGCGCGTACAGCTCGAGCACCCGTCGCGCGTACTTCTTGCGGTCCTTCTCGGTCGAGGAGTTCGCCTTGGCGCCGTAGTAGAGATGGCAGTTGACCAGCGTCAGATCGATGTTGTGACACCGGAAGTTGCCGATGAACGGGTTGCGATCGAAAGGCTCGAACCGCATGTCGCGGAAGGTCTGCACTCGGTCCTGACGGCTCTTGCGGTACGGCACTCGCACGGTGCGCTTGGGGAAACGCCGCGCTGGCAGCGCGAGCTCGCCGAAGAGCTGCCCGAGTTCGACCTTGCCCGTGCGGTAGACGAACGCGAGGCGTTCGTTGTTGCCGGCCGTATCTGACATGACAAAGTCGAAGCTGGAGCCCATGCGCTCGACGATGGACTGGAAGTCCCGCGCGTCCTCCTTCACCTCCTGAACAGCGATCAGATCGAACCGCCGCAGCAGGTGTGCGCAAATCTCGAGCGCGGCGCCGGGTCGGTCGTGATCGCCGAGGTTGGCGATGTTCCACGAGCACAGCAGCAGCCGGTCGCGCGTCGACGCGGGCACACGCCGCTCGCGGAAGTGTTCGTTGATCGCGGCTTTCTCCGCGGAGATGTTGATGCGTTCAGCGGGGGAAGGCTTGGCAAAGCCGGGCATGGTCGGGCTCCTCGATGGGTGCCGACCGAGTCTGCCATGAACCTACCGCGGCCCGCAAGTGGAGGCCCGAGCTGACGCCGCAACCCGACGGAATCGCACCAGAGTTGTGCGTCAAACCCCGATTGAAGCCCCAGCCTTGAGTTTCTCGACTCGCGTGCCGGCTGGTGTGAACGCCGACAGGTCATCGGTCAGCAGCGGCCACGTGCCGAAGTGACAGGGAATGGTGACCTTGGCCCCGATCCACTCTGCGGCGATCCTCGCGTGGCCAGGACCCATGGTGAAGCGGTCCCCGACAGGCAGGATCGCGACGTCGGGTGCGTGGAGTTCCTTGATGAGCTTCATGTCGGTGAAGAGGGCGGTGTCGCCCGCGTGGTAGATGGTCACGCCTCCGATGCGGAGAACGACGCCCATCGGCTGGCCGAGGTAGACGCCTCCCGAGCTGGAGGAGTGGAACGCGGGGGTGAAGTCGACCCGACCGAACGACGCGTCGATGCCCCCGCCCGGGTTGCCGGGCTCGAGGGATTGAACACCCTTCTCGCCCAGCCAGTTGCAGACCTCGAAGGAGCTGTAGACCGTCGCGCCGGTCCGCTGCGCAAGAGCGGGCGTGTCGCCCACATGATCGTCGTGCCCGTGGGTGAGGACGATCGCGGTGGGACTCAGCTCGTCGGCCGATAGGCCCGCGGCCTCGGCCTGCGGGTTGCCCGTCAGGAACGGGTCGATCAGCACGTCGTCGTCGCCCTCGGTGATCTGGAAGGCGGCGTGCCCCAGGAATCGGATCGTCGGCATGGCGTCGGCCTCCGCGGCGTGGGTGTGTGATTCGCAGCGTACCAGAGACGATCCGTGCTCTGCGCGCACGACGCAGCGGGCCGGCGTAGGCCGACCCGCTCGCCGCGTCGATCAGATTGTCGTCAGCCGGTCGGGCTCAGGCGGCCTGCTGGTTCGGGGGGCAGCAGTTGGCGGCGTTCTGGGCGTAGAAGTTGAAGGGGAACGGGCCGTAGGGGAAGAAGCCGAACGGGCCGAAGCTGCCCGGGTTGGTGTTGCCGTTGATGGGGGCCTTCTCGCCCTGGTTGGCGTTCCACGCGCCGGCGTTCTGGAAGCCGAAGAAGCAGCCGATGTTGAAGGCGTTCCAGTCGAAGTTCTGGGCGCCGTTGAACTGGCCGTTCCAGTTCTGGCCCTGCCAGTTCTGGATGCCGTTCAAGCCGTTCCAGTTGAAACCGTTGAAGGGGGTGGTGGTGTTCCAGTTGAAGGGCTGGCTGAACGACTGGAAGCCGTTGAAGCCGAAGGGCTGGAAGTTGTTGAAGCCGTTCCAGTTGAAGCCGTTGAACGGGAACTGGCCGGCGAAGGTCGGTGCGCACTGGTTGAACATGTGTGTCTCCTCAGATCTGGGATCGCGGCCGACGGAATGCCGGCTCCGCGAGGGTGATCGGACGGAGCGGGGCCCCGATTCGGTTGAGGGCGACGGATTCAGCGAAAAGTTTCAGCCGACGCGCTCGGCCTTGGGGGCCCGGCTCATCAGGCCCGTGATCGCCTGGAGCGGGTCGAGCCCGTCGAAGAGAACGTCGTGCACCGCCTGGGCGATCGGCATCTCGACGCGGTACTTGGCAGCCAACGCGACGACGGCCCGCGTCGTCGCGACGCCCTCGACCACCATCGGGCTCTCGGCGAGGTAGTCGTCGAGGCTCACGCCCCGGCCCAGGGCCTCGCCGCAGGAGCGGTTGCGCCCCTCCGGGCTGAAGCATGTGGTCGCGAGATCGCCCGCGCCCGCGACGCCGAAGAACGTGTCCCGGTCAGCGCCCATCGCGCCGCCCAGCCTGGCGATCTCCGCCAGGCCCCGGGCGAGGAGGGCGCTCTTGGCGTTGTAACCGGCGTTGAGCCCGTCGAGGATGCCCGCGGCGATGGCGATGACGTTCTTGGTCGCGCCCGCGAGCTCGACGCCCAGCAGGTCGTCGTTGGTGTAGATCCGGAGCCAGCTCGTGGTGAAGAGCCTCTGGAGCATCGCGGCGAACGTGCCGTCGTCCGTCGCGGGATCGCTCGCGGCGATCATCGTCGCGGGCAGGCAGCGGGCGAGCTCGGCGGCGATCGTCGGGCCGCTGAGCGCCCCGAGCGGGCGGGCGGCGGCGTCGGGGTCGTCGGCCAGGGCCTCGGCGATCACCTGCGTGGGGCGCCGGAGCGAGCCGACCTCGATGCCCTTGGAAACACTGACCACGCCCGCGCGCGAGGGGATCAAGGGCCGGAGGGAGACGAACACGTCGCGCAGGAACTGCGCCGGGACGGCGGCCACCACCACATCGACGTCCTCGAGCGCCTCGCCCGCGTCGAGGCAGACGCGGACAGTCTCGTCCAGTTGGTACCCTTCGAGGCGATCGGAGACACGCGTCTGGGCGACGGCACCGACCTCATCGGGGCTGTGCCCCCAGACGCGGACATCGACGGGCTTGCGGGCGTCGCCGTTGCCCGGGTCCTTGCCCGCCAGGGCACCCGCACAGACCAGGCCCATCTGCCCGACGCCCAGCACCGCGACGCGGGTCGTCTGCTGGTCGATGGGTTCGGGCATGGGTTGGGTGCCTCCGTTGTTCGCCTTGACATCCGAACCCGCGACCGGGCGGCGGCGTAGGACCCTACGATATCCGCCCGCGGCGGCTCGGTGGTGTGTGCGCCGCGACGGATCGGTCCTGTGATCGACGCTTCATTCGAACCCCCCCACGCGTTGACAACGACACGAGGTACCCCGAAATGGCCGACGCTGCCGCCGCTGCCCAGACCACTCCCGAGGCCAAGACCCCGATGACCGGCGCGGAGGCGCTCGAAGCGGGCGCGTCCGAGGCCGGCAGCGAGCAGCGGGTCGTGTTCTACCTGATCGGCGGTGTGCTCGTGCTCATCACGCTGATCAGCGACGCGTTCGCGCTGCACAGCAGCAAGATCGCCAATGTGCCCGCGCTCGTCGGTGCGATCATCCTGGCGGTGCCGCTGTTCCGCAACGCGCTGGGCGAGATCCGTCGTCGGCACATCAGCTCGAACACGCTGGCGTCGCTCGCGATCCTCGCAGCCCTCGTCAGCGAGATGTACGTCGTCGCGGGCACGCTTGCGTTCATCCTGCTCGTCGCCGACCAGTTCGTCCGCAGGACCGCCTGGGGCGCGCAGCGCGCGATCGAGCAGCTCATCGGGCTCACCCCCGACACCGCGCGCATCGTCGAAGACGGTGCTGAGCGCGAGGTCATGCTCGAGCAGGTGAAGGTCGGGCAGACCGTCCGCGTCCGCCCGGGCGAGAACCTGCCGGTCGACGGCGTCGTGACCGAGGGCCGCTCGACGATCAACCAGGCCTCGCTGACCGGTGAGGCAGTGCCCGTCGAGGTTGCGCAGGGCGACCACGTCTACGCTGGCACGAGCAACCTGACGGGCGGCATCGACCTGCGCGTCACCGAGGTCGGCGCCGAGACCACCATCGGCAAGGTGACCCAGCTCATCCGCGAGGCAGAGGACAGCAAGACCCCGCGCCAGCTCATCATCGAGCAGGTGAGCCGGTTCTTCGTGCCCGTCGTGATCGCGATCGCGTTCATCACCGCCTGGGCGATGAGCCAGAGCGAGAACCCGGACACCCAGAAGGCGGCGATCAGCACGTTCGTGCAGATCCTCGTTGTCACCTGCCCCACCGCTCTGATCCTGGCGAGCCCGACCGCGATGGTCGCGGCGTTCGCCTCTGCGGCGCGACTGGGCATCCTGATCAAGCGGACGACCTTCCTCGAGGCGGCCGCCAGCATCGACACGGTCGTGATGGACAAGACGGGCACGATGACCACGGGCGTGTTCGAGGTCTCCCGCCTCGCGCCGGCCGAGGGCGTCGAGGGCGCGGACCTTCTCCGCGCAGCCGCCAACGGCGACCAGCACTCCAACCACCCGCTTGCGCTTGCCATCCTCAAGACCGCCCGCTCGGCCAAGATCGAGGTCGACGGCACGAAGGAATACGAAGAGGTCCACGGCCGGGGCATGCGGGCCAAGACCAGCCTGGGCGAGATCTGTGTCGGGCGTCACACCTGGCTGACCGATCTCAACCCGGAGATCACGCCTCAGATCGAGGCGGTCGAGGCCAAGATCGAGGGCATGTCGGGCGTGCATGTGATGCAGGACGGGCGCTACCTCGGCGCGGTGGGCCTCGCGGACACGGTGCGCAAGAACACCAAGGGCGTCATCGAGCGTCTGCGCGAGCTGGGTGTGCGGCGCATCGCGATGTTCACGGGCGACCGCGTGAGCGTCGCGAAGCGCGTGGGTGTGCAGGTGGGCGTCGACGCGATCGAGGCCGAGTGCCTGCCCGAAGAGAAGCACCAGCAGATCGAGCGCCTCACCGCGTCGGGCGCCAAGACCCTGATGGTCGGCGACGGCATCAACGACGGCCCGTCGCTCGCCGCAGCGGATCTGGGCGTCGCGATGGGCCTCTCGGGCTCGGACATCGCGGCCAACTCCGCGGGCGTCGCCCTCATGAACGATGATCTGAGCCGCGTGCCCTTCCTGATCGAGCTGAGCCGTAAGACACGGGCCATCGTGACGCAGAACATCGCGATCGCCATCGTCATGGCGCTCATCGGGCTGGGGCTCGCCGCGACGCAGACGCTAGACGAGTCGTTCGGCCCGTTCCTGGCTGGCCTCTACCAGTTCGCGACGGGCGTGATCGTCATCGCCAACAGCTTCCGCCTCTTCCGCTTCGGCGAGCACGTGCTCGAGGCCGAGGCCGAGGAGGAGCACGTCGGCATGGTCAGGCGGGGCGAGGGCTCGATCCGTGGCCTCGCGGCACAGCCCGCCTGATTCCGATTCCTGCGGATTCCGATTGTGGGCTGACTGCAACGCCGGACTCGCGCATCCCAATACTCCGTCGGCGGCCCGTTCGGTCGCCATCGGAAGGGGATGCTCATGGGAACCGTGCTCGCGCTGCTCGCGGCGTTCATCCTGCCTGGTGATGCCGAGGAGGCGAGCCCCTCCCCCGAATCGGTGGCCTTGCCCGTGGCGTATGTCGCCCAGGCAGAGCAAAGCGACGCCTCGGCATCGGACGAGCCCGAACGCTGGACGGGCACGGTGGACGCCGGGGGTGTCGAGATCCGTTTCATCATCACGATCGAGCGGGACGGAGAAGGCGAGACTGAGAACTGGTCGGGCTCGATCGACATCCCCATGCAGGGTGTCGAGGGCCTTCGCCTCTCGCAGATCGTGCGCACAGACGAAGATCTGGCGTTCGTCGCCCCGCTGCCCGGTGCCGCTGAGGTCAACTGGCCCAAGTGGTCGCTGACGATCGGAGAGGGCGGTACTGCCCAGGGCGTGCTGCGCCAGGCAGGGGGCGAGTTCCCGACGACCATGCGCCTCGCGGACGAAGGCGAGAACCTCGAGCCGCAGCGCCCGCAGGAGCCCAAGCCGCCCTTCCCCTACCGCACCGAGGAGGTAACGGTCGCGACCGAGGCGGGGCACACGCTCGCGGGGACGCTGTCGCTGCCTGACGAAGCTGCCTTCGAGCCTCCCTACCCGACTGCGGTCCTGATCACGGGCTCGGGCGCGCAGGATCGCGACGAGACGCTGCTGGGGCACAAGCCCTTCGCGGTGCTCGCCGACCACCTGGCCCGCCGCGGCATCGCGAGCCTGCGCTGCGACGACCGGGGCTTCGGCGCATCGACCGGGAGCTTCGCGACGGCAACGACGCTCGACTTCGTCGATGACGCGAGAGAGCAGGTCGAGTTTCTTGTCGGGCGTGACGAGGTCGGATCGATCGGGCTCATCGGGCACAGCGAGGGCGGGTTGGTCGCGCCGTTCGTCGCGGCCGACAACGACGAGGTCGGCTGGGTCGTGCTGCTCGCGGGCACGGGCGTGCCGGGGCGCGAGGTGCTCGTTGCGCAGACCGCGGCGATCCAGATCGCGGGCGGCGCGGACGAGGCCGGCGTGCTCGAGCAGATGGAAGCGCAGAAGAAGGCCATCGAAGCAGCCCTCGCGGATGACTTCGAGGCTGCGGAGAACGCCATGCGCAGGCTGATCACACTGCAGATGAAGGCCAACGGCGTCGCGCCGACCGACGACCTCGTCGAGGGGATGGTCACCCAGCAGTCGCAGCTGTTCTCCTCGCAGCCCTGGATGCGCACGTTCCTGACGCTCGACCCGAGGCCCGCGCTGCAAAGAGTCACGCAGCCCGTGCTCGTGCTCAACGGCGAGCTCGACCTGCAGGTCCTACCCGACCAGAATGTGCCCGCGATCGAGCGGGCCCTCGCGGGCAACCCCGATGTCGAGGTCCATGTGCTCTCGGGGCTGAACCACCTGTTCCAGCCCGCCGAGACCGGCTCGCCGGCGGAGTACATCGACATCGAGACGACGTTCGACCCCGGTGCGCTCGAGATCATCAGCGGGTGGATCAGGCGGCGCTGACTAGAGCACCAAAATCACCGCAACCCCGAGATAGATCACGAGCCCCGAGACGTCCATCAGCGTTGCGACCAGCGGCGAGCTGATCGATGCAGGGTCGAGCTTGAGCCGCTCCAGGATCAGCGGGAACATCGAGCCGATCGAGACGCCCCAGACGACGATCCCCACGATGGCGATGCCGACCGTGAGCGCGATCCGCGCGGGCGAGAGCTCGGTCTCGGCGATGCCCAGTGCATTGAGCCCGAGGACCACTCCAAAGGCGAGCCCGCCGAGAGCGGCACCGAGCGCGACGCCTGTCAGCAGTTCCTTGCGCAGGATGCGGAGCCAGTCACCGGGCGTGATCTGACCCAGCGCGATCGCACGGATGAGCAGGCCCGCTGCCTGGGTGCCCGTGTTGCCGCCCGACGAGATGATGAGCGGGATGAACGCGATCAGCACGGTCGCCTGGGCGAGCTGAGCCTCGAACGAGTCGAGCACGCCGATGGTAAGAACCTGGAGGAGCAGCAGGCCGCAGAGCCAGCCGCCGCGTTTCTTGAGCATCTTCACGATGCCAACCTGCATGTAGGGGGCGTCGAGCGCCTCCATGCCGGCCTGCTTCTGGATGTCCTCGGTGGTCTCTTCCTCCGCGACGTCGGCCGCGTCGTCGTGTGTAACGATGCCCAGCAGCACACCACGCGAGTCGATCACGGGCAACGCCGACCGGTCGTAGCGGTTCATCGCGCGGACCGCCTCTTCCCGGTCGTCCGTCGCGTCGAGCGCCTGGTAGCTGTGGTCCATCAGATCGCTGATGCGCTCTTGCGGATCCGCCAGCAGCAGCGCTCGGATGTGCAGATCGTCGATCAGGACGTAGCGCGCATCAACGACGTAGACCCAGTGCACCGTCTCGGCGTCGCGCCCGTGGCGCCGGATGTGCTCGAGCGACCGGCGGATGGTCCACTCCGGGCGGACGCGCACGTAGTCCGGGGTCATGAGCCGCCCGACCGAGTCGGGGGCGTAGCCCAGGATCGCCTGGGTCTCGCGCCTGCTCGCCGGGCTCAGGCTGTTGATCAGCCGCTTGGCGACATCCGTTGGCAGCTCGTCGATCACGCGGGCGCGGTCGTCGGGGTCGAGCGCCTCGATCGCCTGGATCGATCGGACGTCGCCCAGCTGATCGATCAGCTCCTGCTGACGATCGGCCTCAAGCTCTGCAAACACGGCGCCCGCCTCGTCGCGCGGGAGCAGGCGGAAGCAGACCGCTGCCTCGTCGAGGGGCAGCTCCATGATGAGATCCGCGACATCGGCGGGGGGCACGCCCGTCATGGCCTCGCGAAGATCACGGAAGCTCCGGGCTTCGATCAGCTCGCGCACCTCGGGTTGGAGCAGGCTCGTGGTGGGGTTCACGCGTGCAGGATACGCGAGCGGCCGACCCGCTACTCTTGACTTGGCATTTCGCCCCAGCTCCTGCGAGCATCCGCAAATCGCTGAGCCGGATCAAACATCCAGCCGCACTCCGGGCAGGTGATGCTGCCAATTTGCCGCTGCACACCGCTCGCGTCGTAGCTGCATTTGGGGCATAGCTGCCCCCATCGTTGGATGGCATCGGCCCGATACCGCTCGATGACCATCCCGACACGAACGCTGCTGCAGAACCAGATCGCAAAAGGCAACACGAACGAGATCCAGAACGCTACGTAGGGCCAGAGCAGCACGAGCGAAACGGGAAGCAGAACGATGAACGAAGAAAGAACGGTCGCGTAATGCTGCAGCTTGAGCCGACGGAGCCACTGCGGTTTATCCGATCCACTCACACCAAATCGCCCAGCCCGATGAGGCCCACCGGCTCCTTGGTGTAGAAACCCTCCCCAGCTTCGGTGCCGATGCGGCTGCCCGAGTACGTCATCGCCGCCCGAACCCACTCGACCACGCGTCGGTTCTTCTCGGGGATGACGAACTGCGTCTCGTAGGCGACGATCGAGTCGATCTTGCGATCCACGTAGTCCGTGCAGTCGAGCACGAAGCTCGGATTCGCGACCCAGCGCAGGTGCGTCGCGTAGTAGTAGAAGAGCCACTTCGGGTACTTGGGCGGGCCGATGGGGAAGGCTCTACCCGTCCACTGGTCGACCGGGTCGGGCAGGTCGAGCTTCGAGAGCTTGGCGTCGAACCGGGCGTCCTCGACGATGCGCGTGACGGCACGGTGGTCCGGGTGCGCATCCTCGAAGAACGGCGTGAAGACGATGTCGGCCTGATGCGCGCGGATCACGGCGGCCATCGCGTGCCGGGCCTCGATCGTGTGTTCGACCGTGCGGTTGGGCAGGCCCATGAGCAGGCGCTTCAGCGGCGGGCCGTCTTTGGGTGAGAGGATCTCGGTGGCGCGAGCGGTCTCGATGGCGCGCTGCTCGGGCGTGCCGTGGGGCGTGGGCTCGCCGTTGGTCACGTCGACGAGCATCACGTCGTGCCCCTGGTCGGCGAGCCTGGCGATGGTGGCGCCCATGCCGAGCTCCTGGTCGTCGGGGTGCGGGCCGATGACGAGGATGTTGGCCACGAGTTCTGTCCTTATCCCATTCGGCGGAAGACGCCCAGCCCATAGTTCAGCGGCGCGAGGTACAGCTCGACGCTCTCATACAGCCCGGCAGAAAAATCGTTGATGTGATCGAGCAGGTGGCGTCCGCCCACGTGCCCGCCGCAGCGTTCGGGGATGGTGTCGTGCACGATCACGTAACCGCCCGTGACGAGCACGGGCTCGAGGGCGATCAGATCCTTCCGCAGCCCCTCGGCGGAGTGGTCACCGTCGAGCAAGGCAAGGTGCACGCCGCCCGCGGAGCGCAGCGCTTCGTGAAGCGTCGGCAGGACATCCCACGAGACGCCCTGATGCAGCTCGACGCGATCGCGCACGCCGGCTTCGGTAAGGTTCGACTCGATCAGTGACCGTCGATCGGTGACTGCGGTCTTGCGCCACTCGTTCTGGGGCAGGTCGTCGAAGCGGTCGATGGCATGGATGACGCCCGGGCGGGCTTGGGCGTCACCCGACGATTTCGGATCATCGCCGGTCTCGTTGAGCGCGGCACCCATCCAGATCGTGCTCACGCCCATGAACGAGCCAACCTCGACGACGGTGCGCGGACGGATGTTCCGCACGAGCGAGAACAGCAGCAGCCCGGCCTCGGGGCTGATGCTCGCGGGGAACGCGGCGGGGTGTTCGTAGAGCTCGGCGAGCGTCTTCAGCCATCGGACCGAGTCGTTCTTCAGCCACGCGGGGAAGGCCCAGCGATCGGGGTGCTGGTCCTTGCCAACGGGACCAGGGAAGAACGTCGGCGCGTGCCGGGGGATCCAGAGCTTCTCGCGCGGCATGTCGGGGCTGACCGGGCCGAAGCGGGTGTCGGGTTGGCGGGGCTCGTTGGGCACGAGGGAAGGTTATGGAGCGGGCGGGTCGAGGGGGTTGATCTTGGGCGTGGCGTCGCCGTGCTTCTCGATGATGGCAAGCACCTCGCGGAGCGTCTCTTTGGCCAGGTTGGGGTAGGTCTGCGGGATCGACGATCCCGTCTGCTCGACTCGGAAGACGGCATCAACGACATGCCGGACGTGGTCGTCTCCGATCTCGATGCCCACGCCGCGGGGTTCGATCACCTGGGCGGCGCACATACGGGCGATCATCCGAAACTCGCCGCGGTGCGCCAGCGCGTCCTTGATCGACTCGTCGTCCGTCCGCTTCCGTAGGCCCCCCACGTCGAGCAGATGCGGGTGTTCGAGTGATCGCGACCGGAATACGAGATTCGACGGTTTGTGGTCGCGGTTCACGAGCCCCGCTCGCCAGAGTCGACCGATGTAACGGCCGGCGATTCCGAGCAGGTCGGCTCGGTCGGCTTCGTCCTTGGCATCGGCGAGCAGGCGGAGCAGCGTCGGGCCTTCGACCCACTCGTTGACGAGCACCTCGGCCCGGCCGACGATGCCGTGGGAAAGGACCGCGGGTGTTTCAAATCGCTTTGATATCAGCCATCGCGCGGCACGCACGGACCGTGCGAAGTCGGTCTTTCGGAGCCAAGCCCGGAGCCGCTCGGCAGGGCGAACCTTCACGGACACGTTTGATCCAAGCACATTCGCCCGCCAGACCTCTCGATCGCTGTCCTTCTTGATGATCGCGCCCCGTTCCCAGGGGCGGTCGGCGAGGGCTCGTTTCCAGGCGGTGCGGTCCTCGCCCTCGCCCAGGTGCAGGATGGTCACACGATCGCCCACGGCCAGAGGCTATACCCTGACCGCGTGAGGCTCTCGGTTGCCATCGTCTGCAAGAACAACGCCGACACCATCGGGCGGACGCTGGATTCGGTCCGCGAGCTCGATGACGACATGGAAATCGTCGCCGTCGACTCGGGCTCGACCGACGAGACAATCCCCATGCTCGAATCGGCAGGTGCCCGGGTCATCGAGTCCGACTGGCTCGGTTTCGTCAAGACCAAGAACAAGGCGCTCGACGCCTGCAAAGGCGAGTGGGTGCTCGCGCTCGACTCGGACGAATCGGTGCTGCCTGATCTGGCCAGGGCGATCAAGGATGCGATCATCAAACCCGGCGAACGGACCGGGTTCATGGTCAACCGCATGGTCTTCTACAGGGGCGAGCCGCTCAACTTCGCCTGGCAGCCCGAGTGGCGCCTGCGGTTGGTCAAGCGCGACCTGTTCCACTGGATCGGGCTCGATCCCCACGATCATCTCGCGCCGATCGAGGGTGAGGAGCGCATCGCAAGGCTCGCAGGCGATCTGCGGCACGATTCGATCGAGGGCGGGTTCGGCGTGTTCCTTGAGAAGCAGGCCAGGCACGCCCGGACCATGGCGGCCTCGATGCACGCCGAGGGCAGACGGGGCTCGGCCCTGAAGCTCGTGACCAGCCCGCCCGGGGCCTTCGCGAAGCAACTGATCGCCAAGCAGGCGTGGCGCGACGGCATCCCGGGCTGGCTCGCGGCTGCCTCGACCGCGGCGGGCACGCTCATGAAGCACGCCGCCCTGCTGGAGATGGATCTGGAGCGCCGGAGCCCCGATCCGGTGCGGGGCGAAAACCCGTCCTAGACTTGTTCGTTCGGGCTTCGTGCCCGGGCGGCGCGGTCGCGCGGCGGAAGAGCAAGCCCGCCGGCGGTACACACCGGACGCTTCGCTTTCTCCTCCCCCCAGCGCAGGACCACCATGCCCGACGAGCACGACACCGATACCTCGACCGAGACCACCACGACCACCGAGCCCAGCGGCGACGCACCCGACGACGCGGGCACCGATGCGCCCGAAGGCGAGGGCAAGAAGAAGCGCCGTCGCAGACGCCGCCGCCGCAAGCCCGCGGGTGAGGGCGGCGAGAGCGGAACGCAAAATTCGGAGCAGCCGGACGCTTCCGATGGCTCGCCCTCGCACGAAGACGAGTCTGGCGAAGACGGTGAGCGCCCCAAGAAGAAGCGCCGCAGACGCCGGCGCGGCAAGAGCCTGGGCGGCGATTCGGACTCGGGCGAGAGCCGTCGCGACGGGCGCCCCGAGTCGACCGAGGAGGACGGTCGGGTCGAGCGCAAGCGCACCAAGCGCGACGCCTCGAACCAGGACATCTTTGATCACGAGCGCACGTTCGGCGACCTGGGCCTGAGCGAGGAGCTCTGCGAGCAGCTCGCCTCGATGCACTTCCAGCACCCGACGCACATCCAGAGCAAGCTCATCCCCCCGGTGCTCGCAGGCAGAGACGTGCTGGGCCAGGCCAAGACGGGCACGGGCAAGACCGCGGCGTTCGGCCTGCCTCTGCTCGACCTGGTCAAGCCCGGCTCGCCCAACCAGGCGCTCGTGCTCGCGCCCACGCGAGAGCTGGCGATCCAGATCCACAAGGAGATCGAGGAGCTCGGATTCAAGACGAACATCCGCTCGGTGCCCGTTTACGGCGGGCAGAAGATCCACACCCAGGCAGCCAAGCTCGAGAAGGGCTGCGAGGTGGTCGTGGGCACGCCCGGACGCGTGATGGACATGCAGCGCCGGGGCTACCTGCCCTTCGAGAACTTCAGGTTCGTCGTGCTCGACGAGGTCGACCGGATGCTCGACATCGGCTTCCGCGACGACATCCGCTACATCCTCAGCAAGTGCCCGAAGAAGCGGCAGACGATGTTCGTCAGCGCGACGCTCAGCGATGAGATCGAGAAGCTCGCCAAGAGCTTCATGACCGATCCCGAGAAGATCGTGACCACCGCCGGTTCGCTCACCGCGAGCATGGTCAAGCAGTTCCACCTTCCCGTGCAGCCCTGGGACAAGAAGAAGCTGCTCTACCACCTGCTCACGCACGAGGAGCCGGACCTGACGCTGGTCTTCTGCCGCTTGAAGCGGAAGGTCGACGACCTAGCCCGGTACCTGTCCGACAAGGGCATCGAGGCGCACGCGATCCACGCCGACCTCGCCCAGGGCAAGCGGAACAAGGTCATGGAGAAGCTCCGCGGGGGGCATCTCTCCGTGCTGATCGCCTCGGACCTCGCGAGCCGCGGCATCGACGTCGACGGCATCACCCACGTCATCAACTACGATCTGCCCGAGGACATCGAGTTGTACGTTCACCGCATCGGGCGCACCGCCCGCGCGGGATCCGGGGGCACCGCGTGGTCGTTCGTCGAGCCCGAGCAGGGCACGCTGCTGACCGACATCGAGAACCA
This sequence comes from Phycisphaerales bacterium, assembly GCA_028284805.1. GTDB lineage: Bacteria > Planctomycetota > Phycisphaerae > Phycisphaerales > UBA1924 > JANQQZ01. Next base: position 41,358 of record JANQQZ010000059.1, read on the forward strand.
CGTGAACGCCGAGATCCCCAAGCTCGAGTACCCGGACTTCACGCCGGGCGAGCCTCCCAAGGGGTGGATCGAGGATCAGAAGCGCAAGCAGCAGCAGATGGAGGCGCTCAAGCAGAAGGCGCAGCGCCACATCCCGCAGATGCCCAGCGCTGAGCCCGAGAAGGCCGATCCGAGCAAGTTCCCGGGGGGCGTCGTGCCCACCAAGCTGCCCCCGAAGCGGCTCGGCGGCAAGGTGCGGGGTCGAAGGTGAGTCTGGAAGCGTTGCTGCTCGAGCTGACGGCGCTGCCGACATGCGCCGGGCGTGAGGAACGCGTTATCGCGTTCATCGAGCGGTGGTGCGCCGATCGCGACGACGTCCGCCTCGACCGCGACGAAGTTGGCAACCTGACACTCACCATCGGCGGCTCCACCGAGGGCCCGCCGATCTACACGACGGCGCACATGGACCACCCCGCGTTCGCCGTGCATCGCGTGATCGGGCCCGGCACGCTCGAACTCGCCTTCCGCGGCGGCGTGATGGACGACTACTTCGTCGATGCACGAGTCGAGGTCATCACGGGCGACGACCGCAGGCTCTCGGGAACGCTCATCGAGCGGGTCGAGGGCGGTGCTTCCCTCGGCAGCGAGAAGCACTTCCTGTGCGAGCTGGACGACGAAGCCGAGGGGATCACAACGCAGGACATCGCCCGCTGGCTGCTGCCCGAGCCCGAGATCGCCGAGGGGCTCTTGCACACGCACGCGTGCGATGATCTTGCCGCGGCGGCGTGCGCTCTGGAAGCTTTCGACCGTCTGCGTGCGCGGCGGGCGGCGGGCGAGACCAGGGCAGACGGGCGGGTCCTCTTCACCCGCGCCGAGGAGGTCGGCTTCGTCGGCGCGATCGGTGCGACGCGGCTCGGAACGATCCCCGCTGACGCCAAGGTGATTGCGCTCGAGAACAGCCGCGCATTCGCCGAGGCCCCGATCGGGGGCGGGCCCATCGTGCGTGTTGGGGATCGATTGACGATCTTCTCACCCCGCCTGACCGACGACGTGGCACGGATCGCCGAGGATCTCGCGGGCGGGCCTGCGACCCCGACCGCCCAGCAGAAGGCGAGCGACCTGCCCAAGTGGAAGTGGCAGCGGAAGCTGATGGCGGGCGGGGCGTGCGAGGCAACGGTGTTCTGCCATGCCGGGCTCGACGCGACGTGCGTGTGCCTTCCGCTCGGCAACTACCACAACATGGCGGACCTCGACGCGGTGCAGGCTGGGGCGAACACCGAGCCGCCCCGCGTTGGCCGTGAGTTTGTGTCGGTCGCCGACGCAGCGGGGATGGTCGATCTGCTCGCCTCGTGCTACGAGAGGCTTGCCGACCCGCCCAAGAGCAAGACGGCCGAACGGATCGACCGGCTCTGGGACGAGCGACGCGCCGTGCTCGACGAGGCGCAAGCCCGGAGCCCGAGCCAGGCCTAGACGCCGAACACGTTGCCCAGAATGTTCACCGGGTTGAGCGTCCGTGTCAGCTGCCGGCTGAACTCCTCGATGTCGGGCTGGATGCGCAGCTCGCCAGGCACGCCCGTGACGCGCCACGGGACCATGGTCAGATCGCGCACGCCGGGTAGCAGCCTGGAGAGCTGCGTGCCCAGACCCGTGTTCAGGTCGCCCATCGCCCGATCCGACAGCGCGCCGAGCGGCACCGAGGTCACCACGTCCACCTGCTTGGTCAGCAGGTCGTACGTGCCCTCGCTCGTGAGCGTGAACTCGCCCAGCGGCAGCTTGAGACGCTCGTAGCTGAGCAACCCGTCGCGCACCGTGCCGGTCATGGGCTCCAGCTTGCGCCCGACCTCGGTGTCGGTCTTTTGCTGCGCGATGAGCAAGAGATCGCCGAACGCACGGCTCGCGCGGAAGCGCGCTGTACCGATGTCGATGATGAAATCGGCGTCGAGCCCGCGGAGCGGCTGTTCATCCGTGATGGGTAGCTCGATGCTGGTCGCGGTCAGCGTCGCGGGTCCGTCCTCACGGGACTTCGTCACTCGCCCGAGCGCGGGCACTGCACGCGAGATGCGCGAGCCCAGCTGGGGACGGATCACGTCCACCTGCACCTCGAGCGGGTCCTCGTTGCGGAACACCCCGTCCTCGACCCGCCCGAAGAGCCGCGCCGAAGCACGCTCGCCCACGACCGAGACGTTGACCGAGCCCGAATCGCGAGTGAGGTCCTGCACAGCGAGGCGGATCTGCGTGAACGGGCCGATCATCTCGGCGAGCGCGCCCTCCAGACCCGCGGCGCCGTCGACGCACTGCGTCGGGATGCGCCGCCCCTCGATTAGCACGTTCAGCGTCGGGCGCCCGACGTTGACCCCCCGGAGATTCAGCCTCGCGAGCAGGCTCTGCTCAGCGCCCTCGGCGGCGGTCAGGGTCAGCGTCGCCCCCTCGCCCTCGGCGCTCACCAGTTGGCCGGTCACGGGGCTCAGGTCGCTCCGGATCCACCGCGCGATCGAGGCGTCGGCGTCGGCCGCGACCTCTTCACGCTGGTCGATCCACAGGCGTGGCGCCGCGAGGTCGACCCGGGCGTTGAAGACATCGGGGCGGAAGGGCTTGCCCCCGCGACCGAGGGTCAGCTCTTCGAGACCGATGCGCATGTCGAAGGTCTCGGCGAGCTTGACCTGCTCCAGCCCGGCGCGCTGGTTCATCAGATGACGCGTCGCGAAGACGGGATCCAGCTTCCAGTGCGCCGCGATCGGATGAGCGAGCTCGATCCGGTCGGGGCGGATATCGAGCACCACGGGCGCGTCGGTCGAGAGCCGGGGCGCATCGATCGCGAGCGAGAGACCGGCGTCGGACACGCGCCCCGCCTCTCCGAGGCCCGCGAGTTCGAGCGAGACCGAGGCCCCTGCGCCGAGCAGACCCGAGAAGAACGAGTCGGTGTGCAGCGAATCGTCGATGAGCGCCGTATCGACATCGGGCAGTTCGACGCTGACGGAGATCGGCCCCGCGAGCGCCCCGCTGGCGAAGCCCGCGGCGACCGTGCCCGTGAGCTGCCCGATCGGGGCGCCGCCCTCGCCCGTCGCCGTGCCCCGCATCGAGCCTGTGAGCTCGGCGGCCTCACCCCCGAGGATCGCACCGACGGGCAGCTCGCCCTCGACGATGAGCCCTTCGATGCCGATCTCTCCTGTGCGAACGCGCCGCGGCAGCCCATCCGAGCCCATGACGGTACCGGGCCTCAGCCCCTCGACCGTTCCGGAGGCGGTGAGGCGGATCGCCGTCGAGCCGGTCGGCGCCAGGCGCCCCTTCTCGAGCAGACCGAACCCCGAGAGGCTGAGCTCAAGCTCGGCCTGAGACGTGAGCACCGGGCCCTGGACGCTGACGCCCGACCGCGCGAGACGCTCCAGACGGAGCTGGCGTACCGCTTCCTCGGTGATCCTCGTCCGCAGCGTTCCGCTTGTGATCGCGAGGCTGCCCGCATCGAACGAGGCGTCGAGCCGTGCGGAGGTCGCGCCCGACGTGCCCGCGGCCTCGAGCGTCAGCTGCTCGCCCGCGATGAACGCAACCTCGATCGTGTCGCCCACCGCCAGCTCGAGCACGTCGCGCCAACCCGTGACCGCATCGGGTGCCAGAACCTCCGCGAGCATCGCGGGCAGGGTCAGATCGATCCGGCCTTCTGGCGAGGACCTCCACACGTCGAACGTGTCGGTGTCTTGGGCACGCGTGAGGAACGCGAGCCGCCCGCCAGCCAGCAGCGGCGATTCGCCGACGGACCCGAGCCCGTTGATCTCGACCGACCCGCGCGCACCGTCGATGGTCGCGGATGCATCGAGGCGCTCGAACAGCACACCTCGCCCCGACGGACCCATCACGGAGAGACGGTCCAGACCGAGCGACGCGTCGAGCGCGGTCAGGCCGTCCGGCCCGAACCGGATCGCCTTGATCTCGACCGAAGCCGATCCGCCCTCGCCCGGCGCGAGCGAATCGGGCAGGATGCTCGTGACGAGCCGGCTCGCGCTCGGGTGCTCGAAGCGCATGGGGCCGCTGGATTCGATGACCCGGTCGACAATGGTTAGGTCGCCCCCGCCCGCGAAGCCGCCCGAATCGAGGCTGGTTTGCAGGCGCACCGTGTCATCCTGCCGTGTGCCGACAACGAGCAGGTCTGCGGACTCGCCAAGCAGCCCCGAAGCGGGGATGCCGGCCCTTGCGAACCACAGATCGAGCAGATCGCCCCGGAGGTTGCGCAGCGCGATCTCTCCGGACAGCGAGGGGACGCCGCCCCTCAGCGCGCCCCGCTCGTCGAGCAGATCGGTCGCGTCGATGGAGATGTTCATGCTCCCCGCCTGACGCGCATCGATCTCGACCGCGGCGCCCGCCACGAGTGTGGCGCGCTCGGTGATCCTGCGCAGGTCGATCTCCGCCTCGCTGGGCCTCAGCACGAAGCGTTGCTCGGCGCCATCGATCGGCAGCGTCCCGCTCGTTCTCCCGATGCTCGCCTGGACGACCCCGGTCAGCGACCGCAGATCGAGCGGGCGATCCTCCTGCTGCGCGGCGAGATCGATCGCGAACTCGCTCAGGCGGAGATCGACGTCGGCCCCCTGATCGACGCGCACGCCCGCGCCCGAGAGCAGCTCGCTGAGCACGCCCGACGCCGATCGGATCCGCACGCGCGACGCGTCCTCAGTCGATCGCAGCACGCCCTCCTCGATCACGAAGCCGAGCGATGCCTCGGCGTTGGAAGAGTCGAGGCCCAGGCGGAGGCCTGTGCGCGGGCCCGACGTGAGCGCGAACTCCGCCGAGACCACCGGGCCGAGATCGCGGCTGAGCACCAGACCCGTGCCCGCGAGCCGCGATGCGACGAGCGGCTCGATCACCGCGGTCACGACCTCGGTCACGTCGAGCGTCGTGCGGCTCCCTGCGAGGATGGTGGTTGGCTCCGTCACGACCGCTCCGCCAACATCGAGCGCGCGCAGCCCGTCGGCGCGCAGGGCGGGGTCACCCGCGCGCGTGCCGTCCAGCGTGACCGATGTGACCGCTTCGACGTCGAGCCCGTCGGCAAGATTCCGCGTGCCCGCGGTCGCAAGCAGCGGCTCGATCGTCCACCGCGCGCCGTCGAGCGTCCCGGTAAGCCGGTCGGTCTCGAGCACCGCCTCGAAGCGTGTGTCGGCGAGTGACCCCGTGCCCGGGTCGATCGTGGCTGCCGCCCTTGTCAGCCTGAGCGAGGCTCCGGGGACCGCGTCCATCGTGAACGCGCGCCCGTCTCCGACCTCGACGGGTGCCCGCGTCAGCTGGGCGAACTCCGGCGCGAGCGCAGCGATGACCCGCCCGCCCAGGTGTGCCTCCGCTTCGTCGCCCAAGAGTGAAACGCGGTAACCCGAATCGGTGCGCGTGACATCGGCCCCCAGATCGAGCCTGAGGACATCGCCTTCGACCTTGATCGTCACCCCGCCCGACTCGGCCGCGATCGTGCCGTCCTCGCTGGCGAGGTCGTGCACGTCGAACGAGACGTCCGCCTCGCCTGTGCCGAGAGCATGCTCGATGTCGAACGTGAACCCGCCGGCGACCGTTCCGGGCCCATAGCTCACGCCGCCATCGATGCCCGAGATGCGTACGGGCTCCCGGTCGGTCTCGCGCCATTCGAGGTCGAGGTTCTCCGCGTTCAGGATGACGCTGAGATCCGGGAGACTGAACGATGTGCCCGAGTTCGGGTCGGGCTTCGGGAACGGGGCAATCGAGCCGTCGGGGCGTCGCTCAAGGATCATGCTCCCGGATACGTAGACCTTGCCGAGCTCGCTCGGATTCATGGCGAGCCTGAAGAGTTGGGTCCCCGACCTGATCGTCAGGTTGGCCTGCTCCTGCAACGCCTCATCGAGGATCCGAACGCCCTCGATGCGCGGCCCGTCGACCCAGCTCAGCGACACCCTTTCGATACGAACAGTCGCCGCGAGCGCAGCCGTCAGGCGCTTCTCGATCACCGGCCGCAGCATCGGGCCCGCGACGCTGGGGGCGAGCCCCACCACGACGAGCAGCACCAGCAGCAGCCCGAGCACGACCCTGGGCCAGCGACGGCGTTTCTTCGGGGGCTTGCTGAAGTCGGAGACCGCAGCCATCCGCTCGGCCTGCTCGGCGCGCTGGATCGCCTCGATCGGGTCGTCGCTCGAAAGCTGGGGCGGGTCGTGGGGGGCGTCGTGCGTCGTCACGCGGTCGTCCTCCTGCTAACAGCCGGAGCGTACGTCGCAAAACGAACGCCGGCCCGGTGGTGTTCCGGGCCGACGGATCAGGGTCTGACATCACGGGGCTGAGACCTCGCTCGGCTCAGTCCTCGTCGGCCTTGGCGATCTGCCATTCCTCAAGGTCGACCGGGGCCTGACGCCCGAAGATCGTGACGAGCACGCGGACGGTGCCCTTCTCGGGGAAGAGCTCGTCGACCGTGCCCTCGTAGCCCTCGAACGGGCCCTCCTTGATGGTGACGGGCTCGCCCTTCTCGAACGAGAGCTTGATGACCGGCTCGTCCTCGGGCTTCTTGCTGTCCTGGAGCATCTTCTCGATCTCGTGCTGCGCCATGGGCGTCGGACGCCCGGCGGTGCCCACGAAATCGCCCACGCCCGTGGTCTCCTTGATCAGGAAGAACACGTCCTGCGGGATGCGCCCGTCGTCCTCGAGCTGCATCTCGACGAAGACGTAGCCCGGGTAGAGCTTGGTCTCGGTGATGCGCTGCTTGCCGCCCTTGATGGTCTTGGTCTTCTCGGTGGGCACGAGGATGCGGCCCACAAGGTGCGTCATGCCCTCAATCTGGACCTTGCGGAGGAGCGTCTCGCGGACGCTCGACTCCTTGTTGCTGGCCACGCGGAGCACGAACCAGTCCATGCCCGCCTGGCGGACGGGCTCGTCCTCCGGGATCAGGTCGTCGGTCTTGTCGGGGGTGCCGTCCATCGCCGGCTCGGATGGCTCCGAGGGCTGGTCGGGCTGCGTCGGCTCGGCCTGGTCGCCCTGGGGCTCGGCGCTCTCGGGCTGGGTGTTCTGCTCGTCCTGCGGTTCGCCCGGGTTGAGGTTCTCGTTGTCGGCCATGATGGTGGTCTGCCTTTCCATGTGGGGCCTCGCCGGAGGTGTGAGGAGGGGCTACTGGAGGACGTTGATGAGCTTGAAGAACGTGCCGAAGCCGTAATCGACGACGAAGATGCCCGCCGCGAGCAGGAAGGTCGCGACGACGACGACGACGGTCGAGCCCTGGATCTCCTTGCGGGTGGACCAGTGCACCTTCTTCATCTCGCCATCGGTCGCGATCAGGAAGTCGACCGCGGGCTTGCGCACCGCGACGAAGATGTAGATGCCGATCGCGCCGGCGAGCATGATCACGCCCGCGATGCCCGCTTGCAGATAGATCGGCTCAAAGATCGTGATGCCAACCGCGGAGACCACCTCGGCCCGGAGGCCATCGGCCGAAGCATTGAGCCCCTGCGCGGTCTGGACCGTCGCGCTCGAGGGGATCAGCAGGACGCCCGAGTCCATGGCGACATCGCGCACGATCAGCTCTGCGGCACCCGCGCTCTGCGGCGTGAACGACTCGACGACCGCCGAGCCCGTCCGGGTGCGCTGGGCGTCGATCGTCTCGAAGACCTCGACGACAGCACCGGGCTGGGGGGCATCGCCCCGGACGGCGGCGAGCGCGACCCGCTGCGTCGGCTGGGGGAGCTTGATGGTTGCCGCCTCGCGGAAGGCCCAGGCCGCCGCGGCCAGAACGACGCCTCCAGCGAAGATCGCCGTCAGCACGCGGACCCAGTAGCCCTGTCCCTGCTTGTAGATCGCGCCGCTCACGGTGTGGGTTGCCCCTGGCCTGGGACGCGCCCCGCGGGGCGCGTCGGTTGGGATGTCAAGCACGCCAGGAGAGACTCGAACTCCCGACCGGTGGATTTGGAATCCACTGCTCTACCAACTGAGCTACTGGCGTAACGGACCAGCGGTCACTTCCGCTTGATCTTGTGCAGTGTGTGCTTGCGGAGGCGCGGCGAGTACTTCTTGATGCCGTCCTTCATCTTCTCGGGGAGCCCGCCCTTGACGTTGACCTGCGTGCGGTAGTTCAGGTCGTTGCACTCGGTGCACTGCAGCCAGACGTACTCGCGCGCGGCAGCCTTCTTCTTGGCCATCGGGGGCCTCCCTTTCAACCCTTGCCCGCGGCACCCACCCGGCCCGAGAGCTTCTGCGGAAAGCACCCCGCTCGCTCTCGCGAGCGGGGCGTGAATCAGCTGATTACTCGATGATCGACGTCACCGTGCCCGAGCCGATCGTCCGGCCGCCCTCACGGACGGCGAAACGCAGGCCCTCTTCGATGGCGACCGGCTTCTCGCCCAGGTCGACCTCGACCTCGATGTTGTCGCCCGGCATGCACATCTCGGCGCCGCCCAGCAGCTTGATCGAGCCCGTCACGTCGGTCGTCCGCATGTAGAACTGCGGGCGGTAGTTGCTGAAGAACGGGGTGTGACGCCCGCCCTCTTCCTTGGTCAGGACGTAGACCTGGCCCTTGAACTTGCTGTGGGGCTTGATCGAGCCGGGCTTGCACACGACCTGCCCGCGGGTGATCCCGTCCTTCTCGACACCGCGGAGCAGAATGCCGACGTTGTCGCCAGCGCGACCCTCGTCGAGCGTCTTCTGGAACATCTCGACGCCCGTGACGGTGGTCTTGGTGCTCTCGGTGGCGAGGCCCACGATCTCGGCCTCGTCGCCCACCTTGACGACGCCTCGCTCGATACGCCCGGTCGCGACCGTGCCGCGGCCCTTGATCGAGAAGACGTCCTCGACCGCGAGCAGGTAGGGCTTGTCGTCCTCACGCGCGGGCTCGGGGATGTAGCTGTCGAGCACGCCGAACAGCTCGTCGATCGGGGCGCAGATGGTGTCGTCGCTCGGGTTCTCGAGGGCGGCCTTGGACTGACCACGGACGATCGGCGTGTCGTCGCCCGGGAACTCGTACTTGTCGAGCAGCTCGCGGATCTCCATCTCGACCAGGTCGGCGAGCTCGGGGTCGTCCACGAGGTCGATCTTGTTCATGAAGACGACGATGTAGGGCACGCCCACCTGACGGGCGAGCAGCACGTGCTCGCGGGTCTGGGGCATGGGGCCCGAGTCGGCGGCGACCACGAGGATCGCGCCGTCCATCTGGGCGGCGCCGGTGATCATGTTCTTGACGAAGTCGGCGTGGCCCGGGCAGTCGACGTGGGCGTAGTGCCGGGTCTCGGTTTCGTACTCGACGTGCGACGAGTGGATC
>JANQQZ010000084.1 GCA_028284805.1 Phycisphaerales bacterium
GGATCGCGTGACGGAACTCGAGTCTGCTCTCGCGGAAGTGGAGCGCCGGTTCGAGTTGGAGCGTGCATTGCTCGACGCGGGCGTGATCGACCTGGAGACGGCGCTCGCCGTCACGGGCGGGCGTGTCGCTGGAGGAGAGGATCCCGCTGCGGTCGTGGGTGAGATCGTCGGTGCGAAGCCCTTCTTGTTCCGTGCCGCGAGCACGTCGGCGAGGGGCTCTGCCCTAGGCGGGGCGGCGGTGTCGGCGGGGTCGACGCTGTCGGGCCTGGCTGACGAGGCGCGGCGGTCGGGCGATCGGCGCGCTCTGACGCGGTACCTGCGCAAGCGCCGGCAGGGCTAGCGAGCTGCGGATGCCGGGGCCTGAAGGCTGGTATCGGGCGTAAATCGGGACGTGTGTGGATGACTGGGCGCGTTGGTTGCGCGCTGAAGAAGGGGGTATGCGATGGCGTTTACGGGGAAGGCGACGTACGGGGCGGGAGCGGATCTGCCGGAGCTGGTTGAGGATGTGAGCGACATCATCGGGATCGTGTCGCCGTACGAGACACCGCTGCTGGATCATCTGGGTGACGCAAAGCGTTCGGCGCAGAGCACGGTGCACGAGTGGATCGAGGACGAGCTGCTGGCGAATGCCGACGCTCTGAACCAGACGACGTTCAGCCCGAGCCCGACGTCTGCGACGACACTGACGGTGGACAACGGTGACCGGTTCCGCATCGGTGACCTGGTGCAGCCCGAGGGCTCGGGCGAGGTGCTGTTCGTCGCGGCGATCGCGGGGGATCAGCTCAACGTCGGGCGGGGCTACGGCGGCACGTCGCCCGCGACGCTCGCGAACAACATGGTGCTGAACATCCTGGGCAACGCGGCGCTCGAGGGCGACGAGGCTCCGGACGCCCGGTTCACGAGTCGCTCGCGCCAGCGGAACTACACACAGATCCTGACCTCGACTGTGGAGGTGTCTGGCTCGATGCAGGCGAGCCGCCAGTACGGCATCGACGATGAGGTGGACTACCAGAAGCAGGAGCGGATGCGCGAGCTGCTCCGCGATCTCGAGAACTGCGTGATCAACGGCGTCGCTCCGGTGACGAACCAGGTGGGCTCGAGCACCACGCGGCGCTCGATGAACGGGATCATCCCGCTGCTGTCGACCAACGACTTCCAGCCGGGCTCGGGCGGCCTTCCGGACGGCGGGGGCGCGGGCGACGACGAGCTGACAGAAGAGCTGCTGAACGCGGCGCTGCGCAGGGTGTGGGAGCAAAGCTCGGGCAGCGTGGACACGATCGTCGTGAACGGCGCGCAGAAGCGCAAGATCAACGAGTTCGCGAGCGCAAGCCGCCAGTATCTGCCCGAAGATACGAGCTTCCGCGACATGATCAGCGTCTACGAGAGCGACTTCGGTGTGTGCCGGGTGGTGATGAGCCGGTGGGCGCCGACAGACACGGTGCTGATGCTGGACTCGAGCCGCCTTGAGGTGATGCCGCTCCAGGGTCGGAGCTTCCACTACAAGCCTCTCGCATCGAGCGGTGACTCGGTGCGCGGGCAGGTGATCGGTGAGTACACGCTGGAGCTTCGGAACGAGCAGGCGCACGCGAAGCTGCGCGGGCTCGCGGTCTGATGCCCCCTTCGGGGTGAGGGGGCAGCGCCGCCGGGCCGACGGGCGTCCGGCGAGCGCACCCGGTTCGGGTCGGCGGGCCCGGGCCGGGTTTCTTGGTTTGGTCGAAAGGGGTTGTCGTGTTTGCAAGCGATCGAGACTTGTTGGTGTACGAGCCGCGGCTGTTCCTGGAGACGGGGTGGCTCGGGCAGCTGGTGTTCCGCGAGGCGGGCCTGGTCACGTCGGGCGTCGGGTTCGTCGCGGGGGTGGACTTCGCGGCGGTGGGTGTCGCAGCGGGCAGCGTCGTGAGCTATGCGGGGGCCTCGTACGAAGTTGCGCAGGTGATCGGTGTCGGGCAGCTCGGACTGTCGCGGCTGCGGGCGTCTGCGGACGACGCGGTGATCACGCCGCCCGAGCTGGCCAGCGGCGAGCTGGAGTGCTTCACGTATCGCCCGCAGATGGCGGTGGTGCACGGGCAGATCCTGCGGATGCTCGGGATCGAGCCCGAGGACGCACGCGAAGGGGCGCTCGGTTCGCAAGCCGTGGTGAACCCGGGTGCGCTGATGCGGCTGGAGTGCCTGGGCACCCTGCACCTGATCTATTCGGCGGCAGCTGCGGCGGGATCGGCGGGGAGCGCAGGCGTCGGATATGCCGAACGGTCGTTGATGTACCGCGAGCGGTTCAGCGCCGAACGAGGGCGGGTCACGGCGATGATCGATCTGGACGGCGACGGCGAAGCGGAGTCGGTGCGCCGGCCCGGAGTCAGCCACCTGGTGAGGGGGTGACGGATGCTCGTGCTGCGACCCGAGATGGTTGAGCTCGATGGAGATTCGTGGCCTGGGGTTGAGTCGATCGCGGTGGAGCGATCGGCGTCGCGCGAGGTCGTGGAGTACGGGGACGAGGGTCCGTACGCGGCCTTCGTCGATGTGCCGCAGAGGAAGGCGATCGTGCGCATCACGCGATCTGCGGATGAGGGCCTGGACGACGAGCTGGAGCTGGGTGAGACGCGGACGGTCGTGTTCGTGAGCGCACTGGGCGGGACGGACCGCGGCCTGGTCCGTGTGACGGCGACGGGTGTCGTGACGCGCGTGGCGTACGAGTCCAAGCCGACGGGCGTGAAGCAGGTGGTGACCCTGACGGGCGTGTCGCCGAACGGCGGCGAGGACGACCCGGTGTCCGCCGAGTCGTTGTGAGGGGGTGAGCGGTGTCGAGTTCGTTCAACGGGGATGATCTGTTCGGGAGCGGGCCGCACCGCTTCCGGGTGGGTCGCCAGGGGTATCTCGTGCTGCCCGACGATTCCGCCAGCGTGCCGACAACGCGGAACGTGGTGTACGGGATCTTCGAGCTTCAGGTGTTCGTGGTCGGGCGGCTGGTCGCGGCGAGCGAGAGCGGGCTATGGACGCTTCGCGACGCGGTGCAGGCGTCGCTCGACGCCTTCCTGATCGGCGACCTGGTCGATCTGCACGGGCGGACGTGGGCGGAGATGGTGTTCACGCGCGTGGAATGGGGCGAGCAGGTGGACCGCGGACGCACGGTGAGCGTGCCGTACGAAGCGCGGTTCCATCGGTTCGATCTGTAGATGGGTGGTGCGTGTGGAACCTGAGCTTGCCGGTGCGATGGCGCAGCTGGGTGCGGCGGGGCTGATCGGCCTGATGTGGCTCAGCGAACGCCGCGCGGCGACCGAGCGCGAGCGTCAGCTGGCGGAGCAGCACGAGCGGATCAAGCGCGACCGGACCGAACTGAGCGTGCTGGTGAGCGTGATCGAGGCGAACACGCGGGCGCTGGCCTCGCTGGAATCGGGGCAGGGGCGCCTGATCGCGGCTCTGGAACACAGGTGGGCGGAGCCCGGGCCAGGGGTCGCGCCGGCACACACGCCGCCTCACTCTGGGGATGAGCGTTAGGATGGGGGATGATCCGTGTCGGCCTGGTCGTGTTGGTGTGCGTTGCAGCGGGGTGTTCGCGCCTGCATGCGCCGCCTGCGGGTGACGTGGAGTTGTTCGAGCCCGGGGCGCCGAATCCGTTCGCGCCGGTCTCGCTCCAGATCAGCCCGCTGACGCGGATCGAGCCCGGGCCGCAGGGCGAGCCGGTGCTGGCGGTGTACCTCAGGCTGGTGGACGAGTGGGGCGACGGGGTGAAGGCGCCCGCGCTGTTCCTCGTGCAGCTGTTCCGGGTGCGCGGCACGAGCGGGCTCGCGGAGCGCGAGCAGGGCTGGACGTGGGAGATCGACCTGCGCGACCCGGACGCGAACTCGGGGTGGTTCGACGCGACCGGGCTGTACAGGCTCCCGCTCGCGGACGTGCCCGCGTGGGTGCTCGAGCCCGAGCGACCCGACGAGGTGCTCCGCCTGACCGTGATCGCGGACACGCCCGGCCCGAGGGGGCGCGTAGTGAAGCCCAGAGATAGCTTCGACAAGAACGTGACGCCCTGGGACGGGCGCTGAGCGGGCGCGGGTCAGGCCCGGCTGACCTCGACCTTCCCTCCCGCGACGTCCTTGATCGCGTAGCCCATACCCGCGAGCTCGTCGCGGATGGCGTCGGACCTGGCGAAGTCCTTGGCCTTCTTGGCGTCGCGGCGAGCGATGAGCTTGTCGATGACAGCGGGGTCGGGTTCGAGACCGCCCATGAAGAGGCCGATGTCGGTTTCGGTCTGCTTGGGTTGAGGCACAAACACAACCCCCAAAACGGCGTCCATCAAATGCATCGTTCCCCAGATCTGATCCAGTATGTCGTCAGACTCAAGAAGACTCATCGCGACGTCGGATGGAAGTACTTCAATTGGTAGCTGAACATCGAGCCGGTCTGCTTCATGTCGGAGGAACATCGTGATCTGCCTAGGACCATCGATTGCTCCAAGCATGTATCTGAAGTTATCCGCCGCCGCTAAAGCGGCAGATACATTCAGATCGTCTGAGAGTGATCGCGCGAACGCAATTCGATCGATTTCATGTGCTGGAACGTGGATCGAACCTTCAACTGGCGGATGCTCTCGCAGAAGCTGAATGGAACGCGCTCGATCGCGGAGACGCCGAACTTGGATTTCGCTGTCTCGGAGCCCGTCTTCTGTAAAATTTGCATTTGATCGATAGTGGGTCTTCAGGAGCTCATATCGAATGACGCTTGGATCATATCGATCAAACAGCTCACGCGCCGTGAAGAAGTTGCCCTTGCTCTTGGACATCTTCTCGCCCTCGACGAGCAGGAAGCGCGGGTGGAACCAGTGGCGGGCGAAGACGTCGGTCCCGTGGGCGCAGCAGGACTGGGCGCGCTCGCACTCGTGGTGGGGGAAAATGTTGTCCTCGCCCCCCGAGTGCAGGTCGATGGTCTCGCCCAGCACCTGTGACATGACGGAGCACTCGATGTGCCAGCCCGGGTAGCCCTCGGGCATGGGCTCGCCCTCGATCGTCGGGCCGGGCCACTTCATGAGGTGCGAGGGGTCGGACTTCCAGAGCAGGAAGTCGGCGGGGTGTCGCTTCCCCGCCTGGTGCTCGTCGGAGACGCGCCCGCCCGCGCCGCCCTTGAGCTTGTCGAGGGTGTTGCCCGAGAGCGTGCCGTAGGACTCGAACTTCTGCACGTCGAAGTAGACCGCGTCGCCCACGCGGTAGGCGAAGCCCTTGCTCGCGAGGCTCTCGATCATGCGCTTCATGCCCCCGACGTTGTCGGAGGCGCGGGGCATGACACCGGGATCGGCCTGCTGCTCGTGCGCGACTTTCAGCCCGAGCTTGCGGGCGTCTTCGAGGAACCGCTCGGTGTAGAAGTCGGCGATCTGGCACGGGTCGTTCGGGTCGATGGACTCGACGTGCGCGGTGCCCGCCTTCTTGGCCTCACGCAGGCGCTCGCACGCGGCTTCCATCTTGTCCTCACCCGCGCCGTCGGCGAGGTCGTCGTCGGTCATGTGTCCGACGTCGGTGATGTTGAGGACGTGCCTGACCGTGCGCGGGCCGTGTTTCAGTGGGTCATGCACCTCGCCAGTCTTGTCGTCGATGAGCTTGCAGAGCGGGGACTCGATCCAGCGCCGGAGCAGGTCGGCGGCGAGGAACGCGCGAAAGTTCCCGATGTGGGCGTCGTCGTAGACGGTCGGGCCGCAGGTGTAGAAGGTGACGTTCGTCGGGTCGAGGGCCCGGAAGGGCTCCTTGGACTTTGTGAGCGTGTTGTAGAGGGTTAGCGTCGGCATGTGTGGATCGTACGGGACCCCCCCTCGCCCGTCTCGCTGCGCTCGACACCCTCTCCCCAGCGGGGATGAGGGGATTAGTCGGCGGTTGCGCTGTCGCCGTTGTTCGCGGTGCCTGGCGGGGCGTCGGCGGTGCGTTCGACACGGACGCGGAGCACACGGGTCGGGGCGGCGTCGAGGATGGTAAGCCTGGCGTCGTCGAGCTCGATCGCCTCGCCTGCCTCGGGGATGCGCCCCAGGGTGGTGACGACGTAGCCGCCCACGGTGTCGTAGTCGTCCGACTCGGGGATCTCGATCGCGAGGCTCTCGAGTTCGTCGTTGAGGTCGTCGACGTGGACCGCGGCGTCGGACTCGACCCAGCGGTTCTCGGCGTCGAGCTCCGCGGTGGGCTCGTCGTCCTCCTCGAGCTCGTACTCGTCGCGGATGTCGCCGAAGACTTCTTCGATGATGTCCTCGATGGTGACGAGGCCCGAGGTGCCCCCGTACTCGTCGGCAACCATGGCCAGGTGGACCTTCTGCTGAACGAGCTCGGTGAGCAGCTCGCGAACGGTCTTCTGCTCGGGGACGAAGAGGGCGTCGCGGACGATGTCCTGGAGGTCGAAGTCGTCGTCAGGCGACCGCCCGGGCTCGGTGAGCCAGTGGAGCAGGTCCTTGGCGTAGAGGATGCCGACGATGTCGTCGAGGCTGTCGCGGTAGACGGGGATGCGGCTGTGCCCGATCTCCTTGACGCGCTGCTCGATCGTGTGGAGATCGCCCCCCACCTCGATGGCGTCGATCTCGGTGCGCGGGGTCATGATGCTCTCGACGGTGGTCGTGCGGAAACCGACGACGCCCTCGATCATCTCGCGCTCGGCCTCGTCGAGCTGGCCCTCGGCCTCGGACTCTTCGACGACCGAGAGGATCTCGGCCTGGGCGTCGTGCCCGTTCTTGTCCTCGGCGCCGGCGAGGCGCCGGATGGCCTCGTCGAGCACGTTGAGCAGCGATCGGACCGGCGCGGTGATCGCGTGGGCGACGCGGATGGTGCCCGACAGCGCGAGCACGACACGCTCGCCCGCGTGCGTCGCGATGCTGAGCGGCACGACCAGCCCGAAGACCCAGAGCACACAGGCCGTAACCGCGCCCGCGATGAACAGGTCCCTGAGCGCCAGCGGCTCCGGGTTGAACGAGTCGATCCAGAGCAGAACGGCGAACCCGGCGGTAACGTTGAGCGCGACGCGCGGCAGAGCGATCGATGCCGCGTGCCCCGTGCGGTCGTCGAGGATGCGAGAGAGCTTGGCGCGTTGGGCCTCGCTCTTGCGCGTCGCGGCGAGATCCTCCAGACGCGAGCGGCTGAGGGATCGCAGCGACTGATGGACCGCCGAGCACGCGGCGCCGACGATCACCGCACCGATCGCAGTCCAGAGCGCCGCTTGGTTCACGGCGCCGCCTCCGAACGGGTTGGGGAGGCGCTGTAGACGGGGCCGACACCCGCGGCGGTGAGCAGTTCATCCTCGCGGGCGTGCATGGCGCGCGCGGCCTCGTCGGTGTCGTCGTCGTAGCCCGAGCAGTGCAGCACGCCGTGCGCGACGTAGAGCAGCAGCTCGTGCTCAACCGGGATGCCGCGCGCCGCGGCCTGGCGCGAGGCCTCGTCGGCGCAGATCAGCAGGTCGGCGTCGAGGGGTGCGGCCGGGTCGCCAGCGAGATCGAAGGTCAGCACGTCGGTGGTGCCCGGGGTGTCCTTGTAGCGCTCGTGGGCTTCGGCCATGGCGTCGTCGGCGACGACACGCACGCGGACGTCGCCCGTGCGCGGGACAAACGCCTGCGCGAGGCGGTGCAGCAGGGCGTCGAGACAGGGCCCGATGGTGTCGGCGTCGGCCGTGCCCGCGGCCCACTCGACGTGGAACACGGGCCCGGCGGAGGGAGGTCGATCGGACGCGTCGGGATCGCTGATCGCTCCGGCGTCGGGTCGGTCGGGCTGTGAGGGGTCGTTCATCGCTGTGGGTCACAGCGGCCTGGCCCCGAGCCCGCCGCACTGCCATCCATCCGGCCTCGGGCCGCTCGTGGCGGCCTCTCCGGGACGATCACGATACGCGAATTCGGGCCCCGTGCCCAGCCACTTTCGGCGAAGGCGATCGGCAGGATCAGTTCTCGGCCTCGGACCGCTCATAGACGGCGTAGACCACCGAGAGTTGGGGGGCCGTCAGCCCTTCCCGATCGAGCGGACGGCGGAACTCGTCCACCTGCTCGCGGGTGCCGAGCATCGCGTTGAACTGGCTGGCGTCCGAGGCCATCGCGAGCGGGGTCAGCCCCGCGGCCCGCGCGGCCTCGGGGCCGATCACGGGGCGGACGTCCCCGCTCTGGGCGAGATCGTTGTTGGCTCGCGCGGGCATGCCCCAGTTGTACAGAACCGCGCGCCCGCTGATCGCGAGAGCCCCCGCGATGCGTGCCGCGGCCTCTTCGGGCGTTGCGCCCAGGGGTTTGTCGATCGTCGTCGGGGCCCGATGGCGGAACTGCGAGGGGACCGGTTCGACCCGACCCATTGACAGCGCGTTGACGCCCAGGATCAGGTCGAAGGGTTCACCGAGGTCGTCCTCGTCGGCTGGCCAGTTGGTGTCGAGGATGGTGACGGATCCATCGGGCCCGCCATCGAGCCCGTTGACCCGTCCCTGGTCGCTGGGCGAGTCATAGATGGCGCGGAACCGCTGGCGGTTGGAGACGATGGTGACATCGGCGCCGTGCCGGGCGAGGAGCCAGGCGTGCGTGACGACCCCGGGGTCGACCAGCAGGATGCGCGCCCCCGCGAGTGCCGAGGGCTCGGCGAGCGGCGTGCCCGTGACCGCGAGGTCGTAGGCACGGAACTCGATGAAGGGCGCGTCGGCGTTCCAGCCGGCGTAGTACAGCAGCTCGTGGATGCCCACGAAATCGAGCAGGCGTTGGTCCTCCGCGTCCAGGGCGTGGTACTGCTCGATGGTGTAGGTGCGCTCGCCGAAGCCGCGGGTGCTCCAACGCCAGCGCCGGATGCGCGGGGGGAGATCGCCGACCGCGTCGACCATGGCGGTGCCTGTCGCGGTGGTCATCCAGGGGCGGACGATCTCGGACCGGACCTGGAGAGCCTCGGCCATAGACGACCGCTCCGCGAACTGTGAGGGATAGGCGTGGGCGAAGGGCTGGGCGTGTGCTGCGCCAGCCCACGCGAGCAAAGCGACTGCGATCGGTCGGATCATTGGAGTCTCCTCGGCGGCGAACATGCAGAGGCTAGGGGACCGAGGGTCGATCAGGCTTGCGGGCATAGATCGTGGGATGTAGACTATGACTCATCGATATTCAATTTCTGAAAGGTTTTTGTAAGATGTTGACCGCTAAACACTTACTGTCGTTTGTTCTGGCCCTGTTGCTGGGTGCGGCCGTGATGGGTTGCGCTTGCAAGATCAAGATGCCCCCGGAGAAGGACGAGCGGACGACTGAGCTTCTTGCGAAGTTCAAGGCCGATCTCAACAAGATCGACGCAAGCGGCGACATCGAGGCGGACTACAAACGAATTCACAAAGTGCACTTCCCTGAATTGAATGATTGCCACGTGACGCTCTACATGCTGCTTGAACATGCTCGGTGCCTGATGAATGAGAAGCGGACCTTTGAGGCGGGACAAGAGGCGGCCCGTCACGCTCTCGATATCTCGAACAAATGCCAAAACGCCATGTCGCTGACTCGACCGTTCGAGGATCAGTTGACGCTGGACGAGATCCGGGGTATTGAGGGCTCGGATCTGAGTGAGACCACACAGTCACGGATGTTCAAGACTTTGGAACAGGCGGGGCTTGCACGGCCATGATCCGTGCTCTTCTTGGCTCGTTGGTTTATCTCGGCTCGATCCTGCCCGCGTCCGTCGCGGGGCAGGATCAGCCGCGCCTGGTCGTATTGAGCATCGGGCTCGGGAACTATGCCGATGACGACATGGACTTTGAGATCGTAGAGGACGCTAATTCTGATCGAGCCCTTCCGAGCGATGGAGCACGGTGGTTCGGAGAGACAATCGGTGCCGCAGCCGGTGTTTGCCCGATCATTCTGACCGACAACGAGGCGACGACCGGCCGAGTCCGCCGCGAGTTGATCGACCAGGTCTCTCGACTCCCACCGCGATCGACGGTCCTGCTGTACTTTGGGGGCCACGGCCACCGCGTGCGACACGGGACCAGCGGCACCTCGGATCTTTACTTACTGCTCTTTGGCTCGACACAGCAAGAACCGCTCGGGGACGCGATCATGCTGCACGAGCTGCTACTGATGTTCAAGCGTGCGCCCGGGATCAACGCAATGATCTTCCTGGACTGCTGCTACGCCGGGCAGGACGCCCAGACCCGTTTTGGGCACGCGGCAGATTTTAATGAGCTCGGCAGCCGGGTAGTGCTCTATGCGGCGTCGAGCGAATACGAGCGGGCCCATTCGGGTCAATTCGTGAGCGCCCTGAAACGAGTCTGGGCGCAGTCGAGCGATCAGTGTGAGATGCCCCCTCAGCTTGAACGACTCATCCAGGATGAACTCGCCGATGCCACCACACGGTGCCATCTCTATCTGGGCGAACAGACCGAGATCTGCCTGCGCAACCCGGCCGACGCGGCTGGGCTCAAGCTGCTGTGTATTGAGTTCGACGGGGACTTGAACCAGCATCTGACGCTGCTCCGGAAGAACAAGCAGACCGGAGGCTTCGAGGAGGTCAACGAGATCACCAGGGCGTCGAGTTCGAGACGGACGGGCTACGTCCGGCAGATTCAGAATCAGCCAGCCGAGTACCAGTTGGTGCCCACGCTCGATTACCGGCACAGCAAGAAGTACTCGGATGTCGCTGAGCTGCAGATCACCGCAGCGATGCTTGAGGACAAGATTGTTGTATGGAACCCGCGGCTCAAAAAATTCATCGTCTCGCGTTCGGACAGGCCCGAGATCGAACGGCTAGAGTTCCGCCTTGCGTCCTCGATCGAGCACGGCATGCCGCAGCAAGTTGTGGATGACATTACCATTCAGGTGGCCCAAGCCAGGTTCGACGCCGATCCGTTCGACGGCATGGATGATCTCTTCGAGTTGCATGAGAACGACCTGATCCAGACTACGTCCTTCAAGATCGCTAAGATCGACCGGGACGGCCCCGCGATGCTGGTCGAAGGTCTAGTTCCGGGCGACGCCTTGCCCACGTTTGAAGTGCTACGAGCAAAACGGCTCACGGCATCGCAGTACGCCACGCTGTTCGAGTCACAGATCGCCTCGTTGAGCAATGACCAAGTCCTCGACACCTTCGCGAGCGACTCGTTCAAACAGACCATGATACAGGTACAGGCGCTGGGCGGGCACCAGTTGGTGTACGGCTATGCCAAGGGGCTTGAATCGAAGCTCGTTAATCCCCATGCCCGTGCCGAGGTTCTATCGATCGGCGCCCTGAGCGCGGCGCTCGTGGGAGAGACCGGCGTGGCCGAGGAGTGGAGCGAGGATGTTATCAGGGAGTCGACCGTGCAGGATCCGGTGTACAGGATGGCCTTGTTTACCAAGGGGCTCTCGATGCAGTACCACGAAGGCGGGGACACCGAGGACACCGAGACGGAACGCATCAAGGACTTCTGGTCGGCTCACTTTCCTGGAGTCAGCGAGTACGGAGTATCCGTAGACGGAGACGACTGATCAGCCTGTGCCGACCGGGGACGCTCACCCCTTCGCCATCGCCCCGATCGAGACGGTGACCGGCACGTGGGCCGGCCTGACGCGGGTCTCGAACTCGTCGCGGTACTTGTTCATGATCGTCCGCAGGGCCCAGTTGTTGCCGTCCGCCAGGCCGCAGATGGTCGTGCCTGGCATCGAGCCCATGCTGGTGCCGACCTCAAGGGCCAGGTCCAGGTCCTTGGTCGTCGCGTCGCCCTCTTCGATCCGGCACATCAGCTGGTACAGCCAGCCCGAACCCTCCCGGCAGGGCGTGCACTGACCGCAGCTCTCGTGCTTGAAGAACCGGGCGATGTTCCGGGCGACGGCGACCATGTCCGTGTCCTCATCGAACACGGTCGGGCACGCCGTGCCCAGCCCGAGCACGTTGTATTTGCGCCCGATGTCGAAGTCCATCTCGGCCTCGTACTGATCGGGCCCGAGGATGCCCATGGACACGCCGCCCGCGATGGCGCCCTTGAACTTCTTGCCGTTTCGCATGCCGCCGCAGTAGTCCTCGACGATCGTGCGCAGGGGGATTCCCAGGTCGAACTCGAAGACGCCCGGCTCGTTGACGTGCCCGGAGACGCCCATGAGCTTCGTGCCGTAGCTGGGAGGCCCGCCGACGGTCGATTCGCAGCCCTGCTTGGTGAACCACTCGCCGCCGTGCTGGATGATGTCGGGCAGGTGCTGCAGGGTCTCGACGTTGTTGATGATGGTGGGCTTGCCGAACAGGCCCTTGAGCGCCGGGAACGGGGGCTTGATGCGGGGCCAGCCGCGCTTGCCCTCGAGCGCTTCGAGCAGTCCCGTCTCCTCGCCGCAGATGTACGCGCCCGCGCCGCGGTGGACGTAGCAGTCGACGCGGAACTTCTCGCCGCCCGTGTTC
This sequence comes from Phycisphaerales bacterium, assembly GCA_028284805.1. Lineage (GTDB taxonomy): Bacteria > Planctomycetota > Phycisphaerae > Phycisphaerales > UBA1924 > JANQQZ01. The sequence continues at coordinate 12,306 of JANQQZ010000084.1, forward strand.
TCGCCCGACAGCTGCAGGCAGTTCTCGCCGAAGATGCCGTGCTCGTAGGCCTCCTTGAGCGCCTCCTCGAGCACGTGCGCCTGGTGGTGGTACTCGCCCCGGATGAAGATGTACGCCTTGGTGAGCCTGCACGCGTGGCAGCAGATCGCGATGCCCTCGAGCAATGCGTGCGGGTCGAAGTCCATCAGCAGCCGGTCCTTGAAGGTCCCGGGCTCCGACTCGTCGGCGTTCACCGCCAGGTACCGCTCGGCGCCCGGTTCGCCCGGCGTCTTGCCCTCGGGCACCGGGGGCAGGAAGGTCCACTTCAGCCCCGTCGGGAAGCCCGCGCCGCCCCGCCCACGCAGCATCGAGGTCTTGACCTCTTCGGTCACGTCCTCGGGCTTCATGCCCAGCGCCTTGCGGAGACCCTCGTAGCCCCCGGTCCCGACGAACTCGTCGTATCCCACGACATGGCGATCACTGATCTTGCCGTAGGGAGGCGTGGGGATGCGCTTCAGGAGGTAGTGGCGGTCGATCGAGGGCTGCCAGGACATAGAAGACGGCTCCAGGGGTCTGCGGACGGTTCGCCGGTGGGCGTGAGGCCGATTCTAGGGGTGCCGGGAGGCGAGCCTCGTGCGAGAGCGAGACTCAACCCGGTTTGGGTGTGCTGGCCTGTTGGACCTCGATCTCCTCGATGGTCGTTCGCCGGACGGTGACCGTGCCCAGATCCGTCTCCCGGGTCTCGGTCTCGGTGGTTCGGCTGACCTCGACGGGCCGCTTCGAGGGGGCGACCGCCTTGGAAATCTCGCCGACGAACCGGCCGAGGCTTCGCATGAGAGAGGGCTTGCTCACCGCCTGATCGTATGGATCAGGGGCAGCCTGCGTTGAAGTTGATGATCCACCCGTTGAAGTCAGCCGGGGTGCAGAGGCCGTCGCCGTTCTGGTCGCAGGCGGGTGCCTGGTTGTTGAAGGCGAGGATCCAGCCGTTGAAATCGGCGGGCGTGAGCTGACCGTCGCCGTTCGTGTCGGCAACGCAGGACACCGTCGGGCTGACCGGGCTGGCCACGCGGAAGCCGATCTCCTCGTCCTGCGTGTTGGGGGTGTCCTCGTCGCGCGCGGTCGAGCGCAGGCCGACGATGCCCTCCTCCCAGTTGCCGCCTCGCTGGCCCCGCTCGGATCCCTCGATGAGCGTCTCGTTCCACTCGGTCACGTTGCCGTTCATGTCGGACGCGCCGTAGAAGCTCGTGTTGCCCGCGGAACCGACGGTCGTAACATTCCCGTTCTCGCCGTTCCAGTCTGCACCCCTTGTGTAGTTGGCGACGCCGGGTCCGGGGTTGGCGATGTCGCCCGTGGGCGTGGCCGCGGCGATGGTGGGCACGCTGTTGCTCTGCGTCGCGTAGAGCCAGTAGCCGTCCGCGTCCCCGCCCTGCGCCGCGGGCTGGTGGTACGCGGCCTTGTACCACTCGTTCTCGGTCGGGATGAAGACCTGGTCCGGGTTCGACAGGTCGCGGGTGATGGCGCTGACCGAGTTGGTGCCGCTGAGGGTGTACACGCCCGACTCGGTGCCGCCCGAGCCCTGGCCGTTGGTCAGCCAGTTGCAGAAGCGGGCTGCGTCGAACCAGCTGACATAGTTCACGGGCTTGTTGCCCATGTTGGGCTTCACGGAATAGGTAAAGCTCCCGGACGAGCCCGAGCGCGTGATGCCCCCGAGCTCCGAGCTGCCCATGTTCGAGTTGTAGAGGTTGTTGGGGTCGCTGGCGGCGACGGCGTTGAGGAACGCCGCGTACTGCGCGTTGGTGACCTCGGTCGTCGCGATACGGTACTCGTACGCGACCGAGCCGAAGCCGGTGGTCGGGTCGGGGGCGTTGCCCGGGTTGCCCACGGTCGCCCAATCGATGGCGATCTGGGCCTGAGCGGCGGACGCGGCGAGCAGAAACGCAAGAGTCGTCTGTGTACGCATGGTGATCTCCCTTTGTGGGCAGGAGATTCGGGGGAAACATCGGCCCGATGCACGTTCCGATCAAAAATCGGAATACCGGCTCCGATTGTCTGTGTGGACCTTAGTTTAGATACATATGCACAATACGAAATCGCATCTGAACAGTAACATGCGGCGCATCGTCGACCCGGCAGCGTGCGCACCCGGCGCGAGGTTGCACCGGCTTCGTTTTGTGCATCGCTCACGGGCAGCCGGCGTTGAAATTCAGGATCCAGGCGCTGAAGTTGGCGGGGGACAGGGCGTTGTCCCCGTTGGTGTCGGCAAGGCAGGGCGTGGGATCACGGCCGAACACGACGTAGCCCGCGCCCGCGTGCGGCACGTCGCCCGTAGTGGTCTCTGCACCGATGAGTAAATCGTCGATACCGTCGCGTGACGGCTCTCAGGCCGCGTCGCCGTCGTGCAGCTCGCCGTCCACCAGCTCCACGCGGGAGTACTGGTCGAGGTTGAGCGTCACCAGCTCGCCGTCGGCCTTGCGCAGCTCGAGACGCTCGATCCACAGCTTCTTGTCCTTGCTGTGCGCGAACCAGGAACCGGTCTTGCTGAAGCCGAACGAGACGACCTCGCCCTCGACCGCGGCGGCGTGCGAGCCGCTCTGGCGAGGCACCTGCTGCACCACGCGCACCTGCTGACCAACCTCGAGCCGCCTGTCGGACATGCAGCCAGTATAGACGGAACCACCGGCGTCCATCCCCCACTACCATCACGCCATGCCGGCCCGCCTGTGGAAGTACATCCTCGCCGACCTGTGGCGGCTGCTCCTGCTCACGACCGTCGTGATCGTCACGGTGATCGCGCTCGCTGTGACCATCCGCCCGCTCGCGGACGGCAAGCTCACGCCCCTGCAGGCGATCCACTTCATGGGGCTAGCGACGATCCCGATGCTGGCGTATGCCGTGCCGTTCGGAGCCGGGTTCGCGGCGACGCTGGTCTACCACCGGATGGCGCAGGACAACGAGCTTGCCGCGGCTCACGCGGGGGGCGTCGGGCACCGCTCGGTGCTCGCGCCGGCGCTGATCTCGGGCGTGCTGCTCGCGGGCGTGCTTGGGGTGATCAGCGACCAGGTGATCCCGCGGTTCCTGCGCACCATGGAGTCCTACGTCCGGCTCTCCATCGCCGACTGGATGGTCGTGCAGCTCACGCTGGGGAACACGTTCGAGTTCAACGGCACCGTGATCGGCGCGGAAGTGGTCGAGAAGCTCGACCCCGAGAACGTTGAGGGCGCCAAGACGGTTATCGCGCTGGGCAAGCCCGCGTTCCTGTTCCTCGACAGCGAGGGGCGGGCGAACACCGCGGGCACGGCGCGACGGGCGTTCCTGGCTGTGCGGCCCTCCGATGACCCGTGGGACGGGCCCGACGCGGGCGGTGGCACGGGCGCCGGGGGCGAGACCCGCTTCGGGTCCGTCGTGACCATCGTCGCGGAGGACTACCGGGGCAGCGGCGCCGGGGGCACGATCGCCAGCGAGGACACGTTCCGCTACGACTTCGCGGTGCCGCCAGCGATCGTTGACGACCCGAAGTTCTTCACGTTCTCGCAGCTGCGGATCCTGCGAGAGCACCCAGAGCGGTTCGATTTCATCGACGAGTTCCGGCACCGCCTCGCGCTGCGCACGGCGTCCGTCGAGTACCTGCGCGATGTCGACACCGATCTTCGCGACGACCAGACCGCTGCGCTGACCACGGGCGAGGGCGACACGATCACAATCGAAGGGGCGCACCTCTCGGCGGGGCCGGCGCTGCGCCGCAGGGTGATCCCCGCGACGCCGGGCGTGCCGATCGACATCACGATCCGACGTGCGAGCGGCGAGACGGAGCGGGTCTCGGCGGCGCGGGCGATCCTGAACACCGCGGCGCCCGACGAGCTGACACGAAAGGGAGTCGAGGCACGCCTCGAGCTCGAGCACGTCGCCACGACCGGGCGTTCGGCGGCCGAGAGCATCCGCCTCGCGAGCGAGAGCACCCAGCCGGTCGCGGGCGTGCGTCGCCAGCGGTCCGTCACCGGGATCGTGACCGACAGCCCGAGGTACGCCGAGCTGCGCACCGGGTCGCTCGACACGGTTCTGGCCGAGACCGCCTACCTCACCGAGGGCGCCACGAAGTTCCAGGGCGCGATCGAGGCCCACGACAAGCTCGGCGCCATGCGCGTTGACGTGCTGCGCGAGATCAACGCGAACATCCACGAGCGCATCGCGATGTCGCTCGCGGGGCTCGTGATGGTGCTGACGGGCGCGGTCGTCGCGATCCGCCTGCGCGACGCGCTGACGCTGACCGTCTACCTCTGGGCGTTCTTCCCTGCGCTCTTCTCTGTGCTCGTCATCAGCATGGGCAAGCAGCTCACGCACGAGTTCGGATTCATCGGCGTGCCGACGCTCTACCTGGGCGTGCTGATCCCGCTGGGCTACGCCGTTCTCACGTACCAGCAGATCCGCAGGCGATGAACGGCGAGCGTCCCACCAAGCCGGTCGACGCCGCCCTCGCGCTCGTGCTCGCGGTCACGGTGGTGCGCGCCGTGTACGTGCTCTTCCTCTCGCCCTACGCGCTCGTCGAGGACGAGGCGCACTACTGGGAATGGGCCCTGCGCCCCGACTGGTCGTACTACAGCAAGGGGCCGGGCGTCGCGTGGTCGATCTGGCTCTCGACGTCGCTCCTCGGTCACGGCGAGGGCGTTATCCGCCTGCCCGCGGTGATCGCGGGGGGCGTGCTCGCGCTCGCGGTCGCGCGGACGACGAGCCGCCTCTACCACGACCAGCCCTGGAAGCACCACGCGGCGTTCGTCGGCGCCGCCCTCGTCTGCCTCACGCCCGCGTACCAGCTCCCCGCGATCCTCATGACCATCGACGGGCCCTACGTCGCCTGCTGGGCTCTCGCGGCCTGGATGCTGCTTGTTGCCCTGGTCCCGACCGACCCGACACGCAGGCGAGGCAACGGCGGCGCACTGCTCCTCTTCGCGCTCTTCCTGGGCGCCGGCTTCCTCTACAAGTACACCATCTTGCTCATGCTCCCTGGCCTCGCGGGCTTCCTGCTGATCAACCGCAGACGCATCGCGATCCCGGGGATCCCTGCGATCTTCGCCTCGACGCTGCTCGCGCTTTCGGCGCTCGCGCCGGTCGTGATCTGGAACGCGCAGAACGGCTGGGTGACCGTGAAGCACCTCGCCGGGCATCTGGGGCTGGCCTGGGGCGATCAGCCGCTGGCGCCGACCGACGGGGGCGGCTGGTCCTACGACCCGAACTGGACGCTCGAACTGGTCGGCACGCAGCTGGGCATCGCCGGGCTCACGATCATCCTTTGCGTTCTCGGCATCTGGCACGCACGCAAGAACGGGCTCGGACCCGTGCGCCTCGGCGAGTCGCTCATGCTGTGGATCGCGGTCCCGATCCTGGTCTTCTATCTGCTCGTGACGCTCTTCACCGACGCCGAGACGAACTGGCCGATCGCAGGCTATCTCACACTCATCCCGCTTGCCGCGCGGGTCGTCGCAGAGGGTGTCGGCAGGTGGAGCAGCCGCCTCTGGAAGGCATCCGTGGTGCTGGGTGTGCTCGCTGGCATCGTTCTGGCGCGTCTCGACCTCGCCGCCGCGGGCGCACGCGCGGCGGGTCTCGAGAGAGTCAACGCCGGGCGCCTGCTCTCGGGCCCTGGGATGGGCGAGGATTTCGACGTGCTCCGCGCCCAGCTCGCCTCGGAGACCGGGCGGGAGCCCTTCATCGTCGCCGCCCACTACGCCCGCGCGTCGATCCTGGCGTACTACCTGCCCGATCGGCCGAGCGTGGTCTATTCCGCCTCGCCGTACGCGGGTGGGCGCAAGAGCCAGCAGGACTTCTGGGAGGACACCAGCCTGGCCAAGCCCGAGTTGCTGGGACGCCCCGCCATCATGCTCGGCGGACTGCCCGAGCACTGGCAGCCCGCCTTCGAGCGGATCGAAGCGATCCCCAACGTTCCAAGCGACCACAAGGGCGATCGGCGGACGCTCTTCCTCGGGTACGGGTATCGTGGCTTCCCGGAGGACGCCCGCTGATGCTCCGCGCCGCCCCACCAAAGCTGCTCGACGCCCGCGCCGGCACCATCGACGCCTGGCAGGCCCGGGCCCGCTGGCACGTGATCGCCGCGATCACCATGCCCGTCATCGCGTTGCTCCACCTCTTCGACGAGTGGGCGTTCTATTACTTTCTCGAGCCCGTGTTCCGCGTCAAGGAGCTCCAGCCGCCCGGGTTCTTCCTGCCCGACTGGTACCAGGTGCTGCGCCAGGCCGGCAACCTCGAGCTCTGGATCGTCCTCTCGCTCATGCTCTGGGGTGTCGACGCCGCCCGCGTCGGTCGGGTGCTCACGCCCGGCGCGTTCAGACGAGGCTGGCTGCTGCTCGCGGGCAGCGCCGGCGCGGGCATCGTCGCCGAGTTCGGCAAGCTCGTCGTGGCCCGCGAGCGCCCGATCACGGGCGGGAGCATCGACTACCAGGGCTACGTGCACCACTGGCCGCTGATCGACCCGCTGCTGGGGCAGGGCAACCTGGGGTTCCCGTCGAGCCACGCGGCGGTGGCGTTCGGCGCGGCGCTCACGCTCGCGTGGCTCGTCCCGGGCACGCTTCCGGTCATGATCTTCCTGGCGCTGGGCTGCGCCTGGACGCGCATGCTCATGGGGGCGCACTTCCTGACCGATGTCGCGGGCGGCGCCGCCCTCGCCTGGATCTGGGTGACCTGGCTCCGCCCCGAGACCCGGATGCGTCGGTGGAGCCTCGCGCCGTGAAGCTCATCGACCGCTACATCGCGAGGCAGTACCTGATCAACATCGCGGCGCTGCTTGCGATCCTGTTCAGCTTCGTGGTGACGATCGACGCGTCGATCAACATCGACGAGTTCTGGGAGGCCGCGGGGGAGACCGAGTCGGGCGAGCCGCCCGGGCTGATCCGGCGCGTCACGCTGACCGCGCTCTGGATCGCCCACCTGTGGTGGCCCCGCCTGCTGCAGCTGTTCAACATGATGCTGGGCGTGGTTTTGGTGGGCGCGATGGGTTTCACGTGCGTGCAGTTGGTCCGCCACCGGGAGACGGTCGCGGTCCTGGCCTCGGGCCTGAGCCTGCGCCGCGTCGCTGCGCCGATCATCGCGGTGAGCGTGCTGATGGTGGGCCTGGCGGCGGTGAACCAGGAGGCGGTGCTCCCCGAGGTCGCCAAGCTGCTGACGCGCGAGCACCGGGACCTGGGCACACGCCAGACCGCGTCGGGCCCGATCCCGCTCGCGACGGGCAACCAGGGGCGTCTGCTGATCTACGCCCGCGAGTTCAACCCCGACGACGCGGTGCTCGAGGGCTTCCTGTTCATCGAGCGCGACGAGCGGGGCGTGGGTCTCCGCCACACCACGGGCGAGCGGGCCACCTGGACGGGCGAGGCCTGGGCTTCCCAGAACGCCCACCTCGAGGACCTCACCAAGCCCGAGGCGAGCGCCTCGGGCATCCCGGTCGAGATCGAGACCGACCTCGACCCCACGGCCCTGACCGTGCTCCAGTACGCGGGCTTCAGCCAGAACCTCAGCTTCCGCCAGATCGGGCGTCTGCTCGAGCAAACCCGCGGCGGCGACGCCAACGTCCGCGACCGGCTCCAGCGCAACCGCTTCGGACGCATCGCGATGGCCCTAAGCAACATCCTCATCATCGTGATCGCGTTGCCCTTCTTCCTGACGCGGATGCCCGGGAACTCCCTGGGCGGGAGCCTGCGGGGGGCCCCGGTCGCGATCGTGTGCATCGTGGGCGCGACGCTCGGGACGTCCGCCCCGGTGCCTGGCGTGCCGGCGGTGGTCTCCGTCTTCCTGCCCGTGCTCGTCCTCGCCCCGCTCGCGGTTGCCGTCGCGATCAGCCCGAAGACGTAGCAGAGCTCCCCCCGTCCGCGCTGCGAACGAGCCCCTTGCGTGGGCACGGGGAAGGGTCCGCGTTCCCCCTCGCTCGCGCTCCGGGCCCGTGAACGCAGGCAGCATGTATACAAGCGACCCACGGTCCACGCGTCGTACACTAGAGTGAACCCCCACGCACCGGAGCCGCCTCATGGCCTCAGTCTGCTTCTACTTTCAGGTCCACCAGCCCTACCGCCTGAAGCGGTACTCGGTCTTCGACGACCACCCGTTCTACTTCGACACCGACAAGAACGCCGCGATCTGCCAGAAGGTCGCGGACAAGTGCTACCGCCCCATGAACCGCCTGCTCCTCGAGCTGATCGAGGCCAACGACGGCAACTTCCGGTGCGCGTTCAGCGTCTCGGGCGTCGCGCTCGACCAGTTCGCGGAGTACGCGCCCGACGTGCTCGACAGCTTCCAGAGGCTCGCCGAGACCGGGTGCGTCGAGTTCCTGGGCGAGACCTACCACCACTCGCTCAGCTTCCTCTACTCCCGACGCGAGTTCCTCGAGCAGGTCGACCTGCATACCGCCAAGGTGCAGGAGCTGTTCAATCAGACCCCGAGGGTCTTCCGGAACACAGAGCTCATCTACTCCAACGAGGTCGGGCATGCCGTCGCCGCCATGACCAACCCCGACGGCACCCGTCGCTTCGACGGCATGTGCTGCGAGGGCTGGGATGCCTACCTGGGCTACCGCAAGCCCAGCTACGTCTACACACCCCCCGGCTCCCCGACCGGCGCCGGCTCGAACCCCTTCGGGCTGCTGCTCAAGAACTACGCCCTGTCCGACGACGTCGCCTTCCGCTTCAGCAACCGGGGCTGGGAAGAGTGGCCCCTGACCACCGAGAAGTTCGCCAAGTGGGTCAACGACGTCAACGGCGACGGCTTCCTCGTCAACCTCTTCATGGACTACGAGACCTTCGGCGAGCACCAGTGGGCAGACACCGGGATCTTCGACTTCGTCCGCGCCCTGCCCGCCGCCATCTTCGACGTCGCGCCCGGCGAGAACCACTTCATCACCCCGAGCATGGCGCTCGAGCAGTTCGAGCCCGTGGGCGAGTACGACGTGCCCAACTACCTGAGCTGGGCCGACACCGAGCGCGACCTGTCCGCCTGGCTCGGGAACGCGATGCAGGCCAACGCCCTGCACGAAACGTACAAGGCCGAGGCCGACATCCGCAAGGCGGTCGAGCTCGCCGAGAGCCTGGGCGAGGCCCAGCCCGAGCTCGCCAAGCAGGCGCTCTACCTGCTCGAAGACTGGCGGAAGCTCACGACGAGCGACCATTTCTACTACATGTGCACCAAGTACTGGGCCGACGGCGACGTGCACAAGTACTTCAGCCCCTACGACTCGCCCTACGACGGCTACATCAACTTCATGAACGTGCTCGACAACGTGCGGGCACGCCTGGCGAGGCTTGACCTGAAGCCCGAAACCGTGCGGGGCTGAAGCCGAGCGGGGCATGGAGTTCAAGAACAAGCACCATTCCTCGCTGCACCAGTTCTTCGCGATCATGGGTCTGGTCGTCAGCGCGTTCTTCCTGACGATCGGGCTGGTGCTCGCGCTGCTGTTTCTCAGCGCCGGGTCCGCGAAAGGGATGCACCTGCTGGTCGCGCTGCTCATCTCGAGCATCGTCGGGATCGCGCAGGCGGTCTTCGCGCTCAAGCTGCCGAGGCGTGTGCAGTTCTACGACCACGGGCTCCGCGCCGTCTCGTTCGCGGGCAAGAAGGACATCGCCTGGGGCACCATCGGCGCGATCGAGTTCCGCCGGATCAAAACAGTGATCGGCACGCGCCACCCCGACGCGGGGGCGATCGTCCTCAAGAACAGCCGGGGCACACCGATCCTGCTGATCGGGAAGGGCTTCAGCGACGCCCGGTCGATGGCCCGGCTCATCCACGAGCAGGCGCCGGACGCGACGTTCACCGAGCGCTAGCCCAGCTTGGCGAGCAGGATCTCGCGCACCGCCTTCGCGTCCGCCTGGCCCCCGCTGCGCTTCATCACCTCGCCGATGAGGCGCCCGATCGCCTGCTGCTTCCCGCCCCGGATCTGATCGGCGATCTCGGGGAAGGCCGCGATCACCTCGTCGGCCCAGCCCTCGAGCGCGCCCGTGTCGGTCACCTGGAGCAGGTTCTCCCGCTCCGCGATCGCGCGGGGCGTGTCGCCCGACCCGATCAACAGTTCCAGGATCTTCTCGGCGCCGTTGCCGCTGATCTCGTTCGACTGGCGGAGCACGACGACCTCGCCGATCTTCGCTGCATCGAGCCCGAGCGCCGCGACCGATGTCTCTCGTTCGTTCGCGATCCGCCCGAGCCCCTGAACGACCAGGTTCGCCGCAAGCTTCGCGGCCTCGGCCCGGTCGATGCCCGACGAGGCCGCCGCCTCGACCGCGCCGTCGAACAGATCCGCCATGCCGCGGTCGAAGGCGATCTGCTGCGCGTCGCGGTCCGCGAGCCCCAGACCGTCGCGGTACCGCGTCGCGCGCTCGACCGGGAGTGTTGGAAGGCACTCGCGCACCGACTTCTTCCACGCGCTGTCGACAACCACGGGCACCAGGTCCGGGTCGGGGAAGTAGCGGTAGTCCAGCGCATCCTCCTTCGACCGCTGGAGGAACGTGGCCTCTTTCGCGTCATCCCAGCCGCGCGTCGACTTCATCGCGGGCCCGTGCTCCTCGCCCGTCTCGACCCACCGGCTGGGCTGCTGCCTCAGCTCGTGGCGGATCGCGCCCGCGACCGACCGGAACGAGTTCAGGTTCTTGACCTCGACGATCGGCGTCGTGACCGTGCGCCCGTCCTTCATCGTGAGCACGCAGTTGATGTTGGGCTCGAAGCGCATCTGCCCCTTCTGCATGTCGCCTCCGGTCACGCCCAGGAACCGGCACGTCGCGTGCAAGACGCGGCAGAAGGCCATCGCGTCCTCGACCCGACGGAAGTCCGGCGCCGTCACGATCTCGAGCAGGGGTGTCCCGGCGCGGTTCAGATCGACCTGCGAACCAGATCCGCCCTCGTGGGTCAGCTTGCCCGCGTCTTCCTCGAGGTGCGCGCGCACGATGCCGACCCGGCAGCCCTCGCCCCCGAACTCGAGCCACCCCGCGTCGTCCATCGCGGGCACGTCCACCGCTCCGTCGAAGCACAGAGGCAGGTCGTACTGGCTCAGCTGGTACGCCTTGGGCAGGTCCGGGTAGAAGTAGCTCTTGCGGTCCCAGACGCTCCGCTCAGCGATCGAGCAGCCGAGCGCCATGCCGACGAGCATGGACATCTCGACCGCCGCCCGGTTCATCACGGGCAGAGCCCCGGGCAGCGCGAGCACGACCGGGTCGATCAGCGTGTTGGGCTCGGCGTCCTCGAAGTCGGGGTGCGCCGGGCTCGGCGCGGACGCGAACATCTTGCGCCGCGTCGCCAACTCGACGTGGATCTCCATGCCGACGACCAACTGAACCGATTCGATCGTGTCGTGGGAACGCTCGCTCACGCGTGCATGGTACCGGCCCCGGGCGGGGGTCAGGCGTCGGCTGATCGCCTCGCGGCCTCGAGCGCGTGCCTGATCGCTGCGCGCTCCGACCGTGCCGCGTGCAGGGGCTTGGACCCGAGCGCGTCGGCCAGCTCCGCCAGCGTCAGCGGGCGGGCGTCCTCGACGCTCGGGGGCGGGGGCGCGTAGCCGAACCGCAGGCGGAGGATGAGGGCGTCGCGACTACCAACCAGATCGAGAGCGCCGCGGATCCTGGCGTCCGGCTCGAGGACGCGCTGCCAGCCGTAGACCATCCGCGTCAGGTCACGCACCGCCGTCGAGGACCCGATCTTCCGACGAGCCTTCCCGGGCTGTGCCGCGGCACGCACCGCGGGGATCGACCGCATCGAGCGGTCGACCGCGAGCGAAACAGGAGATGCCAGCCGGCCCCGGTCGCCCGGGTGCACGGTGTCGATCGCCGAGGCGGCGGCCTCGATGCCCGACTCGACGACCGCCCGCAGGGCGACCGAGCCGAGCTGCTCGGCCTCGGCGCCGAGGCGCGACTCGATCGCGCGGAGCATGACGGGCAGCAGCGCGCGGACAAGCTCGGCCTTGACCCGCGCCGACCAGCGCAGGTCGGTCTCGATCCGATCGATCTCGGGGCTGCTGTTGCCGTGCTCGGGCAGCTCGCCGATCGCGCGGGCGGCGCGCCGTCGGAGCTCGCGGCAGGCGGTGAGACGCCCCCGTTCCTCGGCGGCGGGGATCGGGCCCAGCCCGCGCGCAAGGGCCAGGAAGTCCTCGAGCAGGTCCGGGCCCGCCCAGCCGATGCCGCCGGTCGCGTACTCGCCCGCGGCGGCGGTCTCGTCGGGTGCCTCGTCGCGCAGGCCCCGTGCGATGGCGGGCAGCAGCCCGCGCAGCACACGCGCCCGCTCGTCGACCGTGACGCGGAGCACGCTCGCGCGGGGCTTGCCCACTCGCGTGGCGACGACGCCCGGCTCGAGCGCCCGGCGCCAGGCCAAGAAGCAGAGGCGACGCTCGCGCGGGCCCATTGGCCCGGACCCATCGAAGAGCGACTCGCCCTCCTCGCGCTCCCAGCGCTGCAGGATCTGGCGCACGGTCTCGTGCCCGCGCCCGATGCGTTCGGCGATCGAGAGCGCCGCCTGATTGAGACTCTTGCCCTCGCGCGCGTGCTCGCGTGCCTCGGCGATCACCCTCGCCCGCACCTCGGGCTCCAGACGGCTGAACGTGGTCGCCGCCCGGAGCGTCTGGGGCTCGCGCTGCTCGAACGCCGCGACCGCCTCGGGCATGTACGCGACCCGGGGCTTCCCGCCCGCGCCGATCACGCGACGCGACAGAAGGCCGCGACGCCTGTACCGCTCGAGCGTCTTCCGGCTCACGCTCCATTTCTCGCACAGCGCCTCGGCGGACAGCGCGCCGTCGAGCGACGACAGCTCGATCTTCGCCGACGACGACAGGTGCTCGGCAAGCGTCGCCAGCTCGCCCAGGAGTTCCTCGCCCGGGATCAGCGCATCGGCCGAGCGGTCGGGACGGTACCCGGTCACGCGGAAGACAACGTAGTCGAGCGGGAACGAGCCGCCCGCGTCGAGCTCGTACGCGAGTGCTTCGGTGCGCTCCAGGTCGCGCACCAGCGCCGATCTCGGCGCGAACCGCAGCTGGGCCGCCAGCTCGGCGAGTTCGTCGACGCGGAATCGAGGCAGTGGAGGCACGGTGTCGCCCTCTGCGCCGGACCTTCCCCCCTCGGGTCAGCCCGGCGACGCGAGCACCCCGTCGGCCACGACGAGTTCGCTCGCCCCGATCAGCCCCAGCGCCGCGCACTTCTCCAAGAACAGCCCCGCCGCCTGGCGGGCACGCTCGTCGAAGTCGAAGCGGAGGCACTCCCCTACGTACCGCCTGGCCAGGTCCGCCGGCCAGCGGTGCTCGGGCGACCGGTCCGTGACGATCTGGTCGATCCGGGTCGCGTTGTGCAGCCTCTGGCGCTCCAGCACCGCCGCCGCACGACGAACCGCGGGATCGCCAACGCGGTCACGCCGGCACATCCATACGGCATATACGAACGGGAGCCCGGTCAGTTCCCGCCACGCCTCTCCCAAATCCAGCTGGTGGGGGTACCGGACCGCTGGGGGGCTGTCCGTGACGACCTTATCGCCGATCAGGAGCATCGCCTCGGGCCACTCGTTCCCGGAAGCGGGGTCCTCGCCCGAGGCGTCCGATGCCGCCGCCAGGGGCATCCGCTCGCGGGCGTCGTAGTCCACCAGCTCGACATCGATACCAAACCGATCCCTCATCACCAGGCGCGCCAGCGCGACCGACGTGTGGCTGTCGGTGTCGATGTGCACCCGCCTGACCGTCTCGAGCGGCACCTGGCTGTAGATCCGCACCGTCAGCGTCGGCCCGTCGCATCCGATCATGCCCGCCGGAACGATCGTCAGCGGCGCGGACGATTTCTGCGCGTCGATCAGGCTGACCAGACTGACATCCGCCTCGTCGCGTTCGAGCAGTTCCACGAGCCGGCTCGGCACCCGGCGCACGATCTCGACGCCCTCAAGCGACTCCAGCCCCTCGACCAGGGGCCACGTGTTGAGGTAGTTCACACACCCGATGCGCGTTCGTTCGTTCACAGGGCATCGTAGCGGGACAAGCCCCGAGCGCAAGCGGGGCAACACCACCATCCACTACCATCGTCTCATGACCGAACCCGTGAAGCTCACTCTCGTCGGAGGCGGGGGGCACGCCCTCGTCGTCGCGGACGCCGCACTCCGAGCGGGCCTCGCCCTTCAAGGCTTCTACGACGACGACTCCGACGCCCCCCTCGCCCAGGGCACCCCGAGCTGCCCGTTCCTGGGCGATCTCACGGGTCTCGAAGACCGCGAGCTCGATGGCTCGCCCTGGATCCTCGCGCTGGGCGATCTGGGCACCCGCCGCTGGCTGATCGACCGCCTCTACAAGGCGGAGGACGATGCCGCCATGGTCATCCACCCGGATGCGACCGTCAGCGAGTCGGCTGTCATCGCGGGCGGCGTGTGGGTCGGCCCGCGAGCGGTCGTTCACACCCGCGCCCGTGTGCTCGACCACGCCATCGTCAACTCCGGGGCGATCGTCGAGCACGACTGCCTGATCTCAGAGAACGCGCACGTCGCGCCGGGCGCCGCGCTCGGGGGCAGCGTCAGCGTCGGCAACGACACCCTCGTTGGCCTGAACGCGACGGTCCTGCCCGGCGTCGCCATCGGCAGCGGGTGCACGATCGGGGCCGGAGCGGTGGTAACGCAAGATGTTCCTGACATGAAGACCGTGCGAGGTGCGCCCGCGATCGAGAGTTCGTGATTGACCCCGAATCGATGTTCTGTTCTACTCAACATGCAGAAGCGGCTGCCTGTGGGAAGCAATCGGAGGCGAGTCATGATCCGACTAACTGGGGCGACCGGTATTGCCTTTGCTCTGGCTTTGACAGCAGCCGCGCAGCCGAACGTCGATGTCTCGTTGGGCGAGGCGCAGTACCAGTTTGTCTATCTCACGTCAGACTTTCAGAACGACATCGTGGGCGGTGCCGCTGACGCGTCGGCCGGCCCCGCAACGGCCTCCGATTCCCTGAGCATCCCCGAGCCGCTCGGGGGCACGCACGACATGCAGGCCTCGACGACCGCAAACTTTTCAGGATTCACCTACTCCGGGAGCGGATCGGCCTTCTATCAGGCGCCGAGTTCTCGCGACGCGACCGGCACGGCACCCGGCACCACAGCATCGGTATCCGAAGCCCGCATCGTCTTTCAGGTGAACAACCCGATCGAGTTCTTCTACTCCTACTCCGGAAGCGCAACCGCGTCCGGAATCGCAGCAGTAGACCTGGGTTCCAGTTTCCGATTCCAGCTGACTGATCTCGACGTCGGAGGACCGAACATCATCGAAGAAGAAGTCCTGTTCACGTCCAGCGCGACATCGTTTGGCAATCCGGGCGCAAGCATCATGCTGAACCCGGGAACCTATCAAGCGCGGTGGAACGCCCTCGTCATCAGCGGCAACAGCTTCGGCTACGACTCCGAAACCGTGAACTACACGTTCGGAGCGAGCATCGTGCCCGCTCCCTCGGCCGCCGCTCTCCTCGGGCTCGCGGGCCTCGCGGCAACACGACGCCGGCGTTGAGCCCTATCCGCGCCGACGACGCCCCATGAGCAGCACGCCCGACGCCAGGACCGCAACGCTCGCGGGGGCAGGCACGATCGTCAGCGTCGGCAAGAAGAGCAGCGGCGGGGCAGAAAACGGCACCGTGCCCGCGCTGCCGTCGGCACGCTGGTAGAAGAACACCTCGCCGAACGAGCCGTCCTCGTACGCGCCGGTGAACTGCCCGACGATCGTGATATCCGCAAAGATGGTGCGCTCGGTGTCGTCCGTGATGAGCATGTCGTAGGTGTAGATCGAGAGCGGGTTCGAGGAATCGGGGGTGCCCAGAGGCGAAAGGCTCTGCGAGCCGACCGCGCCCGTGATCGAGTCGCCCGAAGCCGTGCCGTTGACCGCTGGAAAGAGGCCATCGAACGCGGGCAGGTAGGCGTTGTTCGAGAGCTCCACCCCGGCATCGCCCCCGTAGTCGAGCCCGAATCCGATATCGAGCACCGTCGCGAGAACCGTGCGATCGGACGGCACGCTGTCGAGTTCGGCGATGATCGTCCAGGTCACGACATCGCCCAGACGTGCCGTCGACTGGCTTGGGTACGCGCCGATCACCAGGTTCTGGGCCTGAACCGCGGGGCTCAGGGCGGCAACGGCAACAGCAGCATGGCACGGTCGCATGGGTCTATCCCTCCTCGTCTAAGGAAGTAGACAGCGGACTTGCCTTCCGGGACAAGAGGTATGTGGCGCTTTCGTTCCAAATTCATCGGATTCGGGCGTCCGATCAGCCCCCCCGGGTCGCGTCGCGCAGGTCGGTCGCGCGCTCGAGCAACTCCGCCTCGGCCTCGAGGGCCTCGGCGCTGCCCGGAGGCACCTCGGGCTCCAGCTCGAAGTCCCATTCGATCGAGGTCTTCACCCGCCACGGCGCCAGAATCGCGAGCAGGTCGATCACCGGGTACTCCCAGATGGGCGTGGTGGTCTCGCGCCTGGTCACCAGGGGCTCGTAGCCGTCCTTCCGCACGCGCACGTCGTACACGCCGAAGTACGTGAACTCGGTCGTGACCGGTGTGCGCCCGATCTCGACGTCGTTGAGCGTGACCACCGCTCCGGGGGGCCCGCTCGTGACCGTGATCGTGCGCTCGAGGCACCCCCCCATCGACAGGGCGCAGACAAGCAGGATCGACGCGCCGAGCCTCATCCTGCCTTGGCCTCGGGGTCCGAGTCGGTCTCCGGGCGACGCTTGGGCGCGGTCGACTTCTCGTGCGACCGCGTCGGGGCGGGCGCGAAGTCGTCGTCGAACTCGTCGCCACGGAAGAGCGAGCCGAGGTAGACCCGCCTGACCATCTCGTCGTTGATCAGGGCCTTGGGCGTGCCCCGCGCGAACACCTTGCCCTCGTCGATGATGTACGCGCGGTCGCAGACCCGGAGCGTCTGCTGCACGTTGTGGTCGGTGATGAGCATCGCGATGCCGGTCTCGCTCAGCTTCTTGATCTCGGCCTGCAGGTCCTCGACCGCGATCGGGTCGACGCCCGCGAACGGCTCGTCGAGCAGGATGATGCGGGGCTCGGTCACCAGCGAGCGGGCGATCTCCAGCTTGCGCCGCTCGCCCCCCGAGCAGGTCCGCGCCTGGTCCTTGGCCTTGTGCGTCAGCCCGAAGCGTCCGAGCAGCTCGCCCGCGCGCGTCTTGCGTTCCTTCCGCCCGAGCGGGAGCGTCTCCAGGATCGCCAGCAGGTTCTGCTCGCAGGTCATCCGTTGGAAGATGCTCGGCTCCTGGCTGAGGTAGCCCATCCCGAGCTTGGCCCGCTCGAACATGGGCCAGCCCGAGACGTCCTCGCCGTTGAAGACCACACGCCCCCCGTCGGCGTCGATCATGCCGATCGTCATGCGGAAGCTGGTGGTCTTGCCCGCGCCGTTGCGACCGAGCAGCCCGACTGTCTCGCCCGGCTCAACCCCGAACGAGACGCCCTGCACGACCGCGCGGCCGCCGTAGGACTTCTTCAGCTTGTGCGCCTCGAGCAGCGGCATCCCGCCAGTATAGATTGGCTCGTCGACGAGGCCGGGATCAGGCCATCGGAGGCGTTGGGTCCTTGATCACCCGGATGCACGCCGGGTATCGGAAGACCTCCGACCGAAGCGCCGCAACGCCCCCGAGCACCCCTCCGATGATCCCGAAGAACGGCAGGATCATGAACCCGAGGATCCCGACGCCGCAGAACACCAAGGGGATCAGGATCAGACCGATCAGGATGAGTGAGATCTGGAAGTTGAGCGCTTCGCGCCCGTGGTCATCGATGAACTCGCTGTCTGCCTTGCGGATCTGCCACATCGCCAGAGCCACCAGAGGCGGCACGACGAACGCGATCCCCGAGCTGAAAAACACGCTCGAAGCCCAGGCGATCAGGCTTCCGAAGTGAATCCAGCTCGCGTAGATCCGCTGATCGTCGGGCAGATCGACCGCCCGGAGCTTGCTCTTCTCGGTCCGCTCGTACGCAGGTGTCCAGCTGCTCGTGCCCATCGTTGCCGTCGCCATCGTCGGATCCCCACCGGCGGCCCCCCCGGCTCGATGCCAGGACCGGGCCGCCCGCTGGGTCATTCCGAATCTAGCCCCTCCGCTTTCTCGTCCGGACGCGTGTTGTCGGGCAGGAACTCGGTCCCCAGTATCAGCCCGCACTCCGGGCAGGTTTCCGAACGGAGCCCGCTCAGATTGAACCCGCACCCGGGGCAGGCCGCCCGCACCCGCGCGGGCACGAGCCACCGAGCGATCCACCGGGGCCAGCCGATCGCGATGATCGCGAACACCAATAGGACCGCCTGGAGCGAGACGCTTGAGACCAGGCGTTCGAGGTTCCACCGCTGCACGCCGCCCCGACCCATCGCGGACGACAGATCATCGAGGTTCGTCCAGATGAAAGTGCCGACCCGCGTCGCGGCATAGAGCAGCAGGAGCAACCCGACGCCGCGCACGACCGCCGCGGCGACGTGCCTGTATCGGGCGATGTCAGCTGGGGTCGGGACCATCAGCCGAGTCTACCGAGCCCTCACGCAAAGCGAGCCCGCACTCCGGGCACGCTTCTGCTGCATCCGCCCGATAGCCGCACCGAGGGCAGCGTTCCTTCTGCACGCGGACCATCTCTCTCGCCAGCCGCGGACCGAGCAGCCACAACGCCAAGGCAGCGCTCAGCCAGAACGCCACCGACGCGAACCGCACGAACTCCCAGGGTGACTGCGTCATCCCCTGCACCGCCACCGAGTAGTCCGCGTAGGCGATCGCGTACTCGACGTGCGTCAGCACGTCGCGCATCGCCCACAGCAGCGCGAGCACCGAGATCACCCGCAGCGCCGCGACGACGAAGTGCCGAACGAGCCGGACCCGGTCGGCTTCAATCACGGCGGATCGTCCTTCGACTCGACCGGTGCATCGACGATGTTCGTCCCCAGAACCAGCCCACATTCAGGGCAGACGTCGCCCCGCAGCCCTTCGAGGTCATACCGGCACTTCGGGCATTTCGTCATTCCCCACGGCAGCGCCGCACGAGCAAGAAACGGCGCGAGGTACCACAGTCCGACGTAAGCCAAGACATAGATCAGCATCCGGATCAGCGATCGCCACAGATCATCTGGATCAGGCGCGTACCCCACCGGGTAGTTCCCGAAGTACGTCACGAAGACCAAATCCACCGACGCGATAAAGTAGTAAATGCCGAACCCGACCGATACAACACGCATCGCACCCACCAGAATGCGGCGAGCACGGTACGTGAACTGGTCGTCGGTCATCGCTCAGTGTCCAAACAGGTTCTTCTGCCCGAACATCCCCGCTTCTTCGAAGTGCTGCAACGCCTCGTCCACGCTCCCGAAGATCTTCGTCGAGGTCTCCGTGATGAACGGGCTCGGGGGCTTGGCGGGCTTCCACACCACGTAGACCTCCTTCGCGTGCTCGAAGGCGTGCTGGAGCTCGCGTTCGACGCCGCTCGAGAGCCCAGGGGTGCCGCCCGGGAGCTCGGGCACGAGGCTCACGATCATGTCGGCCTGATCGATCAGCTTGAAGTCGCGCATGTAGATCTGGCCGTCGATGTCGCCCGCGATGTCGAGCACGTCGCGCGTCTTCATGCGGATGGGCGCCGCCGAAGCGCCCTTGGCCTCTCCCCCGAGCGCCACGACCTCGTGGTCGAAGAAGTCCTGCCCATTCTTCGCGGCCTCGACACCCCGATCGAGCAGCAGCTTCTCGTCCACGTCGCCCGGATCGAACGTGATGAAGTGCTCGGCGAGCGCATCGCGGAACTGATCAATCTCCGCCTGCACGTCGGGCATGCCCACGACGTGGCTCATCGGGAAGCTGGGGTAGACCGTCTTCAGGTCGGGGCGTGTCACCAGGCGGAACATGGTCCGCTCCGTCGTCGCGTGACGGCCGCGGCTGACGATGTAGAACCTGCTCCCGGGCACCGCCTGGCTCATCAGCTCGGTCGCCAGGATCTCCTCCTCGCGCCAGACCATCAGGTCTTTCAGGTTGGCATCGATCACGTGCTCGCCGTGCAGGCGTTCGTGCACGACCTCGATGTTGTCGACCAGACAGATGAACAGGTCGGGCTTGAAGGCCTGGATCTGATCGAAGTCGAACGCGCTGAACAGGCCGTGCCGCCAGCGGAACGTCGCGTGCGTGTTGACGATCACGTTGTCCATGTCCTGCGCGCCCATGATCGCGTCCTTGAACGCGGCCCGGCGCAGCGAGTTCAGACGGCTCAGCGGCAGATCGAGGATCCGGCCCGGCTTGACGTCGCGGGCCTCCTGGTACATCAGGTCGCCGATGTGGAAGACCTCCACGGGCTCCCCCTGCTCGCCTGCGAACGAGCGCACCGCCTCGAGGTACTGCTTCTTGTCCATGCCGACCTGGCCCGTCACGATCGCACGCATACCAAACCCCTTCCACCGGTCCCGGAACCTGTGATGGTAAGGTTGGCCGCCCTCCGGGGGCCGGAATCGCACAAAATCACCCGCTCCACGGTCGCCGCTCTGGCGGCAGAAGCGAGGATCCGGTTCAATGGCTCCGGGGCGATTCGCCTCTGGTGCAGACGACGAGGGATCCACGAACATGCCAGGACGAGCCGCCACGCTATCGATCGCCGCTGTCGCTCTGGCCTCAGCGACGACCTCGGCTGCCCAGCTCGGCGCATCCTGCCCACTCGCTTTGACACCAGCCCAGGCGCTGGAGGCCCGCGCGAACCTCGAGGCCGGGCTCTACGACGCCCCGCCGATCGCGAGCCTCGGCACGACGGTCATCCCCATCGTCGCCCATGTCGTCCGCCGATCCGACGGCACAGGCGGGCTCAGCCAGGTCGACCTCGACCAGAGCTTCCTCGACGCCCAGGCCCACTTCACGCCGGGCGGCTTCGAGCTCTGCGTCGCCGACGTGCTGTTCATCGACGACGACGGCTTCTACTCGGGCATCGACTCGATGGCGGAGCTCGATACGCTCCGCTCGACCAACCCCGTGCAAGGAGCGATCAACATCTACTTCACCGAGGAGCTGTCCTCGGGCGGCTCCACCATCTGCGGGATGTCCTCCTTCACCTTCTCGAGCGTGCAGGGCATCGTCGTCCGCAACGCGTGTACCGCGGCAGGGAGCAACACCTCGACGCTCGCGCACGAGATCGGACACTACTTCGATCTCTTCCACACGCACGAGAACGCGCTGGGCACCGAGTGCGTCGACGGGTCGAACTGCACAACCAACGGCGACCAGCTCTGCGACACCCCCGCCGATCCCAACGTGCTGGGTGAGGTTGACACCTCTTGCACCTGGTTCGGCTCCGCGAGCGACCCCTGCGGAAGCGGGCTCCCCTTCGACCCGCCCGTTTTCAACCTGATGAGCTACAGCACCACCGCGTGTCGCCAGCAGTTCACGCCCCAGCAACTCGGCCGCGTGCTCGCGACGCTGACCAACCTGCGCACCGACCTCGACCCGGCTCTCTGCGAGCCCGCCTGCGACAGCCCCGCCGACGCCAACGCCGACGGCGAGCTCACCCCCGCCGACTTCAACGCCTGGATCCTCGCCTTCAACACCAACGATCCCATCGCCGACCAGAACGCCGACGGGTTGATCAACCCGTCAGACTTCAACGCGTGGATCCTGAACTACAACGCCGGCTGCCCATAACCCTGGGAGGTCCCGCCGGCTTGCACAAGATTCACTTTTGATCCACCGCGGGTGCCGGTACGCTGTATGCAATTCTTGTTCTGGAGGAACCGAGATGCGCACGTCCCTGTCGATTGTCCTCGTGTCTGGCCTTGCCTCGAGCACCGCCGGTCAGTCCGTCCCGGCGGAGCTAGCCGATCTCGTCCGCGTCGACAGCCCCGACGCGATCGTGCGCGTGATCGGTGAGCTGGACTCGCCCGACGCCGACCCCGCGGTCATCGAGGTCGTCGCGCCGGCGTCCGTCGCGGTGACGATCGGCGACGCCGAGCCCGTCGTGCTGGGCAGCCTCTTCCTCCCCGCTGATCTGCTCGACATCCAGACCGACCCGCCCGAGGGCGACATGGGCGCCGCAGTCCGCTACCTGCCCGATGGGAGCGGCTTCATCGTGCTCAACCGCGACAGCCAGAACCTCGTCCGGTTCGACGCGAGCAACCCCTCGGTGGATCCCACCGCCATCGCGCTGCCCGAGCTGGCGGTCGGCTTCGACATCACGCCCGACGGCGCAACAGCGGTCGTCGCGAACCTCAACGCCGACTCTGCCTCCGTTGTCGACCTGGCGACCGGGAACACGACCACCATCTCCGTGGGCGACTTCCCGGGCAGCGTGATCGTCTCGCCCGACGGGACCTACGCCGTCATCGGGTGCGGGGGCGATTCCACGCTTCACGTCATCAACCTCTCGACGCTCGCGGTCGAACGCGTGATCGGCTCGCCGCAGTTCGCGTCGATCCTGTCCTTCGGCACCGAGAGCGCCGCGGTCGACTACCGCTTCACGACGCCTCTGGTCTTCCTCGACAACACCACCCTCGCGTTCCCCGGGCGGTTCGACGACGTGCTCGCGTTCATCGATGTCGCGACGGGCACGCGCACCGACCTCGCGCTCTCTCAGACCGACCCCGCGGGCATCGACGTGGTGGGCAGCACCATCGTCGTCGGGCACGCGATCAACCCGGGCTTCGTCACGGTTATCGACGCGGGCACCCAGACCGAGCTGCGCACAATCAACACCGCCAACACCCGCGCCAACGGGCCCCTGGCCCTGAACGCCGACGCGACCAAGGTCGCTGTCGCGCTGCAGAACACGACGCGTGTTCTCGATCTGACGACCGACACGTTCGGCGGCACGCTCGACACCTCGAACCTCAACGACATCAAGCCCAACTTCGACCGCACCCGAGCGGTCGGCATCGGCTTCTCGGGCGCCGTGATCGACTTCGCAACCGGCGTCCGCCTCGCCCGGGCAAACGACCGCGTCTCCGCCGCCCACGGCGCTGTCAGCCCCACCGCCGATCAGTCCGCCATGATCTCGACCACGTTCGGCGATGACCTCGTCGTCATCGAGACCGATGCCTCGCCTGCGCTCGAGTTCTTTGGTGACTCCGGGCCGGGCACCGAGGGCGACCTGAGCCGCAACGCCGCGATCAGCGCCGACGGCACGCTCGCCGCCAGCTCCAACCTCTTCAGCGACAACCTCACCATCTTCGACACCGCTACGGGCAACCAGACCGCCCTGGGCACACTCAACGAGCGACCGGGCGAGGTCGAGCTCACCCCGGATGGCTCCACCGCGGTGGTCTGCAATCTCGATGGCTTCTTCGTGAGCATCGTCGACACCGCCACCGGTACCAGCACGCAGGTGCCGTCCGCGCGCCGCCTCGCCCAGGTCGAGATCTCACCCGACGGGCAGTTCGCCTATCTCGCGCAGGTTGCCAGCGGCGACGGCATCCGCAAGCTGGATCTCGCTACCAACTCGTTCATCGGCGGGCTCACCGCGACCGGCAACCTGGGCGGCGTCGGCTACAGCTACAGCCAGAACTCGCAGATCGCGCTGAACCCGGACGGCACCCTGCTCGCCGTCGCCAGCTCGTTCACCGACGATCTCATCCTCGTCGACACCGCGACCATGCTCGTCACCCAGACCCTCATCCCGGGCGACTTCCCGACGCGCGTCGACTGGAGCGACGATGGCCAGCTCGTGCTCGTTGCCAACCGCAACGAGGACAGCGTCACCGTCTTCAACGACATCACAGGCACGGGCGTCTTCGGCGAGCTCGGCACCGTGAGCGTCGGCGACTCGCCCTTCGACATGCTCGTCGCGCCCGACAACGCGACCGCCTACGTGCTCAACTGGGGCGACTCCACACTCGGTGTGATGGACCTGAACACCTTCACACAGACCGCCACCGTGCCCCTGCCCTACCGACCGATGGGCCTGAGCTTCAACGAGGACGCGACCGAGATCCGCGTCGCGGGCGGCAGCGCAGCGACCAGCGCGGGCGGCGGCGCGTTCACGCAGACCCGCGAGGGCGAGCTGACCGTCATCGATCTCGCGACGCTCACCGTCGTCGATCAGGTCGACACGGGCCAGCCCAACGCCAGCTACGCCGCCAGTGCCGACGGCGCGACGATCGTCTACGCCTCGCCCGGCGCCGACGGGCTCGCCCTCGTCCGCGAGGACAACTGCGTCGCAGACACCAACGGCGACGGGCTGCTCACCCCGGCGGACTTCAACGGGTGGATCATCGCGTTCAACACGCAGTCGCCCGCGTGCGATCAGAACGCGGACGGGCTGTGCACGCCCGCCGACTTCAACGCATGGATCATCAACTTCAACAACGGCTGCTAGCCGTCAGCGGAAGACCACGGTCCGCCGCCCCGAGACCAGCACACGGTCGTCCAGGTGCAGACGCACCGCGTCGGCGAGGACAACCCGCTCAAGGTCGCGCCCCTTGCGGACCATCTCGGCGACCGCGTCGCGGTGGCTGACCCGCGCCGTCTGCTGCGCGATGATCGGACCCTCGTCCAGCTCGTCGGTGACGTAGTGGCTCGTGGCGCCGATCAGCTTCACGCCCCGCTCGAAGGCCTGGTGGTAGGGCCTGGCCCCCGCGAACGCGGGCAGGAAGCTGTGGTGGATGTTGACGATGCGCGCCGGGTACCGCGCGACAGCCCCCGGGCTCAGGATCTGCATGTACCGTGCGAGCACCACCAGATCCGCGCCCGCGGACCCGAGCGCCTCGAGCACGCGCGCCTCCTGCGCGGGCTTGCCGTCCGCGCCGATCGGCTCGTGCACGAACGGCACACCGGCCTGCTCGGCGAGCGACCGACCCGTCTCGTGGTTGCTCAGCACGAGCGACACCTCGCCCCCCGCGAACTCACCGTTGGCCGAGCGCCAGAGCAGGTCGCTCAGGCAGTGGGTCTCGGTGCTGCACAGGACCGCGACGCGCCTGGGCGGCGCGCCCGCCCAGCGGAGGCGGTGGGTGATCGACAGCTCACCCGCGAGCGGCGCGAACGCCGACTCGAACGCCGATGCGGGCTGCCCAGGCGAGGGCTCGAACTCGACCCGCATGAAGAACCGGCGTGTGTCGGGGTCGGTGTGCTGATCGGCGTCGAGGATGTTCCCGCCCGTGTCCGCGATGAGCGTCGCGACGCGGGCGACCACCCCGCGCGCATCCGGGCACTCGATCAGCAGTCTGGTCGTCGCCGCGTTGCCCAACCGGTCAGCCCAGGCCCATGGCCCGCGCCATGGCGGCACCCATGTCCGCCGGGCTCTCCGCGACAGTGATCCCCGCCGACTGCATCGCCTCGATCTTGCTCTCGGCGGTGCCCTTGCCGCCCGCCTCGATGATCGCGCCCGCGTGCCCCATCCGCTTGCCGGGCGGCGCGGTGCGCCCCGCGATGAACCCTGCAACGGGCTTGGAAACCTTGTTCTTCACGTACGCCGCGGCGGCCTCTTCGTCGGTCCCGCCGATCTCACCGATCATCAGGATGCCGTGGGTGTCGGGGTCGTTCTCGAACAGCTCGATCGCGTCGATGTGGTTCATGCCCCGCACCGGGTCGCCACCGATGCCGATGCAGGTCGACTGACCCAGCCCGAGGTTCGAGGTCTGCCACACCGCCTCGTACGTCAGCGTGCCCGAGCGGCTCACGATGCCGACCGACTTGCCGGTCTTCGCCTCGCTCACGTGCGTGTGGATGTAGCCTGGCATGATGCCGATCTTGCAGCCCGCGTCGGTGTAGGGGTCGCTGCCCGACTCCCCGGAGCCCGTCTTCGGTCCGGGTGTGATGACGCCCGGGCAGTTCGGGCCGATCAGCGTGATCCGGCTCGACGCCTCACGCCCGGCGTTCATCTCGTCGAGCACCGAGCGCACCTTCACCATGTCCTGCACCGGGATGCCCTCGGTGATCGCGCAGATCAGCTTGATGCCCGCGTCGGCCGCCTCGAGGATCGCGTCGCCCGCGAACGCCGGCGGAACGAAGATCATCGTCGCGTCCGCGCCCACGCCCTTCACCGCCGCCTCGACCGTGTCGAAGATCGGCAGCCCGTTGTCGTCCTTCGAGCCGCCCTTGCCGGGGGTCACGCCCCCCACGACCTTCGTGCCGTAGAGGTGGCAGCCCTTGGTGTGCACCGCGCCGAACGAGCCGGTGATGCCCTGACAGATGACCTTGGTAGACGCGTTGACGAGCACCGCCATGATCGGCTCCTGCATGGTTCGGGAAGCGGGACGACGCAGGATAGCCGCCGGGCCCGCACCCCGCCCGTCGGCAGGTGGCCCGTCAGCACCCGTTGTTGAAGTTCACAATCCAGGCGTTGAAGTCCTGAGGCGTGCACAGCCCGTCCCCGTTCTGGTCGCACGCCGGGCTCTGCGCGTTGAACGCCACGATCCACGCGTTGAAGTCCTGGGGGCTCACCATGCCGTCCCCGTTCGTGTCCGCGCGGCAGGGCGCCTCGCCGTAGAACACGCGGATCGACACGTCGCCCGAGTAGCCGATCGCGACGTCGGTCACGCCGTCGCTGTTCAGATCGCCGAACACGATCGCCGTGCCCACCTGCGTCGCGTCGTACGTCCAGCTGGGGGCGTTCGAGAGCGTGCCTCCGTCGTTCAGATAGATGTGGGCGCGTCCGTCGCTGAAATGTACCTCGCCGAGGTCGGCGTCCCCGTCGCCGTCCACGTCGGCCGCCCGGATGTCCTGCACACCGATGAACGGCGCACCGCTCACCCAGTCCTCGGTCAGCATGGGCGTCGGGCCGGTCGACGTGTTCAGGTAGCTGGACGACGGGTTGGCCGATCCGCTCCGCCCCACGACGAAGTCGACCTTGTCGTCGCCGTCGAAGTCCGCGGCCGCGGCGCCGCGATCGGTGGTGGTACGCCCGGTCGTCCACGAGACGCCCGTGTCGAGGCTGCCCGCGTTGTTCCGGTGGATCGCCGTCTCGAAGTTGGCCCACTTGGTGACGAACACATCGTCGAACCCGTCGCCGTCGTAATCGCCGATCGCGATCGCGTTCTGGATCGAGGCCTCGTCGCTCTCCCACGCCGGAACCGTCGGCAGCGTGCCGTTGTCGTTGATGAACATGTACATCTTGCGGAACGGGTTGGGCGTCAGGCCCTGGTTCGTGGTGATCACGTCCAGGTCATCGTCGTTGTCGACGTCGAAGAGCGCCACGCCCAGGCTGAAGGTCGGAACGGGCTCGTTCGCCACCCAGCCCGCCGCCGTCGACGGGCCCGAGGGCGATCCGAAGTAGATCACGCTGTCGCTGAAACCGGTGCCTCCGTTCGACGTGAAGATGTCCGGGTGCCCGTCCTTGTTGATGTCACCGAGCTTGATGTCGGCGGTCGATGCCTGATCGTCCGACACCCAGCTCGGGTCCGCTTCGAGGCCCGACCCGGTTCCGAAGTAGACCAGGTTCTGCCAGTTGTCGTAGGGCGGGAAGCTGTTGCTGATGTAACACCCCACCGCCAGGTCGTTGTGCCCGTCGCCGTTCAGATCGGCGATCTCGAGCGCGCCGACCTGGCGGCGCAGCGTGTTCTGCCAGTCGGGCTCGGCGCCGAACGGCACACCCGCGCCCTCGGCAGCCCACGCCCCCTCACCGGCGTACTGCTCGAAGGTCGCGAGCGTCCGCCCGTCCTCCGACACCTCCACCTGACCGGAAGCCGACACACAGACCGCGCCCACGAGTCCCACAACCGCCAGCGCGTTGGTTCTGTGCATCCGAGTTCTCCACTCCGTCCAGGCCTCAGCAACCATTGTTGAAGTTCACGATCCAGGCGTTGAAGTCCTGCGGCGTGCAGAGCCCGTCCCCGTTCTGATCGCACGCGGGCGACTGGCTGTTGAACGCCACGATCCACGCGTTGAAGTCCTGAGGACTGACCACGCCGTCCCCGTTCGTGTCGGCTGGGCACGCCGCGACGATGTCCACCCGGATGATCGCCCGCCCGAGCGAGCCGTTGCGGCCCTCGAGAGCCGCGTTCACCAGCGCCTGCCCGGCGTCGTTGATGTCCACCCCCCCGCTGAAGCCCGTGATCGTCGCGAGCCCTGCGTCGGTCTCGACCTGCGTCCCGACCGCCGCGATCTCGAGCAGATCGACCCCGTCGCCCACGAACACCGCCTGCTCACCGCCCGCGTTGAACGCCCGGAAGACGATCCAGCCATCGTTGTTGATGCGCGGGTTGAAGAACGCGATGTCGCTCACGACCCCGTCGTCCTCGTCCGCGTACACGGTGATCGTGCCGTCGGCATCGACACCCAGGATCTCGTCGCCCCCGCTCGTGAAGGCATTGATCGCGACGCGACCCGCGTCGTTCAGGTCGGTCCCGTTCAGGAACCCCGTGACCGTGTCGCCCGAAGGCGACGGGTCGCCCTCGAGCACCACGGGCGTGAAGCTCCCGTCGCTCTCGAACACGAACACGCCGTCCGCAGCGCCCGCGCGGTTGCCCCGGCACGAAATCCGGAGCGACTCGTTCAGCCCGATCGTGCTGTTCAGAAAGGTGAACGGGAGCGAGTCGTCCACCGCGATCGGTGTAAACGTGGTCCCGGTGTAGAACCCGATCGCGTCGTTGAGCGCGAACTCCGCGCGGGTCGCGATCACGCCTGCGTCGTTGATCGTGGGCGTGCCCCAGCCGCTCGCGCCCAGGGGGTTCGTCGTAAGCCGGCTCGTCACGCCCGTCGACAGGTCGTGCGTCCACACGCCCCAGTTCAGCGGGTTCGGGTCGAGCGTCGTCACCCGCCACACCACGAGCCCGTCGTCGTTCAGGTTCGGGTCGCTCGTCGAGAAGAACGCCGCTGACACGCTCTGCCCGTTGACCCAGACCACCTTGTCGATGTTCGCATCGAAGTAGCTGAACGTCACGTCGCCGTTGGCGTTGATCCGCGGCGTTACGTTCGTCACCTGGCTGAACGGGGGCAGCATGAACCCCGGGCCGTCGAAGACGCCCCGAGCCAGCACCTCGTATCCAGACACCGAAGAGGGCAACTGGCCGGTAGCCCCACCCGCGATCGACGCGGCCGCACAAGCACACAACACACGCATGATCTGTCTCGCTCCCATCACCTAGGATCGAATGTAACAGAGCGCCGGGTCCGCTCCAAGCCCGCCGTCCGAAAAGGCGGCACACGGAACTATCCGCATCGCGAACCGACAGGCCCTCACTCCTCGATCGGGGCGTTGACCGAGAACGCGGTATCCGTAAACGACTGAGCGCTGGTCCCGCCCCTGGGGTAGACGACCATCGTGCCGGAGAGCCCGACGGTCCCTGCTGAAGCATCCAGTGGGGACCCGTCGAACGGCACGGTCTGCGTGAGCGACACCGTTCCGCCCTTCGGCAGATCCGTGTGCGTCTCCCACACCCCGCTCCCGACCGGGTGCGGGCCGAGCGTCAGCTGGTAGTTCACCTGGTACAGGTGCAGGTCGTAGTCCGAGGGGTTCTCGACCGTGAGAGCCAGCACGGCCGCGTCGGGCGTCAGACGCGCCGACGTCACCGACAGCAACGGGTTCGAGCTGTTCGGCGGGCTGCAGCCCACACCGACTGCCGCGGCACCCAAGAGCAGCACCCAGGCCTGCAGTCGCACCATCGCTTCAGCTCCTTTCATCCGCGTCACCCTCCTCGGGCTCGCACACCTTCCCGAACCGTCGGATCACCGATCGACCGACGCGGGCTCCTTGAACACCTCACCCGCCTTCATGACGAAGACGACCCGCCCGAGCGCCCCGATGTCTTCGAGGGGATCGCCTTCGAGCGCGATGATGTCCGCCACCATACCGGGCGCGAGCGTGCCGACGTCCTCCAGCCCGCACAGGTCCGCCGCGTTGATCGTCGCGGTCCTGATCGCCTCGTTCGGAGGCATGCCGGCCTCGGTCATGTAGACGAACTCAAGCCAGTTCGTGCCGTGCGCACCGACACCAACGTCGGTGCCGAAGGCGATCTTCACCCCGCCCTCGTACGCCCTCGCGAAGCTGCTCTGGATCTGAGGCCCCACGGCGGCCGCCTTCTCGCGGATCGCCGGATTGAACCACTCGGGCTCGGAGCTCTTCTCCGCGACGAACTTGCCCGCGTGGATCGTGGGCACGAGGTACGCGCCCGTCTCGACGAACAGCGCGATCGCCTCGTCGTCCAGGTACGTCCCGTGCTCGATCGAGTCGACGCCGCCCCGCAGAGCCGCCTTGATCCCGTCCGCCCCGTGCGCGTGCGCCGCGACCTTGCGCCCCATCATCCGCGCACTCTCGACGACCGCCTCCATCTCGTCATCGAACATCTGCTGGTCGGTGCCCGCTGCCGTGTTGCTGAGCACCCCGCCCGTGGCGGTGATCTTGATCAGGTCGCTCCCGCGCTTGACACGCTCGCGCACGGCCTTGCGCATCTCCGCCGGCCCGTCCGCGACACCCTCCATCGGGCCCACGTCCGGACGCAGGTAAGGCTGGATGCCGTTGGTCGGGTCCGCGTGCCCGCCCGTGACCGCGATGCTCTTGCCCGCCGCCAGGATGCGCGGGCCCACGATGTCGCCCGCGTTGATGCGGTCACGCAGCGCGTAGATGTCCTCACCGAAGCTGCCCACGTTGCGCACGGTCGTGAACCCCGCCATGAGCGTGCGCTGGGCGTAGACCGTCCCGTCGATCGCGGAGTGCGCCATCGTCTCGGTCAGCGTGCGACGGAGCCGGATCGACATGGGCGGCAGCTCGTGCGTCAGGTGCGTGTGGCAGTCGATCAGCCCGGGCAGGACGAAGCTATCGCTCAGGTCGACGTGGCGCGTCGGCTCGCCGCCCGGCGCCGCGTCGATGAATAGGTGCCCCTCGAACACTCGAGTGATACGCCCGTCCTCGATCACGACGGAGCTCTCGCCCATCGGCGGCTCGCCGGGCACCGCGAGCAGCTGCCCGCAGTGCAGCACGACCCGGTCCTGCCCGGGCGACGCCGCGGCGACCAGCAACCCGATCATGAGACAGACAACACTCCGCATCCCGCGCTCCTTCTCTGGAAGTTCTACCGGGTCGCCCACACCCACCGTACCACGCAAGGCTCGGGAAAGATACGCTTCGGGCGTATGGCCTCACTCCGCCAGCAGATCGGGAAGCAGCACGAGTTCGATCTGCCCGAGGAGGAGGTCTATCTCAACGTCATCCGCACCGCCGCCCTGTTCACCTCCGAGTTCAACCGCCTGTTCAAGAAACAGGGCCTCGGGGAATCGGGCTACAACGTGCTGCGCATCCTCCGGGCCGCGGGGGAAACCGGGCGGACATGGACCGAGATCCACCGAGACCTGGTCGTACCCGCCCCGGACGTCACCCGCCTCGTGGGACGCCTGGATCGCGACGGGTTCGCCCGACGCCGGCGCTCCACCGAGGACCGGCGCGTGATCCGGGTGTTCATCACACCCGCGGGGCGCGAGATCGTGGACCGCCTCGACGAGCCGATCCGGGAGCTGCACCGCGCGCTGCTCGGGCACCTCAGCCCCGACGACCTCACGGGCCTCAGCCGGCTCCTCGAGCGGGCGAGAGAGCCCCTGGAGAGCCCGCGAGGCTCGGACACCCCCTAAAGCGGCGGGTCGAAGCACCCGGGCCATCCTTGAAATCCGTGTGCGTGCCGGAATATAGTTGTTGCGACAAGTAATTATCCCGTCGAGCCGATGCCACCCGGCATCGCAAACCGAAGGAGACCCCCGATGATCGAGACACGGACCGCCGCCGGGCGGGGCACGACCGACCTGGGCTGGCTCGACTCCCGGCACACCTTCGCCTTCGGGCGGGGCATCCCGAACCGGGCCGAGGCGCACACCATGGGCTTCCGGAACCTGCGCGTGATCAACGACGACCGCGTCGCCCCGGGCCAGGGCTTCGGCACGCACGGGCACGACAACATGGAGATCATCTCCTTCGTGATCGACGGCGCCCTCGAGCACAAGGACTCCATGGGCACCACGCAGGCCATCGGCCCGGGCGACTTCCAGCTCACCACCGCCGGCTCGGGCATCACGCACTCGGAGTACAACCCGAGCCCCGACGAGCCCATGCGCTTCGTCCAGATCTGGATCCTCCCCGACGAGCAAAACGTCGCGCCGAGCTACGCCCACCTGACGCACGACACGGAAGCCTCGCGCAACCGTCTGCGCCTCACCGCCAGCCCCGACGGGCTCGATGGCTCGATGCGGATGCACGCCGACGCGAGGCTCTACGTCAGCCAGCTCGACGACGGCGCGTCCGTCTCGCTCGATCTCGCGCCGGGGCGGCACGCCTGGGTGCAGGTCACGCGGGGCACGGTGCGCGTCACCGCGGGCGGCCAGACCGTCGTCCTCAGCGAGGGCGACGGCGCCGCGATCAGCGACGAGGCCGCGGTGACGATCGACGCCACCACCGGGGCGGAGATCCTGGCCTTCGATCTCGCCTGATCACTCACACGAAACCACACAGCAGGAGCAAAGCAATGTCCATCACCGAAGCCGTCCACGACCTGATCGAGACCATGAAAGCGGGCGACATCCTCGGGGCGTTCGAGAAGCACTACGCCCAGGACGTCGTGATGCAGGAGAACAGCGAGCCCCCCACCGAGGGCAAGGACGCCAACCGCGAGCGCGAGAAGCAGTTCGTCGCAAGCATCAAGGACTTCAAGAGCCTGTGGATCGACAGCGTCGCCGTGAACGAGCAGGACGGCGTCGCCTTCATCGAGTACGGCTTCAACTTCATCAACACCGATGACCAGGACGTCACGTACCAGCAGGCCGCCCGCCAGACCTGGCAGAACGGCAAGATCGTCAGCGAACGCTTCTACCACGGGTGAACGTCTTCCTCCCTCTCCCTACCGGGGGAGAGGGCCGGGGCGAGGGGGCTACCTGTTCTCTTCTTCTCTGCCCTGCTCCCGCTTGGGCCGTAATGCCCCCGCCCGGGTGATCGCCCGCTTGCCGAACTTCTCGTTGATCGCATCAAACGCCGCGTCGACGCCGCGGCGTTTCTCGTGCGCCGTCTCATTCTCAAACAGCCCGAGTTGCTCGGGCTCATCCGCGTCGGTGAGCTGGCTGGTGCTCACCCCGATCAGCCGAACGGGCCGGAAGGTCTGGGCGGCCCACGCGTCAAACAGCCCGCGGGCCGCCGAATAGATCGTCTGCGTGTCGTCCGACGCCCGATCGAGCGTGTGGGCCCGCGTGATGGTCTGGAAGTCGCCGAAGCGGATCTTGACCGTCACGGTCCTCGCCTTGCGCGCCTTGGCCCGCAGCCGCCGCCCGACCTGCTCGGCCTGATCGAGCATCACCGCGCGCACGTCGTCGGGCTCGGTCAGGTCCTCCCCGAACGTCTGCTCGTGCCCCACGCTCTTGGCGACGCGGTCGGGCACCACCGGGCGTTCGTCGATGCCTCGGGCGAGCTCGTGGATCCGCGTGCCGAAGGTGCCCAGCGCCGACTCGACCGCCTCGACCGGCATCCGGCGCAGGTCGCCGATCGTGCGCACACCCAGCCTCGCGAGCTTCTGCTCGGCGGACCCGCCCACGCCGAAGATCCGCGTCACCGGAAGCGGGTCCAGCACCTGCTGGATGCGATCCGCCTCGATCACCGTCAGCCCGTCGGGCTTGTCCATGTCGCTGGCGAGCTTGGCCAGGAACTTGTTGGGTGCCACACCCACGCTGACCGTCAGCCCCGTCTCGGCCTTCACCCGCCCGCGGATCGACGTAGCGATGCTCACCGCATCGCCCACCGCGCGCAGCGATCCGGTCACGTCCAAGAACGCCTCGTCGATCGACAGAGGCTGGATCAGGGGCGTCACGCTCTCGAAGATCGTGAACACCTGCTGGCTCACCGATTTGTACTCGTCGTAGCTGCCGCGCACCACGACCGCGTCCGGGCAGAGCCGGAGCGCCGTGACCATCGGCATCGCGCTCCGGCACCCGAACGCCCGCGCCTCGTAGCTCGCCGCCGCGACCACGCCCCGCTTGCCCGACCCGCCCACGAGCACGGGCTTGCCCCGCAGCGACGGATCGTCCCGCTGCTCCACCGACGCGAAGAACGCGTCCATGTCGGCATGGAGGATGGAACGCTGGCCCGTCATCCGCTTCAGTCTGCCACGATCACGCCCGCGGGGGAAGCTCCCCACCCGGATCCGCATCATCGTCCGTCCGATCATCGATCTGTGCCGCGTTCGAGGCCTCGCTGATCAGGTTGTGCAGCTCGCCCTCGGGCATGTCGAGTTGGTCCGCCAGATCGCTCACGACCTTCATGTACGCCAGGCGCAGCCCCGCGAGGATCGTCACGAGCTGATCGCGGTTCTCGCCCGTCAGCCGCTGGCTGCCCG
This sequence comes from Phycisphaerales bacterium, assembly GCA_028284805.1. GTDB lineage: Bacteria > Planctomycetota > Phycisphaerae > Phycisphaerales > UBA1924 > JANQQZ01. The sequence continues at coordinate 46,465 of JANQQZ010000084.1, forward strand.
CGACCTCGACCGCGGTCAGCAGTTCCGCGCCGTGCTCGGCGCCCCACGCCTGGAACGGATCCTCGGGCCGGAACTCCTCGGGCACCTCATCGCCCTCTGCCAGGCGCGCCGCGAACACGATCGCCGGCTTGAACCGCTCGCTGATCCCCCGGATCGATGACTCGAACTCACTCATGACACAAGGGTAGCGCGTCCCCCGAGTGCACCGAGACTCCCAAACCACCCCGACGACGCGGCACAGGCTTGTCCGAGGCTTGCGTAGAGGCTTACAGCCGACTCGCGGCCGACGTCGGGTCGCGGCTCGCGCTCGCGGTCGCCGAGGGATCGATCAGCGTGCTCGGGTCCGCGGGGAGCAGCACACGGAACGTCGCACCACCGCCCCGGGTCTGTTCGACCCAGACCTCGCCCCGGTGGTCCTCGATGATCCGCTTGGTCACCGCGAGACCGAGGCCCGTGCCGCGCATGCCCTTGGTGGTGTGGAAGGGCTCGAAGATCCACTCGCGTCGCTCGGAGGCGATGCCGGGCCCGTTGTCGATGATCGCGATCTCGACCTCGGCCGAATCGCCCCGCGCGATGCGCGAGCCCGTCTTGTGCCCGTCCTCGATCGGGCGCCCCTTGGGGAAGTACCCCACGCGTACCGTCACCGTCCCCGACTTGGGCTCCACCGCCTCCACCGCGTTCGTCATCAGGTTCATCATCGCCTGGTGCATCAGGTTCGGGTCAAGGGGCAGCGGCGGGATGTCCGGGTCCACGTCTACGAGCAGCACTACCTGACGCGTCGAGCACAGGCCCTCGAGCAGCTGCGCGCAGTCGTCCAGCAGAGGCCCGAGCTTGGTCAGCTCGATCTCGATGTTCCGCTGGCGGCTGAACGCCAGCATGTTCAGTGTCAGCCCCATGATCCGGTCGAGGTTGCGCTTGAGGATCGACCACCCGCCCTTGGCGATCTTCAGGTCGTCCTTGCGCAGCCCCATCTCGACGACATCCGCCCCGCCGCGCAGGCCCTGCAGGATGTTCTTGATCGAGTGCGAGAGGCTCGCGACCGTCTCGCCGATGACCGCGAGACGCTCCTTGTGGATCTGGTCGCCCGTCAGCTCCAGGTTCGCCATCGCCAGGCCCGTCTGCTGGCCGACCGCGTTCAGCAGAGCGAGCTGATCCGCCGTGAACGTGTAGTTCACGATCGAGCTGTCGATGTAGATCGCCCCGAAGACACGGTCGCGGAAGACGATCGGCGCACACATCGCGCTGCGGATGCCGAACCGCTGGACGCTGTCGCCCGCCTTGAACCGAGGGTCGGCCATCGCGTTCGAGCTCAGCACCGCCTGGCGCTTGCTCATCGCGTGCTGGAGGATCGTCTGGCTGATCTTGATCTTCTTGTCTTCCTCGTCCGTCGGCTCGGCCATGAACTTCACCGCGACCGGCTTGGGCGAGTGGTACTTGTCGGGCGCGATCATCATGACGCCCCGCTCGGGCTCGAACTGGTCGAAGACGGTTTCCAAGACCTCCGCCAGCAACTCCTGCTCGTCGAGCGCGTCCGTCGCGATCGCCGACACACGGAACAGCATCTTCAGGTGCTCGTTCGCCGCCAGCCTGGGCTCGGGCTCGGCCATCAGCACCGAGTCCTCGTTGCTCGCGAGCGCGTGCTCGATGTCCGCGTCGATCTCGTCGGGGCGCACCAGCTCGACGATCTCCGACCCGGGATCGGTGAGCACCCCGCCGAACGCGAGCACCGTCGACCCGACCCGGATCTGATCCCCCGCGCGGAGTTTCACGCGTGAGGCGATCTGCGTCCCGTTCACCCACGTCCCGTTGTGGCTCTTCAGGTCGCGCACGTACCACGACCCGCCGTCGGGCGTTAGCTCGGCGTGCCGACGGCTCACCGTGTTGTCCGTGATGGGCAACGCCTCCGACGACCGCCCGATCAGCTGCGGCTCGTTGTCCGGCAGGCTGAACTGCTTGCCCTTCTGCGGGCCCTGGACGACGGTGAGGAGGAGCATGACAAATCGTAGCTACTGACCACCAGCATGCAGCCTCGAAGCACAGGCCGCCTCTGTAGAAAGCAACTCCATGCTCAGGGGCAGTGTTCCGGCCCAACCGGCTCTGAGTTCCTCGCGAGTGGGCAGGTACTTCTCATCAGCGTCGGCTGCGATGCGAAATGCCGGATACTGAATGTCCAGAGCCGCCACAAACCGTGCTTCATCCCGCACAACAACCATCAATCGATCAGCGTCGCCACGCAATGTCGATAAGCTTCCGAGTCGAGTTCGATGCTGTCTCCGCCAGGTACCTTCTGTGCTTTGGTAGTGAAACTCGGTGACATAGCCGTACGGGAGCATGATCTGTGCCTCGAAACTCGAGAACCCATAGCTGACGAACTCGCCTTGCACGGGACGCGGAATGAGATTCTCGCGGCGCCAGCCAATCCTCTCGATCTCGGTGAACCGGATGTAGTCTGATACGATTCTGGTCGCTTCGTGCGCGAGAATGGTTTCTGGGAGGCTTCGGCCTCGAACCCACCGAGTAATGAGATCGCGAGAGACGTGGCGTGTGCGCGAAATGCTCCTTTCTCGCAAACCTCGGTCTTCAGGTATCGCAAGTCGCCACCAGCGATACGCGACGATCCGACAAAGAGGGCCGATCTCCCCGTACCGACCCCTTGAAAGCAGTTCCTCCGCAGCAGATGCTGAGTCACCGGGCATGTCGACGCGGTTCTCCTGATCCATCAACTCGCGCGCGAATCGATGAAACTTGTCCTGCTCAGCCAAGCTCACGTCCGTTGCAGGATCCAAACGCATCAGCTCCCAATCGAAGTGTCTGTAGTGGTCGTCCGAAAGCCGCATTGCCCATGGACCGTACAAGATCAATGCCGTTGTCGGCATCACGCCCCACGCGCCTCGCTCCTGCACCCGCGGCACGACCCACAGCCCATAGCCACCAACCACCATCACCAGCAGCAGCGCCCACGCCGAAACCCACCGCCGCCTCGTCCGCGTCAGATGCTTCGGCTTCGCGTGCGTCTTCCCACACTCCGGGCACGCCACCGGCACATCGCCCGCACCGTCCATGTCGTACCAGCACCGACAGCACCGCCTCTGCCCCCGCGGCCGATCCCAGAACAGCGCCCACAGCACGCCGACGAACGCCAGCAGCGCGACCGCGTACCCCGACCAGTGCCAGAACCACTCGGGCATGAAGGCAGTCTATCGAAACCAGCAGCCCGCCCGAAGCAAACCAGCAGACTACGGCGCGATCGGAAGCCGCTCGACTCGCTCGGGCTCGAACATGAACCCACGGCCGGACGCCGGGCGGTACACAACCACGAGCCGGCAGTACTCGCCCTGATCATCGAAAAGACGGTATAGAATCCTGATGCGCCGAGGCTGATCCGTGTGCGGCATGAACGGTCGCCCGAGTATGCGCCGATCTGGTCGATAGGTAAGCATCCGACTTTCATCAAAGCTGAGTGGGTCGTCATCGTCTGAAAGAAATACGAAGCGAATCTCGCCGGACAAACTCATCCCGCTCTGCGGAAACTGATTGAGGTACTCCCAGTCGCTACCGGCAAGGCCAACGGCCTCGACGCTGAACGCCCAAGTCGCCCAATCGGCGGCCCGCTCGCGGCTCAGCCTGCCGAACCACACCTCGTGCGCCAGGACCGCGTCGACAGCCGACGCTTCCGTCTGACTGGGCGCGCCCTGGCTTCTCCGCCACCCCGTCAGATACCAGTACTCGACGCCGACGGATTTCGCCCAGTCGGGGAGCCGGTCCCACCGCTGCCCCCAATACCACAGCGCCGGGCTCCCATGGATCGCACCGACTGGAACGTCGTTCTCGTGAGATATCAGCGGCGCGATAGCAACCATCAGCGTTGTTGGGAGCAATCCTGGTGGGCCGTCCGAAGCAACCCGCGGCACCACCCACAGCCCGTACCCGCCAACCACCATCACCAACCCGAGCACAACCGCGCGCCCCCACCGACGACGCGTCCTCGTCAGGTCTTTCGCTTTCGCGTGCGCCTTGCCACACTCCGGACAACTCGCCGGCAGATCACCGACACCGCCCAGGTCGTACCAGCACCGCCGGCACCGCTTCCTCCCGCGTGGTCGATCCCAGACGAGCGCCCACACGACACCGACGAACGAAACCAGCGCCACCGCGTACCCAGACCAGTGCCAGATCCACTCGGGCATGGACTCAGTCTACTGAAAGCAACCGCTCAATCGACGACCTCAACCGCGATCGGATCCGCCTCCCACGACTGCACATCCAATTCTGCGTACGACTCGAGCACACCGGGCCGGTACGCCACGATCCATTTCCGCGTCACGCGGAAGTCCGGCTCGCGCACCCGGATCTGGTACCGCACCTCGACGCCCTCCTGCCACACCGGATCGAAGTCGGCGAGCGGGTCCTCGCTGTCGGGGTTACCGCCGGTCGCCCACCCTCCGCTGCCGCTGATCATGGTGTAGCGGGGCGAGACGCCGTCCGCGCGGAGCATCCGCCAGTCGAGCCGCCACCCGCGAGGGATCACGATGCCGCGGTTCGACCAGGCCTGCTGCCTCGGGTGCTCCAACCAGATCCGGTCGCCGCGCGTGTCCATCCGACCAACAAGGGGCACATCGATCAAGCGTTGACCAACCGCCGAGTGCACCACCCGCCGCAGCATTGCTTCCGGCAGATTTGACTGCACGACGAGTTCCTCTCGGCACCACTGCACGAGCCGAGGCTCATCGTGCTGCCCGACCGGTTCCGGGCTCCATGCCCCGAACCAGCGGTACGCGACACCACCCAGGACCTTCGGCATGTCGTAGCACCGGCGCCGTAGTTCTGACCCGTAGGTTGCCCCCCGAAACGCGGCATGACGCCCCGATGCACCCGGCGAACCCTCTGCCGCCTGAATCACAGGTGCGAAAGCAATCAACGCCGACGTTGGCACCACGCCAACCCACCCCTGCTCCTGCACCCGCGGCACGACCCACAGCCCATACCCACCAACCACCATCGCGAAGAACAGCGCAGCCGCACGCCACCACCGACGACGCGTCCTCGTCAGGTCCTTCGCTTTCGCGTGTGCCCTGCCACACTCCGGGCAGCTCGCCGGAAGATCACCGACACCGCTCATGTCGTACCAGCACCGCCGGCACCGCTTCCGCCCACGCGGGCGATCCCAGACGAGCGCCCACAGGACGCCGACGAACGCCGCCAGCGCCACCGCGTACCCAGACCAGTGCCACACCTCTGCAGGCATCGCCCGAGTCTATAGAGACGACCCGCTCATCCCAAGCAATCCGGTGCACTGGCCTGATCGCCAGCACAGCGATCACCACGAGCCCGAGTTACAGCGGATCCTCGAACACCCGAGACCGCATCTCAATCTCAGACTCGATCAGCTCGATGCCGTTCGGCAGCGTCCCCGTCCACTCTTCGCTGAGCGCATCAGCCTTGGGCAGATAGGTGTACCCGGCATCCGCCGCGATCCGAAACTCGTTGTATGCGACATCGAACGCCCCGACAAACCGAGACTCGTCGCGCACCACCACCGCGACACGGGTCGCCGCGCCCCGCAACGGCAGCCGACCGAGCTGATGACGCCACCCGCCGTCGGGATCCATGTAGTGCACCTCGACGACGTACCCGCGCGGAAGTCCGAGCCGACCCTCGAAACGAACGAAGCCGCCGTAATTGAAATGCAACCCCTCGGGCGGGCGACGCACGAGACCCTCACGCTTCCACCCGATCCGCTCGATCGGCGTGGACTCGATGAGATCGCGGACGATGCCGATGCACCCCGCATCCACAAGCGGCCCGGGCAGCTTGCGCGACCGCACCCATCCCCGCGACACCTCGTCGGTCACGCGGGCCGTGCCCCGCCACGAATCCGACTCTGCGCTCAGCCCCGCGGCATCCGCCCACCGCCACCACGTGAACGCGAGCACCCGCGTCCGCTCGCCCATCGACCCGGCGCGCACCAGCAGCTCTTCCGCCATGCCCTCCGGCGTCTTCCGCAAAACACGGTTGTTCTGCTCCCACTCGGCCTTCGAAAACCGATGGAACCGGTCCGCCTCCGCTCGCTGCGCAGCCGTTGGTGTCTCTCCCCACTCCGCCAGATCAAACTGGATGCCGCTGATTTGGTCGTTCAGATGTTCAAGCCACGGGCCGGCCGCGATCAGTGCCGTCGTGGGAATCAGCCCCCACGCCCCGCGCTCCTGCACCCGCGGCACCACCCATAGCCCGTACCCGCCAACCACCATCGCGAGCGACAACAGAGCCGCCCGCCCCCACCGCCGCCGTGTGCGTGTCAGGTCCTTCGCTTTCGCGTGCGACCTGCCGCACTCCGGACAGCTCGCCGGCAGATCACCGACACCGCTCAGGTCGTACCAGCACCGCCGGCACCGCTTCCGCCCCCGCGCCCGATCCCAGAAGATCGCCCACACAACACCGACGAACGAAACCAGCGCCACCGCGTACCCAGACCAGTGCCAGATCCACTCGGGCATGATGAAATCTTACATCCTCCCCCGTCGCCGACGGGGGAGGGGGGCCCGCCGAAGGCGGGGTCGGAGGGGGTCATCCGGTGCCTGGCCACCCTGCATCACCGAAAGGCGGCCCCCTCAGTCGCTGCACGACAGCTCCCCCGTTGGCAACGGGGGAGCATGCATCACGCCCGCAGGGCCAGCGTGCTCAGCAGCTCCACGCCCGTCGCGATCGCGTCGTCGTTGAAATCAAACGTCGGCGTGTGCAGCTCGGGGTAGTGGTCAGCGCCGCGGGGCTTCAACCCCATGAAGAAGAAGCACGCGGGCACGTGCATGCCGTAGTAGCTGAAGTCCTCGCCTCCCATGACGGGCTGCTGGGCGAGCATCACGCGCTCGGCGCCGAGCGCGCCGCAGGCGATCTCCATCGCCTTCGCGGCGAGCGTTTCGTCGTTCCGGGTCACCGGGTAGCCCACACGCCACTCGACGTGCGCCTCGCACCCGTGCGCCCTGGCGGTCAGGTCCGCGATCTCGCGTACGCGTCGCTCGAGCCGCTCGCGGATCTCGGGCAGCAGCGCGCGGGTCGTGCCCTCGAGCTCAACCTCTTCGGGGATGATGTTGTCCACCGTCCCCCCCGTGATCCGCCCCACCGTGCACACGCCCGCCTCGAGAGGCCCGGTGCTCCGGCTGACCACGGTCTGCAACGCCATGACGATCGCGCTCGCCGCGACAACCGGGTCGCGGCACTCGTGGGGCCACGCCGCGTGACCGCCCTTGCCCTTGACCGTGATCAGGAACTCATCGGTCGAGGCCATCATCGGGCCCGGGCGCGTCGCAACGGTCCCAAGCTCCATGCCTGGCCAGCCGTGCAGGCCGAAGATCTCGCCGACCGGCGCGCCGAGCCCGCCGCCGGTCTCGCCCTTGAGCGCGCCCTCGTCGCACATCATCGCGCCCCCACCCCCGCCCTCTTCCGCCGGCTGGAAGACGAACGTGATCGGCCTCGGCCTGTGCTCGGCCTGACTGAGCACGCGGGCCGCGCCGAGGAGCATCGCCGTGTGCCCGTCGTGCCCGCACGCGTGCATCACGCCCGGGTTCGTGCTCGCGTGCGCCTCGCCCGACTTCTCCGTGATCGGCAGCGCGTCCATGTCCGCCCGCAGCGCCACAGCGGTCGCGTCCGTCTCGACCGTCGCAGGCAGGTACCCGAGCACGCCCGTGCCCTTCGCGTAGCCGCCCTTGCACTCGATGCCCAGGCGCGTCAGCTCGTCGACGACCACCCGGCTCGTGCGCGACTCCTCGAACATCAGCTCCGGGTGCGCGTGCAGGTCGCGGCGGATCGCGGTGATCGCCGAAATCTCGTCCTCGATCGCGCTACGCAGGGTCGGTGTGGTGGTCATGGTCATAGCCGAGATGATAGGGACGACGCCCGGCCCGGTTTCACACCGAACACCTCGGCTAGATGCCGAGCACTTCCCTCGCCAGATCCCGCGCCGTCTCGATCTCCGCCGCCACGCCCGACAGATCCGGCTGCGCCGGAGAATCGATTACCGTGTCCGGGTGCTCCGCCGCCAGCTCGCTCGCCAGGTCCGCGCGCAGGGGCACGTTCCTCGAGTCGCTGCCCATGATCAGCCGCTCGCCCTCGGCGCTGAGCAGAAACTCGATCAGCTCCGCCGCCTCTGCGGCGTTCGGTCCCCCCGCGACGCGGGCCACTGTGTTCGGGATCGTCAGCGGACCGAAGCTCGCCAGCGGAGGCACCTCGCCTCGCACCAGAGGCACACCGGGCGGCAGCTCCGTCGCCTCGTACACCAGCCCCACGGGCCAGCCCGCCTCCTGCCCGACCCACACGTCGTCGGTGTCGGTCAGGGCCAGCTCGATCTCGCCGTCCGCGATCGCGCGCACCACCGCGGAATTCGAGTCGTACAGACGCAGGTTGTTCGCCGCCATCGCCTCGAACCACGACCGCGTCGGGCCCTCGCCCCACAGATGCACGAGCGAAGCCACGTGCCCGACGGTCGTGCCGAAGAGCGGACGCGCGATGCCCACCTTCCCGCTCCAGCTCGGTTCGGCAAGGTCGCGCAGCGTGCGAGGCGGGTCCGTGATCTTCCGCGTGTCGTACGCGATCACTCTTGCGCGAAGCGCAAACCCGTACCAGGTGCCGTCCTCGGCGCGCATCGCGCTGGGCCAGCCGCCGCCGAAGTCCTCGTGCGCCCGCGACGCGGTGAACGGCGCGAGCACACCCTCCTCCGCCAGTCGCACCGTGTAGAACGGCTCGCTCGACCACCAGACGTCCGCGCGCGGCGCGTCCTTCTCGTTGATCAGACGCTGGTACAGGCCGACCGTCTTCGTCGCCTCCGTGTCGCCCACCACGAGCACGTCGATGCCCGTGCGCTGCTCGAACACCGCAACGACCTGGTCCGCCAGGTAGTCGTCCGCGCTCGTGTAGAGCACGACCGACCGCGTCGGCCCGTCAGAGGTCTGCTGCTCTACCGGATCGGTCTCGGGCGCCTCGCCGCCGCACGACACCAGCACACCGCACACGAGCGCCAGCGCGCCCCCCATCAAGCTCTTGATCTTCAAACCGTGGCTCCGCGTCCTACTCGCCCTCGGTTGCACTCTCGTCGGCCGCATCACCCGCGGCCTCGCGCTCCAGCGCGCCGAAGTACCGCTGCACGGCCTGCTCGTAGGCCCGCGGCACACGCATCGACTCGATCGCGTCCGTCGCCGAGGCCGACGCCGACTGCGCGGCAGCCGCGAACGTCGCCCGGCTCTCCCCTCGCACCTGGCTCTCGTACACCAGGCTCGATCCGATGATCGGCCCGTCGGTCGTCTTGACCGCACTCTTGGCAGCCGTCATCGAGAAGCTCGTCTCACGCGCCGCCGGGCTGTCACCGTTGCCCTGGCCCGGCCCGCCCGAGCCCTGGCCCATGCGGCTCGTGTCGCCCATACGCCACTCGCCCTGGCCCTGACCCTGGCCCATGCCCTGCGCGAGCATGCCGCCCATGCCCCCGCCCGAGCACTGACCCAGCGAGAACGCCTTGCTCTGCATCTGCTGCATCATCGCCTGCATGCCAGCCATGTCGGACGCCAGCATCTCCATCTGCGACAGCTGATCCCCAAGCTCGCCCATCGCGGCGCTCATCTGCCCCATCTGGCCCGCCTGGCTCATCTGCGACATGGCCTGGGCCATCTGCGACATCGCGCCGCTCATGTTCTGGCACGCGCCCTGGCACTGCTGCGCGGTCTGTGCCATCTGCTGGAGCTGCTGCTTCTGCGCCTCGGTCAGGTTCTGGGCGTTCTCGAGCGTCCGCTTGAGCGCCTCGGGGTCGGCGGCGAGCCTCTTGGCCATCTCGCTCGACATGCCCGCCTGACGCAGCGCCGCCTCCATCTCGCCTTGGCGCTGCGCGAGCGCCTCCATCTGCTGCGACAGGCTCTCGAGCTGGCGCTGCAGTTGATCCTTCTGCTCTTCCGTCAGGTCGCCCTCGCGGAGCTGCTGCTCGAGCTGCTCCAGCGATTCCTTGGCCTTCCCGAACTCGCCCCGCGCGAGCGACCGCGCCAGATCCTCCGCGGGCCCGGGCCCGGGCTGACGCAACCGCTGCAGCCGGTTCTCGAGCGCTTCTCGCGTCTGCTGCTGCTGCGAGTCCATCTTGTCGGCCAGTTCGTCGCCCAGCTTCGTCAGCTTCTTGACCGCCGCCGCGCGGATCTGCTCGGGCGTCTGCTGGTCGGGGACGCCTACCTCTTCGCCCGGGGTCTCTTCGTCGAAGTCCAGCTTCAGGCCCAGTCGCACCGCCTGCTCCTGGAGCGTCTTCGTCGCGTCGTCGACCTCGGCCTTGGCCTCGATCACCTCACGCTCGCTGGCGATCTCGGCGCGCTCGCCGAACAGGCCCGTCAGATCCGGCGCGGGCAACGCGACCGCGACCGCGAGCACACCCCACGCCGCGACCGGCGCGGGCCACGCGCGGGGCGACTCGATGGGAAGCGACCTGCCGAGATCGACACCCGCCGCGACGCGCTCCGCCTGCGCCACCGCGGCCCTCGACCACGCATCGTCCGACGACGCCACGCAGAGCGCTGTGCTCAGCGACTCGCGGAGCCCCGCGCGTTCGTCCACCCGGCGCGCGACCGGATCGCCCTGGCGCACGCGAAGCACGCTCCACACGACCGACGCCACCAATGCCACTCCCGCACCCGCGCCGAGCATCGCTGCCCAGCCCGCAGGCGCCGGCGCGAGCGACGAGAGCATCCGCCACGCGAAGAGCACCGCCGCAGTTACCGCCAGCGTGACCGCCGACGTGCGCAGCACGTCGGTCAGCACCAGCCGCCACCACGCCCGCCGGATCAGCCGCTCGATGGTCCGCATGGATCGCCTCCTACACACTCAGACGTCGGCACCCGCCCACCGGTTCGTTCGAAGGTGTCCGCCTGATGCCCCAAAGTCTACCGGAACACCCCCGACCGGATCCAAACAAACCGCACACGCCGATGCCCCCTCCGCCTCCGTACGCTCAGGCGTGCTCCGAGCGCTCGCCCAATCACTCTTGGGAAACGCCCCCGACGCCTGCCGATCGCCCCGCGAGACCGCCCAGGTCCTCGCTGCCGCGGCCTTCGGCGTCGGGCTGGGGCTGCCCATCACCCCCATGGAACTCGCGGGCATCCCTCTCATTCTGCTCACGCTGGCGGCACTGCCAGCCTGCTGGCGATCGCTCGGCAGCCTGATCCGCACTCCCTTCGCGCTCGCCCTGCTCGCCTGGATCGCATGGGCCCTCGTCGCGCTCGCCTGGTCACCCGATCCCGAGCACGGCCTCGACGAGCTCGCCAACGCGCGATGGCTCTGGGTCTTCCCCGCCCTCTGGCTCGCGCCGCACCTGGCGCGCCCCATGCTCGTGGGCATCGCCATCGGCTTCGTGCTCATGCACGCCTCGCAGGCAACCCAGTTCATTCTGCAACTCATGGGCAACGAGTGGATCGCCACCAAACGTCTGCCCGACCGCGTGAGCGGCTGGTCCCAGCCCGCGGTCGCAGGGTCGCTGCTCTGCGCGATCCTTGGGCTGCACCTGCCGCGCGCCGTCTGGTCGGCTTCGTGGGCCTCGCGCGTGCTCGCTGCGCTCGCGCTGATTGGCCTCATCGCGACGGGCACACGCGGCGCCTGGATCGTGGGCTCACTTATGCTCGCCGGCGCGGTCGCTGTCTTGATCGTCCTGGGCGTCCGCTCGCGCGAGCAGCGCACCCGCGCGATCATCGTGACGCTCGCGGGCGTGATGATCGTCAGCGCCGCCGCGGTCGCGCTGCAGGACAAGGTCCGCTCCCGCGTCGACGAGGCCCGGCGCGAGATCGCCGCTGCTCTCGACGAGGGCAACAAGCACACCAGCACGGGCGGTCGCATCGTCATGCTCGAGTGGGCGCTCGAGGCTGCGCAAGCCGAACCCGTCGTCGGTGTAGGCACTGGCGGCTACCGCGCCTGGGTCAACGAGCGCCAAGCCGAGCGGGGCATCAACCCCAACTCGCAACGCGTGCTCGACCACGCACACAACACCTACCTCCACCTCGCCGCAACGCAGGGCGTCGTGGGCCTTCTGCTGTTCCTGACGGCTGCGGGCCTCGCGCTGCGGAACGCCTGGCCCGCGCACCCGCGCGACGCGGGCGTGCTGACCGCGCTCGTGGGCCTCCTGCTCGTCGGCGCCTTCGACACCATCCCCGTCAACGCGCAGACGTCGGCGCTGGGCGTCTCGCTCGCCGCACTCGCGCTCGTCAGGAGCCGGGCTCGGCTTCGGGCGCCGGAGCCCGGAGCTCCGCAGGCGTGAGCCCGCCGTGCGCGTCCGACCAGGGGACGCTGCCCGCGTTGACCAGACCATCGATCGCGACGAACCGGCGCTCCCAGGAATCGTCGATCGCCTGCGCCTCGGGCCCGTCCGCGGGCAACTCCACCGAGGCCCCCTCGCGCACCAGACGCAGCTTCTGCTGCCCGTCGCGCTCGACCGTGATCAGGTCCACGCTGCCCTGGGGCTGGAGATCGACGTAGGTCTCGACTCCGTCGTCGAACATCGCCGTGTAGCTCACGATCCGCTCACCCGTGAGCGTGATGACCCGCTGCACGCGCACCTCGCTGGGGCGGTCGCCCTCGAGCGCATCGGCGCACCCGGGCACGAGCATCATCGCCGCACAAAGGACGAGTGCGTGCGGCGATACGGTGTCCCGGTCTCGGGGGGGCAGCCCCTCACTCATCGCTGATGACGCGCGGGCCTTCCTTGCCAGCGACGCGCTCCATGACCCCGTCGCCCTTCTTCTCGTACTTCGTGAAGCCGAGCCGCTCGAGGTTCTTGTTGCTCAAGACCGACTTCTCTTTCAGGGGCGACCACTTGCCCGCGACCATGGGGGGCACGATCGCGCGACGGCAGGGCTTGCCCGTCTCGGGGTGCTTCGTCAGCGCGTCGTCCTTCATCGCCTGGGTCCACTCGAACCGCTCGCCCGTGGGCTCGCCCGCGTCGTCCAGGATCTCGTACTCGTACGTCGGCATCGGTGCGTCTCCGCTCGGCTGCGCCGCCTACATGAACGTCCTGCCGCTCTCCGGGTCCATCATCTTCCAGCCGAGCACCCGGCAGAGCCTGGCGAGCACGGGCCAGGCCGTGTCCTCCTCGACCACGGTCACCATGATCTGGCGCAGCTCCTCCGCGGCGGTCGGCAGGTCGACCACCAGACCGGGGCCGTGCAGCGTGAGGGTGCCCAGCGCCGAACCGCCCGAGCCATCGGGCGAGGTGTTGAACGGCTCAAGGTCCCGGATCACCCGTCGGGGCGAGCCGAGCTCGGCCATGCCCGCGGCGGCATCCTCAGCATCCTCGGGTTTGAATAGAACGATCTGACGGCTCGGCACCGAACATGATTCGCCGGCGCGGACGCCCCATCCAGTCGAAACCGACGGAACGCCCCGATCAGCCCTTGCGTTCGCCCATCAGCTCAACCGCGAGCGATACCAGAGCACCCAGCGGCACAGGCTTGATCAGGTACGCGTCGACGCCCAGCGCCTCCGCGTACTCCTGGTGGCGCTTGCCCTCGTTCGCGGTCACCATGATCACCACGGGGCTCGTCTCGCGCCCCTTGATCTTCTCGAGCGCCAGAAACCCGGAGCGCCCGGGCAGCATCATGTCAAGGATTACCAGCGCGGGCGGATCGTCCGAGGCGCAGATCTCTACCGCCTCGTTCCCGTTGTCGCAGCTCTCGACCTCGGCGCCCTCGGCCAGCATCGCCGCCTCGAACGACTCGCGCACGTCCTGATCGTCGTCCACGATCAGCACGGGGATGTCCTCAAGCCGTCCGGTCGTTGTTTCGGTGCTCATCGTCTGCTCCCACCATCGAGCGGCGGCCGGTCTGCGGAAACCCTCGGCGTGCTCGCCGGTCGTCCCACCAACCGCCAGCACGCAGTATGACCGACGGTCCGCGGGGCTTCAAACCCCAACCCGTCGGATTGAACATCTTCACAGTTCGTGCCCAGCCCACCCCAGGTTCCCGAACTGCACGACCGAGAACCATCTTGTCCGTCAGTTCATTCGGCCTCAGTCCAGGCGGTCGGTCCCGCGCCGGGCGAGCTCTGCCGCGTCACGGTCGCTCTGCTCGACGATCGCCTCGACCTCGTCCGCGCTCATCCAGGGCAGGGCCAGAAGTTTCTCGCGGAGTTCCTGAGGGAAACCCGTCTGCTCGCGTTCCCACACCGGGCGGCTCTTCCAGCACCGGTGCATCCAGAAGTACTGGTCGGGCGCCATTCGGATCAGCCGCTCCAGTTCGCGCCGGTACCGCGCGGTGATGTAGAACGCCGGGTCGGGCTGGTCCTTCCAGTCCTCGTAGCGGATCGCCGAGATCATGTTGGTGCGGTAGCCGAGCTCGTCGAGCCGGCGTCCGGTCGCGCCGTCGTGCACCTCGTCGATGCCCAGGGCGTGCGCCCCGCCCTCGCGCAGGACCGCGCCCACGACCGCGGTCGCCCGTGTCCGCAAGAGCACGGATGCCACCGACTTGTAGCTGCTCGCGAGCCGCCCGAAGAAGGGGACGAACTCGCCTCGCTCGCCCGCGTTCTGGTCCGCCACGATCGCGGGCACCGCGCCGCCGTTGACGATCGCGGGCAGGCGTCGCATCGCGCCGAACTTGTCGACCAGTCGCATCCCGCGGCGCGCGCGGACCTCGCGCATCCATTCGTCGAGCGCCGTCAGATCCAGCGGGCGGTACAGCGCCTGGATCGGGATCCCGAGCATCGCGATGCCGTGACCCACGAGCTCCCAGTTGCCCAGGTGCGCGGTGACCGTCACCGCCGGACGCCCCTCGAGGATGTCATCGAGCCCAGGGAAGCGTGACTCGAAGGTCATGTGACGGAACCAAACGTCCTCGTTCATGAACCGCGGTGCGCGCACCACCTCGGTCGCGAGCTGCCCGAGGTGCCGCCAGACGCCCTCGGCGCACGCCTCGACGCGCTCGTCGCTCCACTCGGGGAACGCGAACGCGATGCGCGCCTTGGTCTTCTCGCGTCGCTTCCGGTTCAGCGGGCTCGCGGCGAACGCCCCGCCGACGGATCGCGTCATCGACTCGGCGGAGTCGAGCCCGGGCCACTGCAGCAGGCCCAGCCCCGCGCGGACCGCCAGCCCGAGCGGCGCCTGCGCCGATGCCGGGAGCCCCCGCCTCAGACGCCCCCCCACGCGCGGCTCAGCGGACCGCCGACTGCACGCGACCGATCAGCGTGTACAGGCGGTTCTCGTTGAGCACGGGAACGCTCGTCCGGCGCGCCTGGTCCAGCAGGTCGTTGTACCGCTTCAGCTCGGCTTCCTTGCGGATGTACTGCTCGACGAGCGCGATCGGAGCGGTCACACCAGGCTCAGGCGGAAGCACGGGCGGAGCGCCGAGCACCAGGAAGTCCACGTCGCCCGTGAAGTCCTCGGTCGTCCGACCGCCCCAGTCCTCGATGAGCGCCTCGATCTCGGCCCGCTCGGAGGGCGTGGGCTGGCGGTCGCCGTTCGTGTCGAAGTTGCCCGCCACCAGGAAGACGTACACCTTGTCGGGGTCGTACAGCGCGTTGGCGATCACGTCACCCCGCACGATCGGGTTGCCCTGCTGCTCACGCAGCACCCGAGCACGGCTCGACGTCTCGCCCACGTTGATCACCTCGATCGACCCCTTGCCGCGGGGGTACTCGCCCGTCTGCTCGTTGGGACGGATCTGGGCCGCGTCGGCATAGACCTCGAAGGTCATCCCGAGCACCACGTTCTGGCGCCGCCCCTGGCTGATGAAGACCTCGCCCGCGTTCGGGTTGGTGTTGACCACCGAGCCGTCGACGAGCGCCGCCTCGCTCTTGGGCCGGAGCGCCGAGCCGCGCACCTGCTCGCGGAGCGTCGAGACCTCGTCCTCCAGGATCAGGTTGCGCTGCTGCAGACCAGCGATCTGCTGCTGCAGGCTGCGCTCGGTCTCCTCCGCGTCGGCCCGCGCTTGTGCGAGCTCCTCCGCGTACCGGTTCTCCACGCCCTGCAGCCCGTCGCGCCACTGCTGGGCCTCGGCCTGCATCTGGTCGATCCGCGACTGGAGGCCCGCGACCGTCTGGCGCTGCTCGTCCTCCAGCTCGGTGAGCCGGTCGGTGTTCGCGCGGAGCGTGCGGAGCGCATCGTCGCGGGCACCGACCGCCGCGTCGCGCGCCTGCTGCGTGGTCTCGACCTCGCCCCGCAGCCCGCGGATGACACCGAGCAGGTCGCCCGTGTCGGCGCCCTGGATCCCCGCGGACTTGGCCTCGAGCGCCGCGACCCGGTCGCGGCTGTTGCCCGTCACCTTGTCGTACGTCTGGTTCAGCTGATCGGTGAGGTAGCCCACGAGGCTCTGCCCCTCGCTGCTCGCCGCCGCCAGGTCCGACGCAATGTTCGGATCCGACCGCTCGGCAGACCGCACGATCTCGCGGATGCTCGACTCCTGGTCCGCCAGCTGCTGGCGCAGCTTGCCGTTGTCGGAGAACTGCACGAGGAAGGTGACGAAGCCCGCCGCGGAAAGCAGCCCGAGCAGGCTCACCGCGAAGATCATCCCGAAGCCAGCGCTGGTCCGTGCCGCCATGACATATCGCTCCACGTCTCGGCGAGAGCACCGCCCCCGCCCGCACCACGACCGTCCGGCCGTGCGCCGTTCACCTGTGCTCGTCCAACTGGAACCCGTTCCGGGCCCCGACCCGGCGTTCACGCCGCGTCGGCCCCGCCCGGTCCCTCGGGCGGCCCACCGTCGGCCGCGACCCCCGCCGCAGCCGGACACAGTCTACGAGTCTCGCCGCCCGCCTGCCGAGCGTCAACCCGCGCAATCTCAACTCGCCCCGATTCGACCCGTCCAACGCCCCGGATCCCTCACATCTGCCGACGAAACCCCTTCGGCCTCTGGTAGGCTGAGCCCCACAGCATTCTCGGAAGGAGACCGCCCATGAACACCCTGCCCAAATGCCTCACCCTCGGACTCGCCGCATTCGCAGCACTGCCGCTCACAGGCTGCACCTTCCAGACGCGCCCCGGTCTCACGGTCACCGACCACCGAACCCCCGACCGCGACGGCTACTCCATCGCAGCCACCACCGCGGAGGGCGAGATCAAGGGCAGGCACGTCCTGGGCAACCCGATTCCGTTGCCCGAGACCCGGACCCTGCTCATCCCCTACGTCGTCGAGTCTGATAAGGGCATGTTCGACGACGACGACCCCTTCGCCAACCGCGGCGGCACCGAGACCTACGCCACGCTCCACGCCAACACAAGGGTCGCCCGAGACCGGAACCGCGCCAACGCCTTCCGCGTCAACGCGCGCTGGCACAACGCCTTCTTCCGCGACATGGACACAGGCGAGGACTGGATGCTCCTCGACGAACGCGGCGTGATCAGCCTTGCGCAGTCCGTCCCCGACGACCCCTCGACCGATACCAACGAGGGCCTGGTCGCGTTCGTCGCCACCATCGACGACACCAACCAGGACGGGCGCATGGACAACCGCGACGCCCGCGTCGTCATCCTCACCGACGCCGACGGGCGCGACCCGCGCATCATCTCCCCGCGCGACGCCCAGGTCCTCGCGTTCCGCTACCAGGCCGACAGCAAGACCCTCTGGCTCGACATTCTCCGTGATTCCAACGGCGATCTCGCGTTCAAGGCGGACGACGACCGGCTGCCCTACCTCTGCCGACCCCTCGATGATCGGGCCGCGAGCCCTGTGATCGCCCTGGACACGATCGACCGTGCCCGGACCCTGCTCAGCGAGGGCGAGGAGATCAGCGCCGCCGAGTAATCCGAGCCGAATCGGGCTGAGGGAATAGTCTGGAACGCCCGATCTATATCCCCGCGATGGCATCCGCCGGCAGGCCCAAATCGTTCGATCAGACCGCCGCCCTCGAGGCGGCGATGGGCGTGTTCTGGGCCAAGGGCTACGAGGGCGCCAGCATAGCCGAGCTCGTCGCGGCGATGGGCATCGGGCGCCAGTCGCTCTATGACACCTTTGGGGACAAGCGAGCCCTCTATCTGAGGGCTCTCCGGCACTACGGCGAGCGCGCCATCGCCCCCACCCTCGAGACCCTCGCGGGCCCCGGAGAGCCGATCGACCGCATCCGGGCCGTCTTCGACCGCTGGGCGACCCAGCAGGCCTGCCCCGACTGCAAGGGCTGCTTCATGGCCGGGGCCCTCGCCCAGCTCGATCGGCAGGACGCCGACGCCGCGGAACTGGTGGACGAGATGCAGGCCCGCCTGACCGGGGCCTTCCGGGAAGCGATCGCCCAGGCCCAGTCCTCGGGCCAGATCACGGATTCCGCCGACGCCGGCGACATCGCCGCGATGCTCGTTGCGGTGGGTCACGGCCTCGCGCTCGCCGGCAGGGCCCCCTCGAATGCCAGCTTCGTCCCCGCGGGCGTCCGGGCCACGCTGGGCCTACTCGGGATCGCGGTTCCGGCCGGCTAACGGCCTTCCAAGATCAATCGGTCAAAAACATTCTTGATCTCTGGAATGATCGTTCCAGAGACATGGTTCCCCCTTCCGACCTCTGGAACCACACACCCAGCGACGACCGGAAGGAGAACGCACGTGCCACCTGCTTCACAGACCGTCCTCATCACCGGAGCCAGTACAGGCTTCGGGCGCGACACCGCGATCGAGCTCGCCCGCAAGGGGCACACCGTCTACGCCTCCATGCGGGGCGTCTCGGGCAAGAACGCCCAGCACGCCAGCCACCTGACCGATCTTGCCGCGAGCGAGAAGCTGAGGCTCAGCGTCGTCGAGATCGACGTGACCGACAAGGCCCAGATCAACGCCGCGGTCGAGCAGATCACGAGCGAGGTCGGGCGGATCGATGTGCTGATCAACAACGCCGGGTTCGCCGGCCTCGGGATGGCCGAGGGCTACACCACCGACCAGGCCCGCGCGATGTTCGAGACCAACTACTTCGGCCCGGTGGAGCTCACCCGTGCGGTGCTCCCGCACATGCGTGCCCAGAAGTCGGGCAAGCTCATCCATGTCACGAGCGGCATCGGGCGGTTCGCCATGCCCGGCATGGCGCACTACGCCGCCACCAAGTGGGCCCTCGAGGCGTTCAGCGAGAGCATCCGCTACGAGCTCGCGGGCATCGGCATCGAGAGCTCAACGGTCGAACCCGGCGCGTTCAAGACAGAGATCTTCGGCAAGCTCCAGCAGCCCGCCGAGCCCGAGCGCCTCGGTGACTACGGCGAGCTCGCCGGCATCGCCGACGGCTTCGAGGGCGGCCTCCAGCAGTTCTTCGAGAGCGAGGCCTACCGAGGCCCCGAGATCGTCACCGAGGCGATCGTCGACATCGTCGAGGCCGAGCCCGGCAGCGCACCGACGCGAGTCGCCGTCGGCGCCGATGTCCAGGCCGTCGCCGAGCTCAACGAGCAGAGCGCCGTCAAGCAACGCGAGCTGCTCGCCGCCTTCGGCATGGAGGCCTTCCAGCCGCTCGCCTGAGACCACCACACGGTCGGCCCGCCTGACCACCGGGCCCATCAACCACAACCCCAATCCCCGACGCCCGGGCGAGCCCGCATCCTGCTCGCCCGGGCATTCTTCCTTCATCGGCACCGGGAATCGACCGATACCGCCCACATGCCGCGTGTTCTCGGACTCATCCGATGGCTCAACCAGCCCTGGGATCCGGTCATCAGCCGCTCCCTGGCGATCCTCACGATCGTGATCCTGACCGGCACCGCCGGCTATGTCTGGATCGAGGACTGGCCCGTCTGGCACGCGCTCTTCTTCACCATCATCACCATCACCACCGTCGGCTACAGCGACTACGACCTCAGCAAGCACGGCGAGCTGTTCAGCATCCTCGTCATGGTCGGCGGGATCGGCACCGTCTCCTACGCCGCCAGCGGCCTCGTCCAACGCACCATCGCCCAGGGTCTCAACCCGGAGAAACGCATGCTGCAACGCATCAAGTCCATGCGCGACCACTACATCGTCTGCGGCTTCGGGCGCATGGGAAGGCGCGTCTCGCGCCAGCTCATCGCCGCCGACGTGCAGTTCGTCGTGATCGACACCGACGAGAAGCTCGTGGCCCAGGCGCGCGAGCTGGGCATGATCGCGCTCGAGGGAGACGCGACCGAGGACGGTGTGCTCGAGGCAGCCGGGCTCGACCGCGCCGCGTCGCTCGCCGCGATCACCTCGTCCGACGCCGTCAACGCCATGGTCTGCCTCACGGCGCACGCCATCGCGCCCGACCTGCGCATCATCGCGCGGGCGGAGGACGAGGACTCCATCCGCAAGATGACCCGCGCCGGCGCCGACCGGGTGCTCAGCCCCAGCTCCCACGGCGCCGACGGCATCGCGCAGACCCTGCTCCGCCCCGATGCCGCCCGCGTGCTCTTCGGAGACGGGGGCATCGACAGCGCCCTCGCCTTCGGCGAGCTCGCGATCGCAGAGGGATCGCCCTTCGCGGGGCGGACCCTGCGCGACATCGGCGCGAATGCCCCCTCAATCGTCTTCGTGGCGTCGACCACCGCCGCGGGGGAGATCGAGATGCGCCCGAGCGCCGACCGCAGCCTCGCGACGGGCGACGTGCTCATCATCGCGGGCACCAACGCCGAGATCCGCGAGCTCCGCATGCAGCAGCGCATCGCGGCGTAGCCCTCAGCGTCGTCGCCGAACCGCCAGCGCGCCACCAAGCCCGAGGACCAGGCACGAAGCCGGTACCGGTATCACAGTCGTCGTAAACGAGTACTGGCCACGCCCTCTGTCGGTGCCACGGGCCTGAAGCCAGTATGTGCCCGGGTCCAGGATTCCCGTCACTGAGCCCGAGCCCATTCCGCCTCCAATATCGCCGATATCAAGACCAGTAAAGACAGGACCGTTGGCACTGTCCCAGAGCGCATACCAAGTGCCCCCCGTATCGTTGTCGTAGTACACGTCTGTTTGTGCCATCACGAATTCGACCGGCGACTCGATCGTAAAGTAGAACCACGCTCCGCCGCCGTAGCCGGTCGGCTTCGGCTGACTGAACTGAGCAATCCGATGAGATTCGATCGACATCGTGATGGACATGACGTCGCCGTTCTGAACCAAATCGATCTCGTTGTGGTGCTCGAAGTAGTCGTGGGGGAAATCATTCACCCCGCCCGTCACGAACCGATCGAACGGCAACAACTCTGTCCCGCCGATGTACTCGTACGATTCATTCCCAACAGAATGAAAGACCGGGATGCCGTACATGTCGTACGTCACGCCGTCCCATTCGAGAATGTCCGGCATCATCGCGTTGATCCGGACCTCGTCGATCGTCACCTGACCGGCCGCCGTGCCCGCCGACATCAGCACCAGGGCGAGACTCTTCATGTTCATGGCCAGCCCTTTCATCACAAGATATTAGTGGTCTAAGCGATACAATTATATGTCAATATTTAGAATACACAAGATGATACTTCCCGATTGAGACACGACGTACACAATCCCGATCACAACAAATCGTGCAACTCCTTGTCAAGCAAGTGCTTGTGTGCAGGTACGCCGCACAATGGCCCAACAAGAACCCGGCGGTCCTCGATGCGGTGAAGGCAGCAAAGAGTCTGATCGGCTTCCGCAAGGAGCCCCGAGCAAGCAAGAACGGGCGCAAGACCCCGATCATCGGCCGGGCCGTGCTCCGGAACCCGGAAGGCTTGACTGACACCCCCGACGACATCGAAAAAGCGAAGGAAGGCGTCCGCCGCATGCTCGATTGGTTCGATGCCATTTCCAAGAACCTCGGGTCCTAGCGCTCGCCGCGCCCCTCGCCCGACACACCCCATGAGGCTCCCGATGCCCCCCGCTGTCCGCATGACCTGGAGCAACCTGCTCTTCCTGCACTGGCGCACCGACGCCGGGCACCTCCGCCCGCTCATCCCCGCCGAGCTCGACATCGACACCTTCGACGGCTCCGCGTGGGTCGCGCTCGTCCCGTTCGAGATGACCGACACCCGCTTCCGCGGCATCCCGCCCTTGCCCGGCCTCTCGCGCTTCTACGAGTGCAACGTGCGCACCTACGTGCGCCACCGCGGCCGCCCGGGCGTCTGGTTCTTCAGCCTCGACGCTCAGACTCTGCTGCCGGTGCTGGGCGGGCGTTGGACGTGGAGCCTGAACTACGTGCACGCGCGCTTCGACGTCTCTCTGCATGATGATCGCACCGACTACCGCCTGACGCGGCGAGGCTGGGGCCCCTGGCCCGCCGCCCAGACACGCATCGCCTGGACGCGAGGCGAGGCGATCCCGCCCTCAGAGCCTGGCTCGCTCGAGCACTTCCTGACCGAACGCTACTGGCTCTTCACCAAACGGCGCGGGCGCATCATGGCGGGCCGGGTCGAGCATGATCCATGGCCGCTTCGCACCGCAACGCTCAACGAACTCGACGACAGCCTGATCCCTGCTGCCGGCGTGAAGCCCGAGGGCGAGCCCATCGCGCTGATGAACGACTCGATCGCCGTGGAGGGCTACGCACTCACCGACTAGACCCCGCGGTCACTCCCACCGAGGCTTTCCAGCTCATCCGCGTACCGCTCGCGCAGGGGCTCGACGACCTCGGCCAAGAACCGCTCGGTCTGCTCGACGCTCCGCCCGACGTACTTCATCGGGTCCAGCAGCGCGTCCTCGGTCAGCGAGTCCTTCACCGCCGCGAACGCCGGGTCGCCGCGCAGACGATCGATCAGGTCGTTGTCCAGACCTTCCTGCTTCACGCGATGACCCGCAGCCTGCGCGTGCACGCGGATTTTCTCGTGCAGGTCCTGCCGATCCCCGCCCGCCTTCACGGCCTCCATCAGGATGTTCTCCGTCGCCAAGAACGGCAGTTCGGCCATCAGGTTCTTGCGGATCATCGCCTCGTTCACGACCAGCCCGCTCGCGACCTGGTGCATCAGATCGAGCGCGCCGTCGAGGGCAAGGAATGCCTCAGGCAACGACAACCGGCGGTTCGACGAGTCATCGAGCGTGCGCTCGAGCCACTGCGTTGCGGCCGTGTCGTAGGCGTTCCCGACGAGGTTCATGACAAACCGCGTGAGGCCGCAGATCCGCTCGCACTTCATCGGGTTTCGCTTGTACGGCATGGCCGACGACCCGATCTGGTTCTTGCCGAACGGCTCGTCGATCTCCTTGCGGTTGGAGAGCAGGCGGATGTCGGTCGCGATCTTGTGGAGGACGGAGGCGATAGAGGCGTTGTCAGACAAGACAAACGTGTCGAGAACACGCGGGTAGGTCTGGCCGGTCAGCAACCACCACCCGCATCCCATGCCTGCCTGTTTATCGAATTGGCGCTCAAACTCTTCGACGAGGCTTGTGTCGCCGTCAAAGAGATTCATGAAGGACGCTTGTGTGCCGGTAGCGCCTTTCAGACCGCGGATCATCCAGAAGTTCGTTCCACGGTGTGCCGTGTAGTCGTAAGCCTGGGAGAGATCGAAGCCCCACAATGCAATTCGGCGTCCCACCGTTGTCGGCTGCGCTGTTTGGTAGTGTGTGAAACTTAGCGTGGGAACGTCTTTCCATTGCTTCGCAGACTCCCCTAGTGCTGTGATCGTGCGTGCGAGCTTCCGTTCGATGAGAACACTCGCCTCAAAGACACATCGCCAATCCGCATTGCACACCACATCCTGGCTCGTGCACCCCAGATGGATGATCGGCTTCGCCGTCGGGCACGACTCGCCCAGGCAGTGCACGTGGGCCATGACGTCGTGCCGCAGATCCCGCTCAATCTCGCTTGCCCGTGCGAGCTCCTCATCGGTGATGCCCCGCTCAACGACGCCCCGCAGCTCCTCGACCTGTTCCTTGATGACGAGTGGAGCGTCCCAGTCCTGGGTCACCTCGTGCTGGGCCTCGGCGATCGCGAGCCAGATCCGTCGCCAGGTGTTGAACTTGTGACGGGGCGACCAGATCCGCAGCATCTCGGGGCTGGCGTTGCGGCTGGCGAGGGGGCTGGTGTATGTGTCGTTCGGGTTGGCAGGCATGGATCACGATAGAGCGCGCACAAACAGCCCCGGCCGAATCTCAGCCGGGGCTGTGTGCAGCTGCGGGCCGACAAAGGGGGGGAGTGCGGCCCGCGTCTAGGGGGGGCTGGTGTTCAGCCTGGTCGCCCGCCGACGGCCTGTGGAACCGCCGGCGGGCGTGGAGATCTATCTCAGATCGCTTCCTTGAACGCCGTCGCGGGCTTGAACGAGCAGGTCGTGCTCGCCGCGATCGTCATGGGCTGCTTCGTCGCGGGGTTGATGCCCTGACGCTCGGCGCGGTGCTTCTTCTGGAACGTCCCGAAGCCCGTGATCGTGACCTTGTCCTTGGTCTTGACGCCCTCCTGGATCGCCTGCATCACCGCCTCGACCGCCTTGGTCGCCTCGGCCTTGGTCGACTCCATCTCGGTCGCCACGAAATCGATCAGCTCACCCTTGTTCATCTGTGCCTCCTGCCCGGTCTTTCGCGGTTTGTCGCGGCCAGGGCCGCTGGGCGGCCGTCTGCCGTGCAAAGGACATCGGCCCCCCCGCCTCGCGAGCATCACTTTCCTCACCCGGGGGCCCCCAAGCCCGCCCGCACGACGCCATCCGACGCTGGGCCATACACTTACGCCATGGATGAGAGCCACGATCCCTTCCCCGCCGACCCCGGCTTCGACCAGCCCGCTTTCGAGGGCTCGGGCCTGGATTTCGGTCAGGAGGCCACCGCGACCAAGGTCCGCCCCCAGCCCAAGAGCGAGACCGACCGCGAGCAGCCCGTCCCCTGGAACGTCGTCCTGCTCGACGACGACGACCACAGCTACGAGTACGTCATCCGCATGGGCCAGCAGCTCTTCGGCATGAGCCTCGAGCGCGCCTTCATGCTCGCCAAGACCGTCGACACCGATGGGCGGGCCGTCTGCACGACGACCCACAAGGAACTCGCCGAACTGAAGCAGGAGCAGATCCATTGCTTCGGCCCCGACCCGCTCATGCAGCGGTCCCAGGGCCCCATGAGCGCCGTCATCGAGCCGGCCGAGTTCGGAGACGACTCCGACGACGACGCGAACGACCAGCACCGCCACGCCGACGCCTGACCGATGACCAACGACCGACCCCTGGTCATCCAGACCGAGGACCTCGACCCCGAGGCCGCGGCCTGGCTGAGCGGCCGCTGCCGGCTCGTCCGGTGCACCACCGACGACCCCGAAGCAAACGAGCTCCTGCCCAACGCGAGAGGGCTCGTCGTGCGCACCTACACCACCGTCGACGCGGCACTGCTCGATCGCTGCCCGCGACTCGAGGTCGTCGGGCGCGCCGGGGTCGGGCTCGACAACATCGACCTCGACGCCTGCCGTGCGCGTGGCATACGCGTCGTGCACACGCCCGGCGCAAACACGGGAGCGGTCGTCGAGTTCGTGCTCGCGGTGCTGCTCGACGCCCTCCGCCCGCGCGTGTTCCTGGACCGACCGCCCGCGTCGCTCGACGCGTGGCAGGATATCCGTCGCGAGCTCGTTGCGCCCAGGCAACTCTCGGGCATGACGCTGGGCGTGATCGGGCTTGGCCGCATCGGATCGCGCGTCGCCAGAGTTGCCACGTCCCTGGGAATGCGCGTCGTCTGGTGCGACCTCGAAGACAAGCCCGGCTTCGACAACCGGCTCACACTCCCCCTGCTGTGCGCACAGGCCGACGTCATCAGCGTGCACGTCGACGGACGCCCCGAGAACTATCACCTGATCTCGGCCGACGCGTTCGGGCGAATGAAGTCCGACATGGTGTTCATCAACACGAGCCGGGGCTTCGTGGTCGACCCGGTCGCCTGCGCCGAGTTCATGATCAACCACCCGGGCGCGTGCGCAATGCTCGACGTGACCGATCCCGAGCCCTTTACCGAGACGAGCCCGCTCGTGGACATCAGCAACGTGCACCTCTCGCCGCACATCGCCGGCGCGACCGCGGCCGCGAAGAAGGCCATGAGCTGGGTCGTGCGTGACGTCTGGCGCGTGCTGCAAGGCGACGAGCCAGAGCACGCCGCGGTGTGACCTCAGGCCGACCGCACCGCCTCAGCGTCCAGCCGCCGCTGCTCGAAGGCCTGGTACTGCCTCTTGAGCTGCGGCCGGATGCTCGGCACGACGATCAGCAGGATCGCGCCCATCAACGCAAACGGATACAACACGTGGAATGGCTGATCGAGCACCATCGCGGTGATCGCAATGCCGAGCGAAACGACTCCCAGCACGATGAGAAACGTGTAGTAGCCCAGCACGAACCCGCGGGCCTTGCCCCTCGACGCGAGCACGCTGCACACACCACCGCCGATGATGCCGCAGAGAACGCCCCCCACGCCCCCACCGAGCACGGCACCCAGAAGCCCTGCCGACTGTTCACTGATCCACGGGTCCATCCAGCGAGCCCTCCACCAGGCCCAGCCCCGCGTTCGTTGCGGAGCTTCGGGCAGCCTCCAAGATCTTCCGGGCCGTCGGCCCGTGCAGTTCACCACGCTCGATCAAGTCCGCCAACAGGTCGTGCAGCGGGCTGGGCGTGCGCCCCTCCACCGCCGCCGTGAGCCGACGGATCACGCCGTCCAGCCGGGACCGGATCGTCGGGTAGCTCACCCTGTATCGCTTGGCGAGGCCCTTGAGCGAGCCCGATTCCAGCACGAGGGCCACGATCAGGTCCAGGTCTTCTGGGGTCAGCTGCGCAAGCGGATGCCCCTCCAGAGCCCCCGCACCGGGCTGCCAATCCGCCGGAACAGAATTGAACGATAATGAAGCCACGATCAACAATGTACAGAATTGTTCAACTTTGTCAATATCGAATTACACAATTTTTAGATCGGTTCAGGATCCTCCACCGCGGACTCCGATGCGAGGAGGCGGGTCCCGAGGGGCTTAAACTCGCGTATGGCCTTGCTTCACCCGATCCAACTCGGTGTCAACATCGATCACACCGCGACGCTCCGCCAGGCCCGGTACCGCGACGCCGCCCCGGACGCAGGCGAGCCCGACCCCGTCCGGGCGGCCCACGAGGCGGAGCTCGGCGGTGCCGACGGCATCACCGTCCACCTCCGCGAGGATCGGAGGCACATCGTCGACCGCGACGTCGAGTTGCTCCGGCCGCTCGTCAAGGTCAAGCTGAACCTTGAGATGGCCGCGACCGACGAGATGATCGCGATCGCCCGGCGCGTGGGGCCCCACACGTCGATGCTCGTGCCCGAGGGGCGCAACGAGGTCACCACCGAGGGCGGGCTGGACGTCGCGGGCCAGAAGGACCGCATGCGCGACGTCGTCGCGCAGCTGAAGGACGGCGGCATGCTGGTCAGCGCGTTCATCGACGCCGACGAGCCCCAGATCGAAGCCTGCGCCGAGGTGGGCTTCGACATCTGCGAGGTGCACACCGGGCCCTATGCCCACACGTGGAGCGCCGAGGGCGGCGACTTCCGGCGCGAGCCGCTGCGTCGGGAGCTGGCCCGGGTGTCCGGCGCGGGCCAGGCCATCCGACGCGCCGGCATGCGCTTCAACGCCGGGCACGCGCTGAACTACCACAACGTCGAGCCGATCGCGGCGCTGCCTGGCGTCGAGGAACTGCACATCGGTCACGCGATCGTGAGCCGCGCGGTCTTTGTGGGCCTGCGCGAGGCCGTGCGCGAGATGAAGTCGCTCATGCGCGGCGCCGCGACCGGAACCGAGCGATGAGCGGGCTCGTGCGGCGATTCCAGCGCCTGCAGGCCTACGAGCGCGAATGCGGCGGGGCGGTGCTTGCCTCGCTCGACAGTGTGCCCGACGCCCACAGAGGCGAGCCCGCGATCCAGAAGGCGCTCAATCTCGCCGCACACGTCCAGGCCGCCCGCGCCGAGTGGCTCGCCCGTCTGACCGGGTCGCGGGGCGTCGACGCCCTCTTCTTCGAACGAGCCGAGCTGGGCGACGTCGAGCGCATGACCGCGGAGGCTGACGAGAAATGGGAACGCTTTCTCGATGAGCTGACCGAAGCCGAACTGGATCGGCTGGCCCGGTACACCAACATGAAGGGCCACCCGCAAGAGTGCCTCGTCGCCGACATCCTCACGCACGTGGTCAACCACGCCAGCTACCACCGGGGCCAGATCGCGGTGCTGGTCGCGCAGGCCGGGGGCGCGCCCGCGGTGACGGATTTCATCTTCTACGCATACCGAGAGCCGGAATCGCCCTGAGGTGTGTTCCCGGTCGCCCCGGGCCCTGTCGGCTATCGCGCATACCGCGCAAACGTGCGCGAACATGCGGCGTTCGGCTTGGGGTTCGCGCGTGACGAAGGTAAAGTGTCTCCTTCCATGAGCACGACGCACGGATCGCCACTGCCCGAACAACTCGCGGAGATCAAGCCCGCGGGAACGTACGCGCAGGCGCTCCGTATCCTGAATCACCTGCCCAACCTCGAGATGCTGCGCCCTGCGCGCGTGGACCCGAACGCGTTCAAGCTCGGGCGCATGCACGCGCTGCTCGAGAGGATGGGCGACCCGCACCGCGAGCTGACCCTGGTGCACGTCGCGGGGAGCAAGGGCAAGGGCTCGATCTCCGAGATGCTGGGCGCGGCGCTGGGCGGGTGCGGGTACGCCGCCGGGCTGCTGACGAGCCCGCACCTGGTCGACGTGCGCGAGCGCATCCGCATCGGGCACGAGCTGATCTCCGAGGCGGCGTTCGTGCGCCTGCTCAACCGCGGGGTGCAGGCCGCCGCGGCGATCCAGGACGACTTCGGGCCCGCGTCGTACTTCGAGATGATCACCGCGATGGCGCTCGCCCACTTCCGCGACCAGGCGGTGGACATGGCGGTCATCGAGGTCGGTCTGGGCGGGCGGCTCGACGCGACCAACGTCATCACGCCCGCCGTCTCGTTGATCGGAGCGATCCAGCTCGAGCACACGCAGCTGCTGGGCACGACGCTCGGCGCCATCGCCGCGGAAAAAGCGGGCATCATCAAGCCCGGCGTGCCCGTGGTGACGATCCCGCAAGAGGACACCGAGGCCTCCGAGGCGATCGAGCGTGCCGCCGCGGCGGCGGAGGCCCCCCTCTCGGTCCTCGGGCGCGATATCGATTTCACCCACCGCTTCGAGACCGACCACGAGCACGGCCCGCACATCCGGGTGGGCATCGCGACCGGGCGGACCACGTACGAGCACCTCGCGGTGCCGCTGCCAGGCGAGCACCAGGCGTTCAACTGCGGGCTCGCGCTCGCGGCGATCGATGTGCTGGTGAGCCTGGGCTTCGACATGCCCGAGGTGCGCGTCGCGGCGGGGCTGGCGGGAACCAGCCGGAGCGGGCGGCTCGAGACGGTATGGGACACGCCCCGCGTGATCGTCGACGGTGCGCACAGCCCGGACTCGATCGAATCACTGGTGCGCACGATCGGGGCGCACATCCGTTACGACTCGATGGTGTTGGTGTTCGGGTGCGCCGCAGACAAGGACGCCGACCAGATGCTCGAGGCGGTCGCGCGCGGCGCCGACAAGATCATCATGACACGCTCGGCGCGCAACCCGCGCGCCGCAGACCCGGCGCACCTCGCCGAGCGGTACGCAGCCATCAGCGGCAAGATTGCCCAGGTCGAGCCGAGCGTCAAGGACGCGCTGAACATCGCGGCCCGAGCTGTCGGGCACAACGACCTCATCTGCGTCACCGGGAGCTTCTACATCGCGGGCGAGGCCAAGCAACTGTTCGCGAACAAGCAGCGCTCGCCCGCCCCGGCCTAGCGCCGATGACGCCCAAAGCTCGTGCTCGGATCCTGTCGTAGGCGTGTCGCGGTTAGCGCGTGCTCGACTGCACCACCACGGGGGCGGCGATCCGGCGCGTCCAGTCGCGCGAGGGCGTCCGGAACCAGGAGACGTCGCTCGCCGAGCCTGGCGTGGTGACCGGGCGACCCGAGCGCAGGAGCTCGACCAGCATCCCGGGCTCGCGCGACAGCCCCGCCAGCAGCAGCGACATGCCGCGCTCCGTGGGCTCGACCTCGAGCATGTAGACCCACGAGTCGCGCCCCGAGCCCCGGGTCGGCGCCGCCTCGACACGAGCGGGATCGCCCGCGTACACCGGGCCGGTCGGAACGGGCACCGCTGCCGCGATGCGCTCGGCCTCCAAATCGTCGAGCCGGCCCTCCAGCATGGCGACTCGTGACACGCTCGCGGTCATCGTGATCGACTCGACCAGGCTGCGCCCCGCGGCGCCGTCGGGCGCGTAGATGCGGATGACGAGCCGGCCCTCCTCGGCAGCCGCCAGAGCCTCGGCGGGCGTTGTGATCGTCGTGGTGCCCCCCCAGTCCACCGGCACGCTGGCTCGCGCCTCGGTATCGCGGGCGGCGAGCGCGGGCACAGCCTGGGCCTGTG
>JANQQZ010000103.1 GCA_028284805.1 Phycisphaerales bacterium
AACTCCGTGCCCGCGATGAGCACCTCGAAACCCGATGCCGCCCCGCCCGCGGCCTGGGCCTCGGCGAGCGAGTCGACCCGGAGCTGTTGCATCTCCACGTCAAAGCGGGCGGCGGCGACCTGCGCGTGGGCCGACGCGACCCTCGAGGCCGCCTCGCTCTCGAGCGTTGACAGCGACGCCCTTGTCTGCTCAACGGTGGTCTGCTCGAGCTCGATCTGCCGCTGCAACTCGGTGATCTCGGCGCGGGCCTCCTCGGCAGCCGCGTGCAGGTGTCCGTCTTCAAGGCGGAGCAGGACCTGCCCCGCACTCACACGGTCACCGTCGGTGACAAGCACCTCGGCAACCGTGCCGTCCAGGCGGGCTCCGAGCTGCGAGAGATGCGCCCGAACCGCGGCGTTCTTCGTCGACACGTGCGAGGACTGGTAGCTGAGCCACAACCCCATGGGCACCAGGAACACCGCCGCGATGACACCCAGAACCAGCCACCTGGACCTGCGCAGGACCAGTTGCATGAGCGTCTGCTCTTGGGGCTTCGCCCGGGCACCAAGCAGGTCGCCGATCGCGTCGACGTCATCGATCGTTTCGGGGGTTGAAGACGGAGCGGTGGTCTTTGGCTCGATAGCGCTCGAGGCCTTGGTCTCAGCAGTGTCGGCTGTTCCGGGCGTCATCGCGCCTCACCGCCGTCCGACGTACGCCCTCGAGACACGTCAAGCTGCGGTTGATCGCGGTCGAGCTCTGGGAACATGAACCGGCCGATCCTGTCGACCAGATCGCCGCTCTCGCAGAATGATGTGAACGAGTGATCGACTCCGCCAACCTCTTCGAGCGAGACGACCGGTTCGAGACCGAACGAGGTCGCCGAATGCCGCATGGCCGTCACCCAGTTGCGTGCGCGATCGAGGCGGTTCTCGCCTTGTTGCGCGACGGTCCGCTCCGTTCGGCGGAGCCGGGAGGTCCCGACGTCCTTCTCACCGATGAGCACCCGGACGGGCACACGGTGGAACTGCTCCGGATCGAACGCGACACCCCGGAGCGTCGACACCGGGCGGATGCCGTAGGGGAACCGCTGTGTGCTGTCGGGGAAGGTGTACCACCCCGACGCGGCAACGACGGCCCGCGCCACGCGGTGCGGATGGGCCATCACATAACGATGCGCGAACTGCGCCCCCCCGGAGAAGCCGAACAGGTGGATCTGGGTTCCGTCGGCTCCGCTCAGCGAAGCCGCCTCCTGCACGAGCGACTGCAGGACCAGATCGGCGCGAGTCCCCCTTCGTCCGAGCCGCTGGTAATCCGGGTGGCCTTCCTTCGTCAGGACCGGCACCAGAACCACCGCCCCAGATCGATCGGCGAGGCCAGACAACCGGGCCATGTGCTGGCGGGAATTCGACGAGACGCCGTGGATCGACACCAGCAGCGGCGCGCCCGGCTCGGCTCGTTCGGGCACGTAGAGCAGGTACTCCTGGACGGGATCGCTCTTGAGCGCCCGGAGCAGGATCTGCCCCTTCGGAACCGAACACGTCGCGGCGTGGACCATGCCGTTACCCATCTGCATCGGGCGTACTCCTCTCGAACTTCGTGTGATGCGCGCGACGACGGGCACGCCCCAGGAGGTCCATAGCAACCTGGCGTGACGCCAGGGCCTCACGATCGAAGAGCGGTAAGCCGGTCGCATCAGCAGCCTCCCGTACCTGGAGCGGCGCCGCGGTCAGCACGCCGCTGAGCGCAAGCCGCGGCGTGGGGTGATCGCGCAGCCAACTGACCGCCGCGGAAGCACCCATCGAATCCTGAGCCGCCACGACCATCCCGCCGACGAGATCCCTGAATGTCTCGCTCTGAAGAAGTGCCGCGGTTTCTGGTTGCAGCACACCGTCGGCGATCTCGAGGACCATGGCATCAACCCCATCCTCCGCGACGAGGTCGACCAGCCGCCGCAAGGTGCGCTCGATCTCCTCCGACCCGAGCAGATACGTCGAGGCATGCCCGACGTCCGTGAAGTCAAGCACGGTTTCGGCGCCGGCATCACGGAGCAGCCAGTAGTCCCCGCCGGCCCCAGTCCCGGTGATCTTGGCATACCCCACCCTCGAGCCGCCGGCGATCAGCCCTCGCACGAGGTACGCACACGTCTGCGTCTTGCCCGAGTCCATCGACGTGCCGATCACCGCGATCGCCGTCGGGCGGTACGAGCCGCGCCGGGATCTCGGCTCCAGCGCAAAGTCTCGCAGGTTCAGCCGCCGACCGGAGGCATCCGCGACCGCGCCGATCGGCGTGATCTGCGTTGGCCCACGCGAGATCTTGGCGTGCCAGTTCACCGCACGAGATGCAATGCCGCCGCCCGCAACCAGATGGCAGGGCCCCATCGACTCCGGGACCACCGATTCGAACTGCGCACAGGCGTAGCGGTTCCCGTAGGCGACCACGATCTCGTCGCCCGGGAAGAGTGTCCGACGCCGTCCGGACACGAGTTGCAGCGCCCCGTGGTGCCCGAGTGCATCCACACGTGCGAGGACCAGATCGCCTGCTTCCGGAGCGCCCGCGTCCGGGAGAATCGAACACCCGACCCCCTGGGGGACGCGGCGTGTCGTGAACGCCCAGGACGCTGACCGGAGCCGCACGCGGTCCCGGCGTGTTCGCGCGTTCACATCGCGAAGGCCCGTACGGTCGGGGCGCATGTCGACAACGACCGGCTCGTCGGGAAGATCACCTCGGGTCGTCCGATCAACCCGGACCTTCCGTGATTCGGCGCCGGGGAGGAACCCCGAGCGGATATCCATCGAGGTCGGGTTGGAAGTCATGGCTGATGCTCGCGTTGGTTCGGTGCCTCGGAAGCTGCGAGTTGTTGCGGGCCCGGGTGGACTCGGTGACGCAGCGTCTCCACGCCGAGACGGGCACGGATGCCGGACGGCGTGGGCTGGTCCGTCCGGCCGGGAACGAGCGACTGCGAGTCGCCGCCCTGAGCGCTCCGGGCCTTGCGGAGAAGGAACTCCGCGAGGATCTCGCAGTGCGGATACACCCACCGATCGAAGGCGTACGCGTGCTCGCGGGAAGCGTTGAAGACAGTCACTTCGGAGCCAACCGATGGCATGCCCGGCTTCGTGTTGGTTTCGATCAGCCAGGGGCGGCCCTGCTTGTCGATCACGAAGTCGAGCGCGAACTCGTTCAGCTGGCCCGGGAAGCGGCGCTCGAGATGGGCGGCCAGCCCGAACGACTCGCTCTGGATCTCTGAGAGGATCTGGTCTGTCGTCTGCGGCCCGAGCGTCTCGATCAGGAGCTCTTCGGTCACAACCGACCGACCACCCTGGGCAACATTCGAGACACGGCTGCGTTGACGCGACAGACGAGCCTCGTGGAGGCAGTGCCAGCGCCGCCCGTCGTTCAGCATGATCACACGGACATCAAACGTCCGACCATCGAACTTGTGCGTGTCGATCCCTCGCTGGATGACCATGCGCTTCGAGCGAGGCACGAGGCGTTCGACCACTTCATGGGCTTTCTCAACATCGGACGCGACATCCAAGCGGCGACGCCCTTTCTCGTAGTACGAGATGCCCAGACCATCGCGTTGGTGCTGGATCACGATCAAGCCATCGCCCCGGCTGCCGCCGCGAGGCTTCAGAAAGGTCAACGGTCCGGACCCGATGAAGAAATCGAGCTGCGCGAGTGAGCCGCGATAGACCTCGGTGTGCGGGTGGAGAGCCGGGTCGTACTCGTAGACCAACCGGAACGCGCGTTGCTTGTTGGAGAGGACGTCCGATATCCGGTAGGGCAGGAACACCTCGGCACCCCGAGACGCCATCCAGCCCTGAAACTTCTCGTAGCCCATGCCTCGATTGAGGTTCCGCTTGGTGCGCCGCGTCCAGTTCGCGTTGATGCGCGGCAGCGGTGCCTCGGCCATGCGGAGTTCGCCTTCGTCGTGCAGGAACCCCGCGATAGCCCCGGTGTCTTCGCGGATCTCCGACGGGCTGTACATGAAGAGCCTGAAGCCGGAACTCCGGATGGCCCGATCGATGAGCGCAATGCGATTGATCACCGAAGGCGTCAAACGCGGCCACGGGTGCGTGCTCCCGGGACAATTCACCTGGAATCCGATGTGTTGCATCGAGCTCGTCATAGCCTCGGGTCCGCTCGCCCTCTGGGCCGGCTTCCACACACCGCACCGGGTGCTTCCAGACCCGCGAACCGTGATCTGTCCGTCAGAAGACGCCGCATCGCGCTAGACCAAGATTGTGAAACTTCTCTCGTCATCCCCGGACGGCAGGATCCCGGAAGCACGTCCGGCGGCCTGCCATCCCCCCATACAAGGGACTATAAGCGACACACCGCGCTGATCAGCGAAGAACGCCCACAATGGGCAAAACTGCATCCCTGATGCGCTGCGATCGGGCGTCCGGGAACAAACGACACCGACCACTCCACAAACACATGTTGGAGTAGGCAAGGCAGAATCGGACAAACTCAGCAGCAACCGGAGCGGCGCGGCAACTTGAGCCACCGGCACCCCCTGAACATAAAATAGTGTGACGCAACACCAAGAGTGCTCAGGGGCGCCCAAAAGAAACGAATATCTCTGAGGCGGGGTCGCATCGGACTCCGAGACGCCAAGCTGTTCGTCGTCTGCGAGAAACGGCTGCTTGAAAGCCGATCTTGCCACTCCTCGACAGACCGGGGATGATCCACAACCCGTTTGGTCATACTCCCCGATCGCTGCACGGAGCGATGAGGTCGTTCGGCTCAGGCCTCGTCGATGAACGTGCCGGTCGCTCGCCAGATGGATTCGAGCTGGTCGATGCGGTCGCGGGCAGTATCGCCCAGATCGGCAGCGACCTGCGCGATGAGGAGTTCCGCTGCGGTGACAGCCGGAACGGAACTGTCGAACGGTCCGACCGCTGGAACCCGGAGTTCGCACCAATGCTGGGTCAGCGCCGCGAGGGGTGAAAGCGGGCCATCGGTCAACGCGACAATCGTCACGCCGAGACCTGCGAGCGTGCGTGAGGCCGTAACTGCACTCCGGCGGTAGCGCGCGAAGTCAAAGACAACAGCAGCATCGCCCGACCCTGCCCCACTGAGATCACGCCCGATCGAGTGCTCGTGCACAAGGAGCACATCGGGTCGGACCATGCTGAGCCCGCTCTGCAGCGCGCGGGCACCGGCCATCGAGGTCTCGCCTGAGAGCACGTAGACCCGACGGGCACGAACAAGCGGGGCCGCCATCGACCGCAGTTTGGATTCGTCGAACGCACCGAATACGCGCTGCACAGCGTCGGCGATCGCGGCACGGGTGTCGTCCGCCTCGCTCGCGTGCCGCCGGATCCGCGCGCTCGGGCTCGAGAGCTGCTTCGACACCCCATCGCGGATCCAGTCCTGCAACTCGGTGTACCCAGAGAAGCCGAGCTTCGTCGCGAAGCGAACGATCGAGGGCCTGCTCGTGCCCGACTGCTCGGCAAGGTCAGAGACCGTGCCGAAAGCGAGCAGCGTCGGATCCCCCGACACAACCTCAGCGATTCGGCGTTCGGTTGGTGTCAGCCGATCCCCGACACCCGCGATGAGGTCCTGAACGGTCATGGGCTGAAGTCATCCTCGGCGATTCTGGTCATTCTGTTGCACTCGCCTGCCAATACTGTACGATACGTTTCAGTCCTGAACCAACCGCTTTTTCACCGTTCCGGAGCGACAGCCCATGATCCATCAGCAGAGCTACGAGTACGCCCCGACCGACCGCGAGAAGGCGTTCTTGGAGACCGTCGAGGACCCGCGCTACGAGCGAGGCATCATCAACGGGCTGGGGCCGTTCTTCGACGAGAAGGCGCCCGAGGACATGATGAACTTCTACGGCGGCGACGAGATCGTCGCGCTCCGCGTGCGCAAGGGCACCGAGCGCGACGTCGAGGCCCGCATGCCCGTGAAGATCACCCAGCACTACTACGAGATCGCCAAGACCAGCGCGGCGATCCAGCGCATCGTCAAGGCCAGCCCCGACGAGACCGACAACCTGCAGGGCTCCGAGGACCCGGGCAACCAGATGGACTACAGCCCTGTCGAGGGCCTGCTGCACAAGTACGAGATGGGTCTGATGTACGTCATCTCGACCTGCTCGGCGCACTGCCGGTTCTGCTACCGCGAGGAACTGATCGCCCGCAAGGACATCAAGCGGCAGGACGGCACCGTCAAGAAGAAGGGCCTCGCCAAGATCCCAGAGATCATCCCCTACATCCGCGAGCACAACGCCATCGTCGCAGCCAACGGGGGCATCCACCCCGAGACCGGGCGCGAGAAGCTCCGCGAGATCCTTCTCTCGGGAGGCGACGCGATGGTGCTCAACAACGCGAAGCTCGCCGCGTGGTTCGCCGCCCTCGCCGAGGCGGGCGTCGAGTCCATCCGCGTGGGCACGAAGGAGATGGCCTTCTACCCCCAGCGTTTCGACAAGGCCTTCCTCGACATGCTCGACCGATTCCACGAGCTCTACCCCGAGGTCGGCATGCACTTCATGCTGCACTTCGAGCACCCCGACGAGATCCTCGCCAAGGATGAAAACGGCGACTACATCGAGGACGAGAAGGGCTTCAAGCAGTGGATCCCGGCAACGGGTGAGGCGATGCGGAACCTCGTGAGCCGGGGCTGGCTGACCGTCGAGAACCAGGCCCCGATCATCAAGGGCATCAACGACGACCCCGACGCGCTGCGGATCCTGCAGCGTGAGTTCAAACGCGCCGGCGGCGAGAACCACTACTTCTTCTGCGGACGCGACATCGTCGCCTACAAGGCCTTCAACGTGCCCATCGAGACCGCGTGGCAGACGCTCAACGACTCGCAGAAGGGCCTGTCGGGCATCGAGAAGCACGCACGCCTCTCGATCACCCACTACAAGGGCAAGACCGAGGTCGCCGCAGTCACCAACGAGCCGATCCCGGGCCTGAAGGGCGCGGAGAACGGCGTCGTGATCTTCAAGCTGCTCCGCAACGCGGGCGCCGCCCCCGAGGTCGGCAAGGTCTGCATCGTCGGGCGCAACCCCGATGCGCTCTGGTTCGATGACTACGAGGACCGCGTGCTCTTCGACGAGGCCGGGCTCTTCGACTACACGCGCGTCAAGGCGCCGGGCATGACGCCCGGCCCCGCCTCGATGCCTCAGACCAGCGGGCCCTGCGGATGATCGACAAACGCGTCGGCAGCCCTGCGGAGGCTGTCGCGGATGTGTTCGACGGCGCCGCGATCATGATCGGCGGGTTCGGCGAGGCAGGCAGCCCGGTCGAACTCATCCACGCGCTCATCGATCAGGGCGCGACCGACCTGACCGTCATCAGCAACAACACCGGCAGCGGCGAGGTCGGTCTGGCCGCACTGCTCAAGGCGGAGCGAGTCTCGAAGGTCATCTGCTCGTTCCCACGGACAGCGAACTCAACGGTCTTCCCCGAGCTCTACAGGGCCGGGAAGACAACCCTCGAGCTCGTACCGCAGGGAACACTCGCAGAGCGCATCCGCGCGGGCGGCGCGGGCATCCCCGCGTTCTACACACCGGCGGCGGTCGGCACGCCGCTCGCCGAGGGCAAGGAACAGCGCACGTTCGACGGTCGGGACTACATCCTCGAGCGAGGACTACGGGCCGACTTCGCGCTGATCAAGGCCAAGGCAGCCGACTCCCACGGCAACGCCATCTACAACAAGACCGCCCGCAACTTCGGCCCACCCATGGCGATGGCGAGCGAGATCGCCATCGTTCAGGCCGAGCAGATCGTCGAACCGGGCGGCATCGACCCAGAGGTCGTCGTGTCACCAGGGATCTTCATCAACCGCGTCGTCCAGGTGGCGAGCCCGGTACACGAGTCGGAGCTTGTTGCGGCGGGAGCGACCTACCCATGACGCAGGCAGCAACGACAGAACGCATCGGACGCACGCGCGAGCAGATGGCCGAGCGGCTGGCTCAGGACATCGCAGATGGCTCGTACGTCAATCTGGGCATCGGCATCCCGGAACTGGTGGCGAAGTACGTTCCCGAGGGGCGCGAGCTGGTGTACCACACCGAGAACGGCTTGCTGGGCATGGGGCCTTCCCCCGCTGAGAACGAGGGCGACCCTGAGTTGATCAACGCGGGCAAGCGGCATGTCACCGCGAACCCGGGCGCGTCCTTCTTCCATCACGCCGACAGCTTCGCCATGATCCGAGGCGGGCACATCGACCTGTGCGTGCTTGGTGCGCTCCAGGTCGCTGCCAACGGCGACCTCGCGAACTGGTCGACAGGCGAGCCCGGTGCGATCCCCGCTGTGGGCGGCGCGATGGACCTCGTCGCGGGCGTGAAGAAGGTGTATGTGATCACGCAGCACACCACCAAAACGGGCGAGCCCAAACTCGTCGGGGCGTGCACCTACCCGCTCACCGGGCTTGGCGTGATCGACCGCGTGTACACAGATCTCGCTGTCATCGATATCGTCCCCGAGGGCTTCCGCCTCGTCGAGCTAAGCCCGGGCGTCGAGTTCGACTACGTGCAGGAACGCACCGGAGCCCCACTGCTTCAGCCATGACACCACACACAGCACAAGCCTCGCGGAGCGCCGAACTCTTCGAGCGCGCCCAGAGGGTCATGCCGGGCGGCGTCAGCCGCAACACCGTGCTGCGCTCGCCCCACCCCGCGTACGCGGCCTTCGGTGAGGGCTGCCGCGTGACCGACCTCGAGGGCGTCGCGCGGATCGACTTCTCGAACAACATGTGCTCGC
Source organism: Phycisphaerales bacterium (assembly GCA_028284805.1). Classification (GTDB taxonomy): domain Bacteria; phylum Planctomycetota; class Phycisphaerae; order Phycisphaerales; family UBA1924; genus JANQQZ01. The sequence goes on from JANQQZ010000103.1 coordinate 8,703, forward strand.
TCATCCACGGGCACGCGGACCCAGACATCACCGCGGCAGTCACGGACCAGCTGACACGGGGCAGCGCGTTCATGATGGCAACCGAGTCCGAGGTCGAGTACGCCGAGCACCTGTGCAGCCGGAGCCCGTCCTTCGAGAAGCTGCGGTTCGTGAACTCGGGGACCGAGGCGCTCATGGTTTGCCTCAAGGCCGCACGGGCGCACACGGGCAGAGCGATGATCGCCAAGATCGAGGGCGCCTATCACGGCGGGTACGACTACGCGGAAGTGAGCCAGGCGCCCAAACCCGACAGCTGGGGACATGTCGATCGCCCCGAGTCGGTGCCGCTCGTCCGGGGCACGCCTCGCTCGGCGCTCGATGACGTTGTGATCTTGCCCTTCAACGACATCGAACGAGCGATCGCGCGGCTCGATGAGCACGCGGGCGAGCTCGCCTGTGTGCTGCTCGATCTGATGCCGCACCGTGTAGGCCTGAATCCGGTCGAGCCCGAGTTCGTCAAAGCGATCGCAGACTGGACGAGCCACCACCGGGCACTGCTGGTGCTCGATGAGGTCATCACGTATCGCTCCGAGCAAGGCGGGCTCCAGAGCCGGTACGCGATCCGTCCCGATCTGACAGCGATCGGCAAGCTCATCGGGGGCGGGTTCCCGATCGGTGCCGTCGCAGGCCGGGCCGACGTGATGGACACCATGAACCCGCGCGGCGACAACTTTGTCTTCCCGCACTCGGGCACGTTCTCCGCCAACCCGATCAGCACCGTCGCGGGCCTCACCGCGATGCGCAAGTTCGATGAACCGGCAGTGCAAAGGCTGAACTCGCTCGCAGCACGCGGCAGACAGGGAATAGAGGAAGCGATTCAACGGACCGGTGCCACGGCGTGCGTCACCGGCACCGGATCGATGTTCCGTGTGCACATGAAGCCCTCCCTGCCCCGCAACTACCGCGAGGCGCATACGTCACCCGAAGAGAACGCACGGCTCGCGGTGCTCCTCGATCATCTCTTTGACGAGGGCTGCATCATGATCAACACATGCACGGCCGTTCTCTCGACGCCCATGGGCGAGCCCGAGATCGACCACCTGATCGCCTCGATGGAATCCGGCCTGGCGAAGATCGCGTCGATGCCCTAGCGGGTCACGCGAGCTCGAAGACCGTTGCAAGCCCCTGTCCGACACCGACGCACAGCGAGGCGATCCCCAGCTCAGTGCCGGTGCGCCGCATCTCGTGGATGAGCGTCGTTGCCAGGCGGGCACCGCTGCATCCCAGCGGGTGGCCGATCGCGATCGCACCGCCGTTGACATTGAGACGCTCTTCGTCAATGCGCAGCTCACGCTGGCACGCGACAGCCTGGGCGGCGAACGCCTCGTTGATTTCGTACCGACCAACATCCTCGATCGAGATCCCCGCGCGATCGAGCAGCTTGCGGATCGCCGGGACCGGGCCGAGTCCCATCAGCGACGGATCAACGCCCGCCGACGCGCTCGGCCCGACGTAGGCCAAGGGGGTCAGCCCCAGCGACGCCGCCCGCCCGGCTTCCATGAGCACCAGCGCCGAGGCACCGTCGTTCACGCCCGACGAGTTGCCCGCGGTGACGGTGCCGTTGCCGTCGTTCGCGAACACGGGCCGCAACCTGGCGAGTTTGTCGATCGTGGTATCGGGACGCGGGTGCTCGTCGGTGTCGAACACGACCGGATCGCCCCGGCGCTGCGGGATCTCGACCGGCAGCAACTCCTCCGCGAACCGCCCCGCCTCGTGAGCCGCGGCCCACCGCTTCTGGCTCTGCAGCGCAAACCCGTCCTGATCCTCTCGCGAGATGGCATGCTGACGAGCGACGTTCTCCGCGGTTACTCCCAAAGCGTCGGTGTGCCCGAGCTTGTCCATCTTCGGGTTGACGAACCGCCACCCGATCGAGGTATCGAACAGCTGCTGCCCCCGTCCAAACGCCGTGTCCGCCTTGCTCAGCACGTACGGCGCACGGCTCATGGACTCGACACCGCCCGCGATGAATACGTCGCCCATCCCGGCCTCGAGCATGCGTGCCGCTACATTGACCGCTTCGAGCCCCGACGCGCACAAGCGGTTCACGGTCGCGCCGGGCACCGAGTCGGGCAGCCCAGCGAGCAACGCCGCCATCCGCGCGACATTCCGGTTGTCCTCTCCAGACTGATTCGCCGCACCGAGGTAGACATCGTCGATCGTTGCAGGGTCGATGCCCGACCGGTCAACGACAGCCTTGATCACGCTGGCGGCGAGATCGTCGGGACGCACGGAAGCCAGCTGACCGCCGTACCGGCCGATCGGGGTTCGGACAGCGGACACAATCGCGGCTCGTCGTGGCATGCTGCGATTCTAGACGCGGCCAGTGCTCGGTCATCCGAGACATGCACCTACGGACGAAGCCAGAGGAGCCCCCTCGCCAATAGACGGTACAAAAAAATGCGCCGCCCGGAGGCGACGCAAGGAACTGACCTCAGATCGGGAGTGACTCGCCAGCGCGGTGGTTCAGGTTCGCGCCAGATCCCGAGGCCGGCTATCGCGGCCTATGGCACGAGAGGTATCACGGACACGAGGCCCCCACCCCACCTGCCAGGTTGGCATTGATGATCCACGCGTTGACATCTGCGGGGGTGCAGAGCCCATCAAAGTTCTGGTCGCACTCACAGAGACCGTTGCCCGCTGCCAAAGCCCAGGCGTTTACATCGGCTGGGGTCACCATTCCGTCTCGGTTCACATCCGCGACCTCACACGAGTTCCGCCTCCCGATTTTGCTCGGGTCAAAGGGATCGCCGCAGGAAAGATCGTTGAAGCTGAGTTCATCCCGGTTCCAGACATCGTCCAGGTCGCGATCGAGCCCGATGCGCACGCCGCTGCCCCACGGAACGGCCATGGCGGTCAGGCTGCCGCCCCCGCTCAGCGTTGCCCGGATGGCGGGAAGCTCGATCCCGGTGGTGCCGTCGTCGCTATCGAAGATCGGCTCCCCAGACACCATGTTGAACGCGCCGGTCCAGAGGTAGCCGACCTCCTCCATCGCCCCTCCGGTTCCGGTGGCTGTGTGCCCGCGGATGACCACATCGACGTAGCGGTGGTTCGTTGCGGGAGCGTTCCCCAGTTGGGTGACCATGCCATCCAAGAAATCGACCAACGGGTCGGTGGCAGGGGGAGAAGGCACGAATCGTGATACCGTGAACTGCCGGCCAACTGCCGCGTGAACATCCTTGACGCCATCGAAATCGGGGCCGATAGGTTGTGCCGGAGTGTTCATCGGGTCATACACGCTCGTCGATAATTCCGTTGTGGAGGACGACAGCAGGAAGGCGAGCGCGTCCGAGAGTCTTTGCTCGGTATCAGTGCCTGAAAACTGGTCGAGCTGATCTTCGATGCCCACCAGGTCACCGTCGGGGCCAAAGCCGATCCCGGTCCGGTTGAGCGTCTGCTGGGTGTGACCTCCTGTGCGCTCGTACAGGTTCCGGATCGATGGGATCTTGAAGTTGTTGCCGATCCGATCGCGCAGAACAGCGATGGCGTGGTGAGGTACATCGTTCATCGGATCAGCAGGATCGTTGTCATCGAACGCAACTGTGAACCCAGACACCGCTGTATTGGGGGTACCGATACCTGTCGGTAGCGTGTGACAGGTCACACAACTCAATCCCAACGGCGCAGCAAAATCAATGTACAAATCCTGCCCTTCGGTGGCATCGCCTACCCGCAGTTCGCCAGGATCCAAGTTCGGATGACTTGGCTGGGGCGACACGTTCGGATGTGCGAAGAACCCAGCCAGAGAAATCGAGTCTTGAGTAGTGTTGTCGTCCTGATCTCGGTACGGGTTCGGCGGGAAGTGGATCGTGGCCAGCATCGCCTCGAGCTCGCCCATCTGGGTTTCTGACACGGCCGGGACGGCCGGGGTCATCGGATTCCTGACCTTGCCTTGAAGGTTCTCGAAGGTGAGCTGGAAGGCGATCACATTGTCTCGATCGCCTCGCCAATGGTGAGGCTCCTTGCCAACGATGTCTTGCAGCGTCTGCGTAACCAGCGGCCCTTTCATCGGATGCCAGTCGTACGCGGACTGTCCTCCACCGATCGCACCGATCACGTTCTGACTATCCTCGGGAGGAGTTCCATGTTGCTGGAAATCCACGGTTGATCCGGACGGATCACCCAGGTCCCAGGCGAGCCGGTCCATGCGACCGTCGACGTGGCACGAGGCGCACGATGAATCGCCGTAGCCGCTGCTGAAGTGGGTGTCGTAGAGGAACACACGGCCGGTGTTGATGTTGCTCGGTGTGGGGTCGAAGAACTCTTGCGTGGTCACCAGCGTGGGCTGCGTCCCGCTGATGTCGATCGTCGAGATCGAGCCGGCAAACCGGTTGAGCACATAGAGCCGGCCCCCTGTGTCGTCGAGCGCCAGGCCGGTCGGGCCGACCGGGTCGAATGAGCCAGCAGGGTTACGCAGATCCACGACGGAAACACCCGCCGGGCGTGATGCGAAGTTCGAAGTGAACTCCACGACGTTGTTCGAGCCCATGCCCGCAACAAAGCCCCGGCCCGTTGACGTCCAGACGACCGCCCTGGGGTCGCCGAGCGATTGCGCGTTCAACACAGAGTGATCGGCGGTGTCGTCGTAGTCCTGACCGACCAACTGGCCGAATAGATGCGGGTTGAGCGTCGTGACCGACGCTGTCCCAGAAGAATCGACACCCGAGGCACCCACGACATCGATGAAGTCCGATCGCAGATTTGGCTCGAACCGCCGCACGTTGTTCGCACTGGTGCCGATGACGGTAACGGCGTCGGGATCCAGCGGGTTCACTGCGATCGTCATGACCATGTTCATCAGGTGCGGCTCGTACTCCAGGACCGGGTCCGTTGAGTTGTCGTCGTTGGAGTACGGAACGCTGCTCGACCCCGCCAGGAGCAGGTCCTCGGTCGAGATGACCGCGACGTCGTAGTCGGCGATGTCCCAATTCTCGACACGCAGCGCACCCTGTCCGGGGGTTGGGGTGAACTGCTCCGGTCCGGCGCCGTCGGGATCGCGGAAGAAGAGGGTCCAGTCCTCCCCGATGTCATCCCGCCATCGCCACTCACTCAGACCCGCATCCCAGACCTTCTGCACGATGTGCCCAGTGATGGGTGCGCGCACGCTCATCGGATCGCCAGGAATGAGCTCGAAGTCTGCGGCGAAGTTCCTCGGCGGATCGAAACGGTCGGGATCGCCGGCAGCGAGCGTGCTCCAGTTCGGAACATTGGGCGGTGGATTCACGCCTCCATACGGGCCGTCCGGGTGCGTGACGGCGTGCCCGATCGGGGCTGAACTCGGGGTGTCTCCACCCTTCAGAACGGTGGTGGCGTTGCCCGATTCGAACGCCGCGGCGTACACGTGAGAACCATCCGGTGAAGCGGCCAGGGCGCGCGGGTCCTCGGCAAAGAGCTTGATGGTCCGGAAGTGCCTCGGGCTGTCCGTCGCCATGTCGAAGTCGAAGACGATGACCTCATTCGACTGGCTGCAGGAGACGTAGGCCATCTCGGTACCGTTGGACGTCTCGATGAATACGACGTCCGCCGGCTCGTCGCCCGTCACGACATATCCCGTCAGGGCAGGGTCAGTCGGGCTGTCCGAAAGCCGGAGCGTGTTCTTGACGTAGTACTGCGTCATATCGATGATCGAGATCGAATCAGAGATGTGGTTCACGACCCACAACTCGTTGTCGGTGCGGAAACGCGCCGTCACCGGGTCGGCCCCCACCGGGATCGAAAGGCTGTGCGTCAGCGCGCCCGTCTGAGTGTCAACCGCGAAGATCTCCACGCTGTTGTCCGCGGTGTTCACTGCGGCCAGGGTGCCCCGATCCGGGCTGAGATCGATCGGATGAACGTGAGGCGTCTCGAAGTTGACGAACGGATTCGGTTGCGGTTGAGCCCAACAGATGCTCGGGATCGCTGCGGCCGTCGAGAGCAAAAGCAAACCAGTTGTCCAACGCTGCATCATGGCTGTCTCCTTTGTGCAATGAGCAGAGAGGCCTTTTGCAGAAGAATATAGAAATATCGAGAGTCTTTCCCTTTGACAGCGTGAAACTGAGTCAAGATTTCCAATTGCGCCCGTGTCGCTCTGTGAAGAAGTGAGACAATATGGTCTGTTGACACACTACAACGGTTGCGTGTCTTGAGTTACCGCCATGGGGGTCGCATCCTGTCATAGCGGATACACAGACACAAAGCTCCTTTGGCTTCATCCGAAGCTATCTGCACGTCACTTCGTGGCGATTGACGGATAGTCCGCTGCCCTTCGCACTTCTGCCTTGAGTGCAACACGACGCAAGTGGAACGCACAACATCGGGATACAACACCAGCCCCCTGATGCAGACGGCCGCGGCCGAGCAACCCATGATCAGTCCGATGTCAACCAACATACGCTCTTGGAAGAACGCGATCACGCTGACCGTCGGCGGTGGACATCTCTACGTCGATCGCAAGGCACCGAGCTGGTTACTTCACCCGACTTCGACGGCTCGATCCTCGCAGCAACCAGGCATGAACGGCCCCACCGGCACCCCGTGAGCCACGAGCACGCTCTCATCGACACCTGAACACGATCCGGATGCTCATGCCAGCGCTTGAAGTCCGCAACACATGCTATGATCCAGTCTGTTTACGGAACGTTTCATCGATACTGTGAGACCATAGATGGCGTCGGTACGCAAAATCGCTTCGGAAGCCGGTGTCTCGCCGGCCACTGTCTCGCGGATCCTGAACAACGACCCGGATGTCGACCAGACGACACGCGAGAGCGTCCTCAAGATCGCAAATACGCTTGGATACTCGCCGCGAATCGGCCGCCGAGTCAAGACGATCGTCGGCATCGCGCTCCCTTCCGACCCCCCCCGGGATCTCGGCTCGTTCAACGGTTCCATCGTCACCGGTGCGTCCCGCGGCTGCCGAGACGAAGGCTTCAACCTGGCCATCGTCGATCTGTTGACCGAGCGTAAACCCAATGAAGCGTACACCCAGCTGTTCTCCCGCCTCGGGATGCGCGGCATCATTCTGCGGCGGCTGCCCTCGCTCGACGAGATCCTCGATGAGCTCGTCGCGGAGTCGTACCCCCACGTGCTCCTGGCCGATCGGAACAGCGACGAACGCGTGTCGTGGATCGATACGGATTCAAAGACCCCGAGCCACGAGGCAGTGCGCCATCTGATCGAACTCGGACACCGACGGATCATGGTCGGGCGATACACCCGGGGTGGATCTGATACCGTCGACCGGTACCAGGGCTACCTGGAGGCGCACGAGGAAGCGGGCCTCGAGGTCGACCCGCGCCTTGCCGTCGATTGTGGCGACGAACTCGACGACGGCTCCCGCGCGATCGACTTCGCGCTCAGCCTTCCAGACCCGCCGACAGCGATCTACATGACACACTCCATGTCATCTCTCGGCGCGATGCGCCGCCTCCTCGAACGGGGTCTGAGAATCCCCGAAGACATCTCGATCGTGGGTCTGGATGACTGCGAGTCACGCCTGATCACGCATCCGAGGATGACGTGTGTCCGCCAGGACGCGTACGACATGGCATACCGGGCCACACGCTGGCTCGTGCGGACGCTCGAATCACCAGGCGAACCACTCCGCGAGGTCGTACCCGGGTTGTTCGAGGTCAACCAGACCACCACGGTTGCCCCGGGCACACCGATCCGGGTCCTGCCCGATGGCAAGCTGGTCATCTCCAAGGACGACGGATCGAACTGAACAAGCGACCCGAGTCGTCTGCGGACGACCGATGATGCCGGGCGAGTTCACAGGGATGTCGTGCTCGGGTGGGGCTGCACACCGACGATCTTCAGAGGTGTACGCTTCGGCATGCGCACGATCTGGCTTCTCGCGTTGCTCTCCCTGGCGTTCCTCCTTCAGGGCTGCTCCGCTCCCGAACGCTGGCAGCGGATCGACGCGGAACATCTCGCCCCCCCACCCCTTCACCGCGAGATGCGAGGCGTGTGGGTCGCGACGGTCGCGAACATCGATTGGCCGAGCCGGCCCGGACTCACGCCAAGCGAGCAGCAGGCCGAGGCAGATGCGGTGCTCGATCTCGCCTTTGATCTTGGCCTGAACGCGATCATCCTTCAGGTGCGGCCGCACGCCGACGCTCTCTACGCCGGTGCGATCGAGCCCTGGTCGAGCTATCTGACGGGCACGCAGGGGCGCGACCCCGGGTACGACCCCCTCCGACACTGGCTCGACGGCGCCCACGAACGCGGCCTCGAGCTGCACGCCTGGATCAACCCGTTCCGCGCCGGGCACCCGGCCGAGACTTCAGAGATTGCGACGAGCCACGTCAGCATCACCCAGCCCGACCTCGTCGTCGAGTACGGCTCGTACCTCTGGCTCGACCCATCGCACCCAGGAGCCCGGGCGCACTCGCTCGCGGTCGTTAAGGATCTCCTCGAACGCTACGACCTCGACGGGCTGCACCTCGACGACTACTTCTACCCCTACCCGATCGACGACGCGGACTTCCCCGACGCCGATCGCTACGACGCCTATCTCAACGCGGGGGGAACGCTCGGTCGCACCGAGTGGCGACGCTCGCACATCAACCGCTTCGTGCAGGACCTAAACGACGTCGTCCGGCGGGTGAGGCCCGACGCGCTGTTCGGCATCAGCCCGTTCGGCATCTGGCGACCGGACCATCCCGAGGGTGTCGTCGGCTTCGACGCCTACGAGCAGCTCGCGGCGGACTCGAGGCTCTGGCTCACAGCTGGTTGGATCGATTACGCCTCGCCCCAGCTCTATTGGAAGCGAGAGAGCGAGGGCCAGCCCTTCGATCCGCTGCTCCGGTGGTGGCAAGGCGAGAACCCTCGCGGCCGCGCGGTCTGGCCCGGGCTCTACCTGACGCGGATCCAAGCCGACGGATCAGGATGGTCGCCCGACGAGATCATCGGGCAGCTCGAAGTCATCAACGAGCGCGGTGCGGGCGGGTGGCTGCTGTTCTCCATGGTCGGCCTTCTCCAGGACCGCCAGGGCGTTGCCTCCGAGCTCCGAGAGTTCCTCCGGGGTGATCCCGCGATCGTGCCCCCCGCTTGGCGTGCCCAAACACCGCGGCGTACCAAGCTTCGCGTAGAGGTGATCAACACCGACGACATAACCGTCGTGCGGTGGCGGGGCGCGACGCCAGAACCCAGGCTCTGGGTCGTGCAGCAGAGAACGAGCGAGGGGTGGTCAACCCGCGTCCTGCCCGGTGCGACGGAGTCGATGACGTTCGATGCCTCGTCACCGCACGCGCAGCCCGATGCCGTCGTGCTGACGCCGATCGCGTCGAACCGCCGGGCGGGAGCGAGCATCGCCTGGATCCGCCCGTGAGCCCGCCGCACGAGATCGCAAGAAAAACGCCGACCGATCCTGGGGATCGGTCGGCGCGGTTCGAGTAATCACGGTCCTGCTGCCGCAGATTACGGGTTGCAGGTCGGGCCGTTCATGCCCTGGTTGAAGGCCAAGATCCACCCGTTGAAGTCGGCGGGAGTCACGGCGCCGTCCTGGTTGGTGTCGGCGATCAGGCTGCCGTTGTTGAAGTTGAGGATCCACCCGTTGAAGTCGGCGGGGGTGACGAGCCCGTCGCCATTCTGATCGGCGCAGAGGCGGTCGCCCATCGCGGGCTGGGGCTGGAAGAAGTGGATGATGTGCGTGCCGGCGTCGAGGAGGGCGAGAGTCTGGGTGGGCTCGTGCCATGAGAAGTCGTACAGGCCGATGCCGTCGGGCATGGCCAGCGGGTCACCGTTCTCGTCGAACAGGGCGTAGGTGAGCTGCGTGCCCGCGGTGTTGTAGAGCTCGACGTTGCCGGTGAACGACTGGCCCGCGGCCGTGGTCAGCCGCTTGTTGAGCATGACGAAGTCCTGGCCGTCGTAGTTGTCGACGAACGTCGACTGCTGGCCGATGATGAAGGGCGCATCGCCGGGCGCGCCCGGGCTGCTCTCGATGACGATCCGGTTGGTCACGTTGTTGAACAGATCACGCTCGGCGATCACGAGGTCGGCGTCGGCCACGGCGACGACCCACTGGCCATCTGGGCTGAAGTCGAATCCTCGCCAGAACGTGCCGCCCAGGCCGCCGCGGTCGGTCGTGCCCGGGATGAACTCGAGGATCGGACCCTGGACTTCCGGAGCGACCGGATCCGGGGCGTAGATGCCGTCGCCGAGCCCTGTCGAGAGATCGGGGCGGGTCACACCGATCGGGCCGCGCGGATCGACCGGCTGCAGCAGGAGCGAGGCCACAGGCCCGTCGCTCACGCCGTCACCGTCCTGGTCGTACCCGTTGCCATCGGGCCCCGGGTCCCAGGCGACGGCACCGAGGCCGCGGTCAGCCTGGCTGACGCCGTTGAGGATGGGCGTCTGCTGTGTCTCGGTGTCGTAGGTGACGACACTGCCGACGCCGCTCGACCCGCTGTCGTAGACCGCGATCAGTCCGGCACCCGGCGCCCAGTCCATGCCCGTGTACCCACGGAAGGTGACGGGCGTCCGACGCGAAGAGGTGTTGACGTTGAAAGGATCGGTGAAGTCGATCAGGCCGCTGCGGTTTGGGCCCGTGTCTGTGTAATCGATGACGTGCCCGATCTGCACCCAGGGATCCTGGAAGTTGTTGAACCCGGCGATGTAGACGTCGGTGCCGTCGAACGCCATGGAGAAGATCAAGCTGCCCGACAGGAGCGGGTTGGTGCCGCTCGTGTCCCGGAAGTCGTTGATGTCGTCGATCGCGACGCGGTGGAACTCCACGTCCTGTGCCGCGGCCGAACCAGCAGCCATCCCAGCCGCCAGAGCAAGCAGAAGTGCCTTCTTCATCGATCCATTCCTCCGGTGTGTGTGAGCACCCCTCGAATCAGGGGGATTGGGAACGCCGCATCTACGCTGTATGCGCCGGCACACAGCGGGAACTCCGTCGCCAAGATTCTATAAGAATCCGCCGCCCACGCAAGGCTCGCGTCATCAATTCATACCGATCAAATTTCTGACATATCGCGATGCGTTGCGTCAACCACCTTCTCCGCGGCCGCTCTGGCAGCCCCTCTCGCCGCGTGGAAATCATCGTCGCCGAACGCCAGACGCCACTCTGGCCTGGCCACGCTCGTGAGGTCTCGGCGGATCGCTTGCTCCAGGGCGGCGTGCCTAGCAAGACGGATCCCGATGCCGCCCAGCAGCACGACGGTGTCCGGTCGGTAGATCGCGTGACAGATCCGAATGGCTCTCGCCAGCGCGAGCAACCCAGGCTCACCGGGCGCGAAGGCTCGTTCGATGCCGCCCGTCTGCTCGATCGCTCGGGCTCCAACGTAGGCCTCGAGCCCGCCCCGCCCCCCGTCGGGGCCAACGGGGGCTTCGTCGGGATCGCCCACGGTCACGTCGATCTGGCCGAGGTGCCCCGGACCGCCATCGGTCCAGGTCGCAACCGAGTCCCCGTCAAGCACGCAGAGCCCGACGCCCGTGCCCATCGCGATGCCCAGGCTGCGCCCGGTCGCGCGCGTGCGGGCCTGCCAGTCTCGGAGTGCCGCGATCGCATCGATCGTCCGGGTGACCCTGCAGACGTCCACGCCCAGCGCATCGCAGATCATCTCGTTCAGGTCCCAGCCCACGAGCCCGGGCAGATTCACCGCGACCTCGATCGATCGGGCATCCGGTGCTGGGATCCCGGGAACGCAGAGTCCGACGTCGCTTGCGGGTGCCTCGATCGCGAGTTCGTCCCAGGCGGAGCGGATCGCGGCACGGAGCGCATCGCGATCGGGCATCGAGTACCGCTCGCTCGACGCGACACGCCATGAGCCGTCTCGCAGCGCGGCGATCTTCACCGACGTGCCGCCGATGTCGAGCCCGATCGGGTGCGGATTCACGGTCCTGGCCCCGCGTCCTGCTGGCGGTAGGTCTCAACGAGCAGATCGGTATCCGCCTGTGTGATCTGACCGTCGCGGTCGACGTCGATCGGAGATCCGTGCTGGTCGTAGCAGTCCTCGATATCGAACACACCGTCGCGGTTGGCATCCAGATCGAACCCGATGTCCTCGGTGAGCAGCGAGTGGAAGATCAACTGGTCGTCGTAGTCGACGTCGCCATCGGCGTCCAGGTCGTGCAGGTTGATGATCGCCCCGACCGGTCCGCCCGGACCGGGCCCGGTGAACGAGGCAAGAAACGCGGCGAGATCTCGCTCGTCGACGACACCGTCAACGCCGTAGCGCGCCCGAGCAAAGAGGATGAGCATCTGGGCTTCGTCAGCCTCGTCGATCACGCCGCTGTCGTCGAGGTCGTACTGCTGCGTCCGCCCCGTCGCGGGTCTTGGGGTGCCGGTGTAGAACGCGCGGAAGTCCGCGACATCACGCCCGTCGATCAGTCCGTCGAAATCGAGATCGCCCGGCTGGTAGGGAGCGTTCGTGTCGATCCAGTTGCGGAGCGACGCAAGCTCGCCCGGGGTCTGGGCCAGGTACCCGCCCTCGAAGAAGACGAAGCCCTCGAGCCCGGCCTGCGCGACCGCGTCGAGCTGGGTCGCGACCGGGGGGTGCGGGGCGGTGCCGGTCAGCGCCAGACCCGCGACGATCGGCGTGTTGGGCGCCAGCCCCTGCGCGAGATTGAGGTCCGAGCGGATGGAGCTCTGCGTGGGCCCGTAGGCCATGGGGACGATGACCTCCATGTACCCACCGTTGGCCCAGGCGGGCCAGTCCTGCATCTTGGCGAGCTGGCTGCTGCTGGTGGTTGCCGACGCGAAGATCGCCGCAGAGAACACCTGGCCGGGGGCGACCGCGTTGATCGCGTCGTGCATGACCTGCACGCAGCCCGAGATCCCGTCGCGTCGGAACTGCACCCAGGCATCCCAGTCGGGGTCACCCGGCTGCGCGGCGGTGAGCAGCGGGAACCCGAAACCCGCCTGGGTGAACTGCTGCATCGTGTACGTGTCGTAGCTGTACGGCGCGGGCGAGTTGGGCGTCGTCGAATTGTCCACCGGGTAGCGGTGGTAATCAATGTGAATGCCCTCGAGACCGGGGATCGCGGCGAGCTCCGCGACGTACTCGGCGAGCTTCTGCTGCACCCCCGGGTGGGCGAGGTTCACGAACTTTTGCGATGAGATGTCGCCGACGGGCTCCTGCCCGTTCACGTCGATGACGAGCCAGTCGAGGTTGTCGTTCAGGATGTAGTCGGCGCTGGTGCCGAAGCCCCAGTACCCGGTCTCGATCCAGGCGTGCACGCGCATGCCGTACGAGTGGGCCGTGACCATGGTGTCGGCGAGCTCGTCGTGCGAGAAGCGATTCTGGAACACGTCGCTGTCGTTGGTGGCAAGCCCGTGGTAGAAGGTCTCGAGGAACAGATCAGTCACGCCCGCTTCGGCGAGGTCGCTCAGCCACTGATCGAGAACGGCGTCGCTCGTGATGGGCCTGAGCCAGACACCCCGGATGGGGCGGGGCCCGTACGAGACGCCGCCGCCCGTGGGCAGGTCTTCGAAGCGGAAGCCGAGGTGGTTGGCGACCGGGCGGAACGGGCCATCGCTCGGGCTGTTGGTGGTGACCGCCCCGGAGGGATCGGTGTACACGAACGAGCTCG
>JANQQZ010000109.1 GCA_028284805.1 Phycisphaerales bacterium
CGCGGCAGCGGCGGCAGCCGCGGCGACGGCGGCGAGGGCGGTTTCCTCGCCAGCGACGGCAGCAACGGAAGCAACGGCGGCGTCGGGTCCAACGGCTCCACCGGCAGCGGCGGCGCGAGCGGATTCGCCGACGGCGTGATCACCACCGGTGCCGCGGCCTCGGGCATCGCAGCCCGCGTGCACAACAACATCTTCTCGTTCGTCGGCGGCGGCACGAAGCGTCCGGTGCTCTCCACCGACACCGGCATCATCGACATCACCACCAACGCCTTCAGCGGCTTCGACACGCTCAGCACCGGGCCGGCGATCGGCGGGCTCACGGTTGTGACCGACCCGCCCTCGTTCGTCGACCCGTCCATCGGCGACTTCACACCTGTCGCGGGGACGTTCTTGGTCGACTCGGGCAACAACGACCTCGTGCCCGGTGTGCTGACCGCCGACATCCTCGGCAACCCCCGGTTCGCCGACGAGCTCTCAACGCCCGACACCGGGACCGGCGGGCAGTTCATCGTCGACCTGGGCGCGGTCGAGGCGCTGGGCGATTCGGCCCAGCCCACTGACTGTCCGGCCGACACCAACGGCGACGGCGCGGTGACACCTGCCGACTTCAACGCATGGATCATCGCCTTCAACACCCAGAGCGACGCGTGCGATCAGAACGGCGACGGGCTCTGCACCCCCGCAGACTTCAACGCCTGGATCCTCAATTTCAACAACGGCTGCGACTGAACCGGACCACAACCCTCGCCCGGCCCGGGGTCACCGCCCCGCGCCTGGCTTTCAGCCCTGCTTTCTCGAGCGGCGCCACGCCTCACCCGCGAACACCGCGATGCCTGTCCAGATCAGGGCAAAGGCGATCGCGCGGTCGGCGGAGAACAGCTCGCCGTAGACAAGACCGAGCAGGAACTGCCCCGTGGGTGCGATGTACTGGAAGAAGCCGATCGTGGAGAGCCGGAGCCGGTTGGCCGCGGCGGCGAACCAGAGCAGCGGCAGCGTGGTGACCAGCCCGGATAGCGCGAGCAGCCCGCGGTCGTTCCACCCGCCCGACACGAACACGAGTGTCCGATCATGGCTCAGCCAGAGCCACGCGAGATAGGCGAGCGCGAGCGGCGCAAGGAGTGTGGTCTCGAAGAAGAGGCCCGCGAGCGGGCCTGGCGTGGCGCGCTTGCGGACGAGGCCGTAGAGCCCGAACGTTACCGCCACGGTGATCGCGATCCAGGGCAGCCCCTCGCGCACGGTCAGGAACGCCACGCCCGCGGCGGCGAAGGACACGGCGACCCACTGCACGCGTCGTAGACGCTCACCCAGGAACACCATCCCGAGCACGATCGACACCAGCGGGTTGATGAAGTAGCCCAGGCTCGCTTCCAGGATGCGATCGGTCAGCACGGCGTAGATAAAGCAGAGCCAGTTCACCGCGTTCAGCAGCGCGCTGGCCGATAGCGCCCCCCACGCGGCGGGCGAAGCCACGATCGCCCGCACGCGCGACCAGCGCCCGGTCCAACTCAGCAGCAGCCCGCAGAACAGGACCGACCAGACGATGCGGTGGGCGAGGATCTCGTCGGCCCCGACGTGCCCCACGACCTTGAAGTAGAGCGGGAAGACCCCCCAGAGGCCGTAGGCTGCGAGGGCGTAGAGAACGCCTGTGCGGAGGTCGACCCCGTGGTCCGTGTGTTGACCTGGAGGGGTGTTTTCGGACGCTGGCATGCGATCGGGCTCCGCGTTCGGCCCGAGGCAGGGGCGGGCGAGGCCTATGGTTGACCCCGAACAGAGGAGATTCCCGACCATGACCGAGGTGAAGGCGACAAACGTTCACTGGCACGAGGGCAACCTGACCCGCGAGGAGCGCTACAAGGCGCTGGGCGCCAAGGGCTGCACGCTCTGGTTCACCGGGCTCAGCGCGTCGGGCAAGTCGACCGTCGCCAGCGCTCTGGAGCAGGTGCTCGTGCAGCAGGGCGTGAACGCCTACCGCATGGACGGCGACAACATCCGCATGGGACTGAACAAGAACCTGGGCTTCAGCGCTGAGGATCGGGCCGAGAACATCCGTCGCATCGGCGAGGTCGCCAAGCTCTTCGCCGACAACGGCACGGTGGCGATCACCAGCTTCATCAGCCCCTACGGAGCGGACCGGGACAACTGCCGCAAGCTGCACGAGGAAGCGGGCCTGCCCTTCTTCGAGGTGTTCGCGGACACGCCGCTCGAGGAGTGCGAGAAGCGCGACCCCAAGGGGCTGTACAAGAAGGCCCGCGCCGGGGAGATCAAGGGCTTCACGGGCATCGACGACCCGTACGAGGAGCCCAAGAACGCCGAGCTCGTGCTCAAGTGCGCCGAGAAGAGCGTGGATGAGTGCGTTGCCGAGTGCGTCGAGCTGCTCAAGGCCAAGGGCATCGTCGGCTGAGCGGGTCCGCCTGAGCCTGGTCTTTCTTTTCGAATCCAGTCGAATCCGCTCCGCTTGGCGTGCGGATCGGGTGTCGTTCCGACAGCTCGGGTCCGCTATCGCTGCATCATCGCACGACCCCGTCCCACGTCTCACCCGAGAACGCGGGCGGTTCAGAGGAAGGGAGCCTGACCGTGACGATCCGCCCTCATGCCGCACTCGCCCTGACGCTTGCCCTCGCGGGTGCCCCGGCCTGGGCCCAGCCCACCACGGCGCTGGTCCCGGTCTCGGGCGGCGCGGCCCAGATCGCGCTCAACGCGTTCGCGAGCGACGAGGTCGCCTTCAACCTGCCTGGCGGTGAGCGCGCGATCGGTTACGTCACGCGGCGTTCCACCCACGAGCTCGGCACAGAGAACTGGGAGGGCATCCTCGCGGAGCAGGAGGGCGGGTGGTTCAGCGTCGCGGCTTCGGGCGGTGTGGCGCACGCGTACATCGACGCGGGCGGGCTGGGCGTCTACGAGGTGAAGTCTCGCGGCGATGGCTCGGGTCTGTACGACACCATCCGTGTGGACACGATGGAGTTCGAGCCCTGCGCGGGCGCGGTCTCGCCCGCGGTCGCCGAGCGGGGCATCCCTGGTGTGCTCGAGCGGGCGATGCTCCAGGAGCGAGCCGAGACCGGGAGCGATCGCGGTGCGGCGCTCGCGCGCGGCGCACAGGTGATCGACGTGATGATCGTCTACACCGCAGAGGCCCGTGCGGGCGAGGGCGGAACCAACGGCATCCAGGCGCTCGCGCAGAACAGCATCAACATCAGCAACACCGCGTACGCGAACAGCGAGATCAACGGCGTGCAGCTCAACCTCGTTCATGTCGAAGAGATCGTCTACAGCGAGACCGACAACCCCAGCACGGATCTGAACCGCCTGCGCGGCACGACCGATGGGTTCATGGACGGCGTGCACGCCACTCGCGACGCGGTCGGGGCGGACCTCGTCGCGCTGCTCGTGGACGACATGGGCCCGGCGTGCGGCATCGCGTACCTCGCGCCGACCTCGCCCTCGCTCGGGTTCAGTGTGACGGACGCCGACTGCGCCGTCGGCAACCTCAGCTTCCCGCACGAGATCGGGCACAACCAGGGCGCGACCCACGACATCGCCAACGCGGGCGGGGCGGTCTACAGCTTCGGGTACGGGTGGCGCTGGTTCGGAACGAACGGCGTGCGGTACCGCTCGGTGATGGCCTATTCGCCCGGCTCGCGCGTGCCCTACTTCTCGAACCCCGACGTGAACTATGTGGGCACGCCCACGGGCACCGCGACGGCCGACAACGCCCAGGTGATCGAGCTCACCGCGGCCAGCGTCTCCTCGTTCCGTCAGCTCGACGTGCCCCTGAGCTTCAGCTTCCCGAACGGCCTGCCCAGCGACCTCACCCCGGGTGAGCCGGTCACGATTACCGTCGAGATCAACGAGGGCACGGACGGCCCGCTGAACGCGAGCACGGCCTTCCTGTTCTATGGGTACGACGTGGTCGGTCAGCCGTTCCAGTTCGTTCCGCTGACCAACACCACCGGTCAGACCTGGGAGGCGCAGCTGCCTGGTGGAGCGTGCTCCCAGACCGCGTCGTTCTACGTCTCGGTCACCAACACCGATCTGGAGACGTTCAACTCGCCCAGCGATCCGACCGCGCCGTACACCGCTGGCGTGACCGACTGCGTCCCCGCGTGCGTCGCGGACACCAACGCGGACGGCTCGCTGACACCCGCGGACTTCAACGCCTGGATCCTGGCGTTCAACAGCCAGGCCCCGGCCTGCGATCAGAACGACGACGGGCAGTGCACCCCGGCCGACTTCAACGCCTGGATCCTGAACTACAACGCGGGCTGCTAACGAGGACCCGCGGCTGAGACCAAACTCACGCGGCTATCCTCGCTCCGAACGGAGGTGCAGGGATGGCCGACTATGCCCGCTTTCTCGAGGCGGCCCGCGAGGCTGTAACGCTGTCGTCGGGCGTGTGCCGCCAGGTGCAGGCCGCGCTCGACGAGGTTCGCGCGATCACCAAGGACGACAAGAGCCCGGTGACGGTCGCGGACTTCGCGAGCCAGGCGGTGGTGGCTCGCGTGTTGCGCGACCGGCTGGGCGAGGTGATCCTCGTGGGTGAGGAGGATTCGAAGTTCCTCCGCGAGCCCGAGCACGGGGCGCACCTGGAGGCGGTGACGGCCGCGGTCCGCGAGGTGTTCGACGACCTCGACGCCGACGCGGTGCTCGACCTCATCGACGTTGGTGCGGGCGACACGCACCACGCGGGGTTCTGGACGCTCGACCCCATCGACGGGACCAAGGGCTTCCTGCGTGGGCAGCAGTACGCGGTCGCGCTGGCCTATGTCGAGCGCGGCACGCCCGTGGTTGGTGCGATGGGCTGTCCCAATCTGCCGGCCGACTTCGGCAGGCCTCTGGACACGCCCGACCCCGAGGGCACGGTGTACATAGCTATCAAGGGTGACGGCGCAGGCGAGATCGTCGGCGACGCCAGCCCGACGACAGTGCGGCGCACCGATCTCGGGCCATCGGACCCGATCGGCGTGTGCGCATCGGTCGAGAAGGCGCACACCAACGTGTCCGACGAGGACCGGATCCTGGAGCACGTCGTGGCGACGACGGAGCACGCGGTGCGCGAGCCGGTTCGTCTGGACAGCCAGTGCAAGTACGCCGTAACCGGGCGTGGGCAAGCCGACGCGTACCTTCGTCTGCCGACGAGGCCAGGCTACGTGGAGCGGATCTGGGACCACGCCGCGGGCGCATTGATCGCGGCCGAGGCGGGCTGCGCGGTGACCGACATCTTCGGGAACGCGCTCGACTTCGGTCACGGGCGCGGGCTCGAGAAGAACAAAGGGGTCGTGTGCGCCCCGCCTCGGATTCACGGGCTGATGATCGGTGCGATCGAGAGCCTGGGCATCCGCCCCGCCTAAGCACAGCCGGACACGGACGCCCCGGTTTGCCGCTTCACACGCCGCTCGCGCCGACTTGATGAGAGGTTTATCGGGCCTTGACGAATCTCGTCGCGGCGTTGTGTAGCTTTTACGGCCGCGGAGGAGAGAGGCCTCGATGAGGTCCGCCGCGGGCGATCGAAGCTGTTGATCCCAGGAGGATGTTCCATGCGCAGCGCGCTCATGCTGTCCCTGTGCGCCGGCCTCGCCGGCGCCGCCCACGCCCAGTTCTCGCTCACCGTGCTGCACAACGGCGACGGGGAGAGCCAGGTCGTGAGCGCTCCGGGCCAGCCCGACTTTGGCGGCGTGGCCCGCTTCAAGACGCTCGTCGACCAGCTCCGCGCCTCAGCCACGACCGATGGCGTGCTCACCCTCGCAGCGGGTGACAACTTCCTCGCCGGCCCCGAGTACACCGTGGGTGTGAACGACGGCGTCTTCTACGACGCGGTCGCCTTTGCCGCGATGGGCTACGACGCCTCTGCGATCGGCAACCACGAGTTCGACTTCGGCCCGGACGTGCTCGAGTCGTTCATCGTCGAGAGTGAGAACGCCGGCTCGACGACCACCTTCGTCAGCAACAACCTTGACTTCACCAACGAGGCCGGCCTTCTCGCACTCGAGAACGCTGGCAGCATCAGCGACTTCGAAGTCTTCGACTTCGGCGGCACGCTCGTCGGCGTCATCGGTGCTACCACGCCCAACCTGCCCTTCATCTCCTCGCCGCGCGATACCGTCGTCGGCCAGATGGTCGCGAGCTCGGTGCAGGCCGACATCAACGCCCTCCAGGGCCAGGGTGTCGAGATCATCGTTCTCGTCAGTCACCTCCAGGGCATCGATGAAGAGGTCGCTGTGGTGCAGGCAACCGACGGCCTCGACATCGTCGTGGCTGGTGGCGGCGACGATCTGCTCGCGAGCGCCTCGGCGCTGCTCGTTCCGGGTGACTCGGCCGCGGGCGCCTACCCGCGCATCGAGCAGGACTCGATGGGCCGCGATGTCGCACTCGTTGCGACCGCGGGTCAGTACAAGTACGTCGGGCGTCTGATCGCGAACTTCGACTCCGCGGGCGAGATCACCTCCATCGACCCTGCCTCGGACCCGGTCCGGGTCTCGGGGACGGGCGCGGACGCCGTCGTACCCGACGCGGCGCTCGAGGCGAGCGTGGTCGACCCTGTCGTTCTCGGAGTGGCCGATCTCGCCGCGAACGTG
Organism: Phycisphaerales bacterium; assembly: GCA_028284805.1. Lineage (GTDB taxonomy): Bacteria > Planctomycetota > Phycisphaerae > Phycisphaerales > UBA1924 > JANQQZ01. The sequence goes on from JANQQZ010000109.1 coordinate 6,570, forward strand.
CTCGCGACCAGTGAGGTCGGTCTCGATGGCGTTCGCAACAGCATCCGAGGGCAGGAGACCAACCTCGGCAACCTGATCGCCGACGCCTTCTTGTTCAGCGCCAACCAGCGGGCCGCGAGCTTCGGGCTGGGCCCGGTCGACGTTGCCTTTGCCAATGGCGGGGGCATCCGCAACGACAGCGTTCTCCCCGCGGGTGACTTCACCGAGCTCGACACGTTCGACGTGCTGCCCTTCCTGAACTTCGTCTCGGTCTTCGAGAACGTCACGCCCGAGCGCCTGAAGCTCATCTGCGAGAACGCCTACAGCCGCATCACCGCCACCGGCCCCTCGGGCGGCGGCACGGGCCGATTCGCACAGATCGGGGGCATGACCGTCGAGTTCTTCATCGGTGGCGATCAGCCCGAGTACGATTTCGACGGCGGCTCGATCAACGTCAACAACCGGGGCAGCCGTGTCAAGAGCATCGTGCTCGACGACGGCACCGCCATCGTCACCGACGGCCAGATCGCCCCGGGCGCCCGCGACGTCAGCCTCGCGATCGTCGACTTCCTCGCCCGCGGCGGCGACCAGTACCCGCTCAACGACCTCGCCTTCACCAGCCTGGGCGTGACCTACCAGCAGTCGCTGGCCGAGTACGCCTCGAGCCTTGGCGTCATCGCCGCGGCTGACTACCCCGAGGGCGGCGAGGGGCGCATCGTCAACCTGTGGGAGCTCTGCCAGGCCGACAGCAACTGCGACGGGGTGGTCGACCCCGCTGACTTCACCGCGTGGATCGACCTGTACAACGCGGGGAGCCCCGCTGCTGACAACAACGAGACCGGCGATGTAACCCCGGCCGACTTCAACGCGTGGATCCAGGACTACAACGCCGGCTGCTGATTCGAGACGTCACCGAGATCACAACCTCTTGTCTCCAGGCGACGCCCGCGGAAACGCGGGCGTCACCCGTTTCAGGGCGAGAACTGAAGATGCAACAATGTATCAGTTTTTTAGCTAGATTGCAAACTATTCAAAGTCTCGTGCGTCTAACCGCTCTCGGGACGCACGATAAGGAGAACCCATGAACTCTGTACAAATGACAGCATTGGCCGTACTCGCAACCGCAGGACAGACGCTCGGACAGCAGGGGGTGCTTTTTCAAACACTCGAGCCGCTCGAGCCGGACGAGGATCTGCACTTCGGGATGTCCGTGGATGTGTCGGACAGTTGGATCGCCGTCGGCACTGCCAGTACAGGCAACTCCGACAACTTCTCCACGCTGCTGCGCCACGCCTTCGGGAGCGGCGTGACTTATTGGCAACAGATTGATCAGGCTGTAAGCAATCTCGGTGGTACCGGTTTCGTGCACGACATCGCGGTTTCTGAGCGCGGGCTCGTTATCCCAATTGTTGTGAACCAGTATCAATGCCCGCCAGTGGATCTCACCGATCCGTTCACAGCGTGGATTCTCAGATACTACGCGCTTGACACCAACTCACTCTTTGCTCAATACACGCACCCGTCACCGCCGACCTTTACTGGGTCCAACTGCCCCACTAACAGCGGCCCGGGGTTCTTCTGGTGGGGCTCTGCTTTGTTCTCGAGCATTGGTTTCAATGCCATCACTGTTGGCGATGCTATCGACGATGGTGACGACGTCTCGTTGTTTGCGATGGGACTAGAACTCAATCACGCAACCAGCCAACTCACCGAACTCGCCCCTGCGATCATCCCGTCACCAGCTACTGCGATACGGGACCAAAGGGACGAGTGGTTTGTTGCAGGTGGAGTCAGCCTCAGCAGTTTGCTCGACATCAACGACACAGCTACTGGCTCCCTGAACGGAATTACCACTAGCGCTTCGGACATCTCGGTCAGTTCAGATGGGCGCTGGGTCGTCGTCGGCTTCCCGGACGAAGCAAACCCGAATACGCCTTCGTTGCCCGCCGAGGGAGTCGCCCGGGTCTACGAGCGAACGCCGCCGAACTCCTCGCTGCTCACCCTCCGACGGTCCATCAGCGCGAGCACTGTGGAATCGCTCACCGCTGGCTCAGAGTTTGGGTTCTCTGTTGAGATCGAGAACGATGTCTTGGTGATTTCTGCCCCGGGCCAGATGGTGCCGGGTGCCAGCATGCCGGGCGCGATACACACATTTGTCCTGAGCTCGGATCCTGGCCTGTGCGGCACGGGCAACGAGTGCTGGGTCTACCAGGGCGGGCCGGGCACCGACCCGCTCATGATCCAGAACCCGCCTCTGTACTACACAGGCCCCGTGCAACTGCCCGGCACCACGAACGGCATCGTGCCGGACCGGTTCGGTGAAGAGTTCTCTCTGAACGGCAACATACTGGCCGTTGGTATACCCGATGCGAACATCGGCAACGAGGACAGCGTTGGGATCGTTCAACTCTACAAGATCCCGAAGGAGGCTGACTGCGACAACGACGGCGTGAGCGACATCAACGAAATCAACAATGGTTCTGAGCTCGACATCGATCTCAACGGCGTGCCCGACTCGTGCCAGATCGCGGGCGGGGAGCCGGATTGCAACGGCAACGGTGTCATCGACACGTTCGAGTTCGAGACGTTCGCGGACGTGGTCGTGCTCTTCGACACTTCTGGGACGATGTTCAACGAGGCTGGTGCTCTGTGCGCCGCAACACAAAACATCCGTTTCCGGCTGGCGGACCTCGGCGTTGCCTCAAGGCTGACAATTCTCACTATCAACGGCGATCCCGACAGCATCGTGCCCTGCGAGACAGGGGCGGTTACGTCCCTCTTCTGCCCTGGTGATCCGACGGACGATACGATCTGTCAGTTGCTCTCTACGAACTGCGAAATCGCGCTGGGCGATAGCGCACAGGGTGACTTGGAAGACTGGGGCTACGGTACAGCAGTGCTTGCTCGGAACTTCCCGTGGCTCTCGAACGCCGCCCGTGTCATCGTCCCCGTCACAGACGAGGCGGCACGGTGCGGGGGACTTGTCGCAGACCCAGATACCGGCATGTCCTGGCCAGACGACCTGCAGGCGTTGAATTCGGCGATCTTCTCGTCGGTAGGATCCGCGTACGACCCGAGTGACCGAGAGGATGTAAACGTGATCCCGTTCTTGGGCAACGGCACCCCGGCGTGGGTGCTCACGGAGCAGCTCGAAGTCATCGCGATGGCGACCGGGGGTGAGGTCGTAGACTCGACACTTGGAACCGAGTCGCTTGCGGACGCGATCGCGACGGCGGTTCTTCCCAGAGGGATCGCCGCGAAGGACTGCAACCAGAACGGCTTGATCGATGACGACTGCGACTGCCTCGCCGACACCAATATGGATGGCATGATCAGTGGCGCAGATCTCAACGCGTGGATTCTTGCGTGGAACTCACAGCTGCCCCCGGGCGATCAGAACTGTGACGGCATGTACACGCCCGCAGACTTCAACGCGTGGATTTTGAACAGTAATGCCTATCCGAACGATGTTCCTTGCCCCCCACAGTAACAAGAGCGTGACACCCGCGGAAACGCGGGCGTCACCCTTTGAACTCGGCTCTGTGCCGGTAGACTCGGGGCATGCGAATCCCCCTGCTGCACCTTGTGCTCCTCATGGTCGCTGCCCCCGCGCTCGCCCAGCCGCTGACGCGCGACGGCGTGTGGACGCCACTGCCCGATCTGCCGATCGACGTGTCCAACAACGCGGTCACGAGCGTTGATCACGGCGACGGCACATGGACGCTCTACTCGTTCATGGGCATCCGCTCGCCTGGAAACGGGCCCAACGCGACGCTGGAGTCGTTCCGGCTCGACTGGTCGGAAACCGACGGCGCGCTGGGCGGGTGGAGGCCCATCGCCGATCCGCCCCGCCTGCGGAACCGAGCGAAGGTGGCGGCCAGTGCTGTAACCGTCGCGGGAGAGATCTATCTCATCGGCGGGTACACGACAGCCCGCGTCGAGTTCACCGAGAACCGCCTGTTCCGCTATGAGCCCGACACCGACACGTACACCGAGCTGGCCGAGGTGCCCACCGAGGTCGACGATACCGTGCCCGGGGTGTTCCGTGATCGGTACATCTATCTGATCTCGGGCTGGCATGGGCCGATCAACGACAACACGACGGCGGTGCAGGTCTACGACACCCAGACCGACACGTGGAGCCAGTGCACACCCATCCCTGGTCCATTCGACGGCCTGTTCGGGCATGTCGGGGGGATCGTCGAGGACGCGGCGGGCGCGACGCTGCTCTATGCCGATGGCACGGTGAGCAACGCCGGCTTCCTGCCCTCCGATCGCGTCTTCACCGGGCGCGTGACCGACGCGGATCCGACGAGCATCGTGTGGACCGAGATCGAGCCGCACCCCGGGCCCAACACGTATCGCGCCGCGGGTGCGCTCGGCGCGACGCCAGGCGGCTGGATCATGGCGGTCGGCGGCACGGACAACCCCTACAACCTCAGCGGCGTTGGGTACAACGGCGTGCCCGCGGAGCCGCTCGAAGAGGCGTTCGCGTATCACCCGGAGACCGACCGCTGGCGCGAGCTTCGGTTCACGGGCAAGCCTGCGACGATGGACCACCGCAACCTGGCCAGGCTCGGTGGTGGCTGGGCCCTCGTTGGCGGCATGACAGGGCCGCGAGAGATGACCGGTGCCTGCTGGCTGCTGACGCTCGACCCGTGCATCGCTGATCTCGATGGCGACGGCGATACCGACGCGGACGACCGGGACCTGTGGATCACTCGGTTCCAGGCGGGTGACCCGAGCGCCGACCAGAACGGCGATGGGCTGGTCACACCCGCGGACTACAACGCGTGGATCTACCGCGCGGGGCGCGGCTGCCTCTGACCGGACGCGATCACGAGAAGCCGAAGGCGAGCGGGGCGATGATGCAGGTGAGCGTGCAGGACAGCCCGTTCAGAGGCAGGCCGACGCGGACGTAATCGGTGAACCGGTAGCCGCCCGGGCCCATGACCATCAGGTTCGTCTGGTAGCCGAGCGGTGAGCTGAAGCTGGCACTGGCGGCCATCATGATCGCGAACACGAACGGCTCGAACCGCACGCCCAGCTCGGTCGCGGCGGCTTCGGCGACGAAGAACATCAGAACCGCTGCGGCGTTGTTGGTCACCAGCTCGGTCAGCAGCGTCGTCATAACGTAGATCAGCACGATCGCGACCCAGGGATTCGAGCCGGCGACGGTCGTGATCAGTGAGCCGATGGCATTCGCTGCACCGGAGGTCTCCAAGGCCTTGCCCAGCGCAAGCGAGGCAGCGATGGTCACCAGCACCACCCAGTCCACACTCTTGCGTGCCTGCCAACCCGAGCAGCATCGCGTCACGAGCATGAGGCCAGCGGCGATGATCGCCGCGTGCAGCATCCCGAGTTGCACCTTCGCGCCCTCTTCCGCGATCAGCGGGACTGGCAGCTTGGGCTGGATCGTCGCGATCAGTACCATCGCGAGCAGGATCAGGATCGAGATGACGGCCTTGTTATGCCGGACCGGCGCCGAGTCCGAGACCTCGCTCACGAGGTAGTAGTCGCGCGTGTTGCGGTGCTCGGTGACGAACTGTCGCGGTGCCTCAAGCAGCAATACGTCGCCCGAGCGCACGATGATGTCGCCGATCTTGCGACGGATCTGCTCGCCGTTGCGCGCCACGGCGATCACGACCGCGTTGTAGCGTGAGCGGAACCGCCCCTCGCGGATCGACTGTCCCATCAGCGGGTGGGTGTTGCTGACGACCGCCTCGACCAGCACGCGGCTCGGCCTGGGCTCGTCGAGCTTGACCACCTGGTCGGTCGCGGGCTCGAGGCCCCGGATCTTCTGGAGGTCGACCACGGAGCTGACGTCACCGACGAAGACGAGCCTGTCGTCTGCCTGCAGGACTTCGTCGGGCCCGACAGCCGCCAGGATCGCGCCCCCGCGGTCGACCTCGGCCAGATACAGCCCGGGCAGGTGGCGCAGGCCTGCCTGCTCGATCGTCTTGCCAGGCAGCGGGCCGCCCGCGGCGACGACCATCTCGACGGTGTAGGCTCGCGCGTCGGTCGAGGTCGAGAGCACCGACGCACGCTTGGGCAGCAGGCGGTGCCCGATGGTGAGCATGTAGGCCACGCCAGCGGCTGCGACGGGCACACCGATCAGCGCGATCGAGAACAGCCCGAGCGGGTCGCGCCCGGTGGAGGTCCACTCGCCGTGCACGACCAGGTTGGTGCTCGTGCCGATGAGTGTGCATGTGCCGCCCAGGATCGCGGCGTAGCTGAGCGGGATCATGAACGTGGAGGCGCTGAACCCGTGCCTGCGGGTCCAATCGCGCAACGCCGGGATCATCATGGCGACGACCGGCGTGTTGTTGACCAGCCCGCTGATCGCGGTGATCGGGATCATGAGCCGGGCGAGCGCGAGCGTCTCGGATCGTGGTCTTCCCAGCACAAACGAGCCGAGCCAGCGCACGGCGCCGGTCTCGTTGAGCCCCGCGACGACCACATAGAGCACGGCGACGGTGATCATGCCCGGGTTCGACATGCCGTCGAGCGCCTGGGCGGGCGTCAGGATGCCCAGCAGCACGAGCAGCGCGACGGAGGCGACCAGGACGATGTCGGTGCCCGTGCGACCACGGGCCACGCCCGCGACCATGAGCCCAACCACCGCGATCGTCGCCCAGCCCTGCCACTCCACCGCGCGAGTCTCCTTATGCCGGCACGATATGGTCGCGCGGACCCTCGACATATCGGCATGCGCCGCGGGTGTCCACGATCAACGCCGCGTGCTGAGCGACTTCGTCCCAGTCGTACACCGTGTGGTTCGTCGAGATCAGGACGCAGTCGTACGACGCCAGGTTCTCGGGCGTGAGCTCCACGCTCGACATCGCCAGGTCGTAGTCGCGTTTGGCGGGCGCCGAGGGGATGTGCGGGTCGTTGTACTCGACCTCGGCCCCGAGCGACCTGAGCCTGGCGATCAGCTCGAACGACGGGCTTTCGCGGGTGTCGTCGACGTCGGGTTTGTAGGCCAGGCCCATGACCAGCACACGCGAGCCCTTCACGGGCTTGCCCCGATCGTTGAGCGCGCGGGCGAGGGTGTCGATCACGTGCCCGGGCATCGAGCGGTTGACCTCGCCCGCCAGCTCGATGAAGCGTGTGTTGAGCCCGGCGCCGCGGGCCTTCCACGTCAGGTAGTACGGGTCGATCGGGATGCAGTGCCCCCCCAGGCCCGGCCCGGGGTAGAACGCCTGGAAACCGAAGGGCTTGGTCTTCGAGGCCTCGATCACCTTCCAGATGTCGACGCCGAGCGCGCCGAGCACGAGCTTCATCTCGTTGACGAGAGCGATGTTCACGGCGCGGTAGATGTTCTCGAGGAGCTTGGAGGCTTCGGCGATCTCGGCCGAGTCGACCAGCACGACCTCGCGGACCGCGGCGGCGTAGAGATCGCGTGCCAGTTCGCCGCTCAGCGGGTCGACCCCGCCCACGACCTTCGGGATCACGGCGGTCGAGCGGTCCTTCCGCCCGGGATCTTCCCGCTCGGGCGAGTACGCCAGGAAGTAATCCTGCCCGCACACGAGCCCGGAAGTATCGAGCACCGGCTGCATGACGCCTCGGGTCGTCGTCGGATAGGTCGTCGACTCGAGCACGATGATTTGGCCCGGTCGGAGCGTGCGTGCCAGGGCCTCGGTCGTGCGCTCGACGTAGCTCAGGTCGGGCTCGCGGTGCGGGCCGAGCGGCGTGGGCACACAGATCAGCACCGCGTCGGCCTCGTCCAGCCTCGTGAAATCGGCGGTAGCGCTGAAACGTCCGGTCCCGGTGAGCCGGGCGACATAGCCCTCGCCCAGGTGCGCGATGTAGTCCTCCCCCGCGTCGATGCTCGTGACCTTGGCCGGGTCGATGTCGAAGCCCAGCACGCGGAAGCCGGCCTCGATCATCGCGCCGACGAGCGGGAGCCCCACATACCCGAGGCCCACGACTCCGACGACCGCCGAGCGGTCCGCCAGCTTCGCGCGCAGTTGATCCGCAGGCCTGCTCATGGGCGAACCGTCCTTCCTTCGACGAGGTCGTCGAGCCAGCCCGCGAGCTGCCGGCCCCGCTCGGGCCAGGTCTCGCCCCGGACCGCCTCGCGCATCGTGTCGGATAGGCGTTGATCGTGCTCGCTGAGGGCCGCACTCATCGCGGCCGAGAGCTGCTCGACCGTGGGCTCGATCAGTGTCCGCACGCCTGGGAGTTGTTGCACGAAGAACCGATCGGAGCGCGTCGGGTTGACCTCGATGACCGGGTTGCCCGAGGCGACGAACTCGAACAGCTTGCTCGACAGACCCAGCATCTGCCTGCGGTGCTCGTTGAGGATGTTGACGAGCAGCGACGCGCCGGCGATCAGCCCGAGGGCCTCGCGGTGCTGCACTCTGCCGTGGATCCGTACGCGATCGCCGAGCAGGGCTCGGATCTCGTCGCTGGTCTCGGGTGCGGTGCCGACGAGGTCGAGACGGACGGGGCCAGCCCGCTCGCTGAAGTGCGCAACGGCCTTGGCCAGCAGCAGCATCTCCGGGCCGCCCATGGAGCCCACGACGCGCACTGCGGGCAGCCCCTCGGGGTCCGGGATCGGTTCGACGCGGCCCTCGACCATCGTCTCCGGCACGCTCATCATGAGCTGGCGGAAGTGCTCTCGCGCCGAGGGGAACTCGAGCCGGGCCCAGCGGTGGTAGATCGGGATCGCGTGCAGCACGAGCGAGGCGTGCTCGTGCACCGCCCGCTCGACGGCGAGGAACGCCCGCTCCCGGACGCGCGCGATGCCCCTCGGGCGGAAGCGGTAGTCGATCCCGAACGGGTCCTCGAAGTCGGCGATCACCGGCGCGGACTGCGCGCGGCGGAGCCAGGGCACGAGCGCGACGTTGCCCCCGGAAGGGAACCCGGCGAGCACGGCATCCGGGCGGTGGTGCGCGATCGCTTCGAGAATGCGCGGCTTCATGCGGTTCCACGCGCGGGCCGAGGGATCGGGCGTGTACCACAGCGTCGCGAAGTTCGAGAGCAGGCGACGCACGGGCGTGACCTTCGAGGGCGGGCCCTCACGCCGACCCGGTTCGGGCTGGGCATCGGCGGGGCGGTCGACGTACTCGATCTCGACCGATGGGTGCATCGTCTCGTCGATCTCATCGCGCGAGGCGGCTGACCCGTAGTACCGCGACAGCAGCACCACGCGCCAGCCGAAGCTGGGCAGCACGCGTGCGAGCTGCGTCCAGCGGATGGCCCGGACGCGAGGATCAGGGAAGCACGTCGTCGTGATCACCGCGAGCGTGCGCAACGAGTCGTCGTTTGGCTTCATTGTGCCGAGCCCCGACGCAGCGCGCGGCGAGCCATGCCAAGCCCGAGGCCGGCTAGCTCGTTCACCGTTGCCCGGTTCGTGATCAGCACGAGCCCACAATACACCGGGAGCCCGATGCCGACCGCTGCGAGCGCGCCGCCCCACTTGCCCAGGGGCCAGCCGCCCTCGATCGCCCAGCCGACTCCGATGCCTGCACCGGCGCCTGCGAGGCCCGAGACGACCGGGCCCGCGAACACCCCGGCCGTTTCCCGCACCGAGCCCCCGATCGTGCGGATCGAGATCCAGATCCGCACGGGCGCAACGATCACGTGGTAGATGCCAACCACGATCGCGACCTCGAGCGCCCCCGCGTAGGCCGCGGCGGGCACGATCATCGCCAGAAAGAGCACGCTCTGCGACGCAGCGAGCACGAGGACCGTGTTGTACCGGCGCTGCGACATGAGCACGCTCGACGTCGTGATCCCGATCACGCTGAAGATCATGCCGATCGAGAGCACCTGCACCATGGGGCCCAGGCCCTCCCACTTGCCCGGGAAGAGCGTCTGGACAACCGGCTCGACGAGCCCAGCCTGGAGCATGCCGAATGGGATCGCGAGCACGGCGACCGACCGCACCGATCGCAGGTAGGCCGACCGCAGACGATCGGGCTCACCCGACATCGTGCTCAGCGCGGGCAGCAGCACGCCGACCACGTTCATGGTCAGCATGCGCACGCCCTGCGTCGATAGTCCGAAGGCGTAGTAGTACACCCCCACGGCCGCCGCGGGATGAAAGAGGGCAAGCACCGCGTAGTCCGCCTGCTGGAGCACGACGATGAACACCCGGCTGGCGAGGATCTTGCCGCCGCTGCTGACCAGCATCCGCCAGCGCCTGGGGCGGACGCGCCCCAAGAGCCGCACGCCCGCCGATCGGTTCGAGAGCACCAGCTTGAGCAGCGCCGCGAGCGTGATCGGCGCTGCCAGCGCGTAGGGCCCGACCCCGGCGGCCGCGAGCGGGATCGCCGCCAGCGCGATCGTCATCGTTTCGATGAAGTCGATCAACGCCACGGTTCGGAATCGCATCCTGACCCGCAGCACCGCCTGGCCCACGGTCGCGAACGCCCGGAAGAGCGGCGCCGGTGCCAGCGCGAGGACCACCCCCGCGACCTCGGGCTCGCGGTAGATCATCGCAACGACGGGCGCCGACAGCGCCATCACCAGCGACGCAAGGCCTCCAACGGTCAGCGCCAGATGCTGGGCGTCGCGGATCCAGAGCCGGACCTTGCCGGCCCGCTGCACGAGCACCTCGGTGAGCCCGATGTGCTGGACGAGTTGTGTGACCGCCATCGCGGTCACGGCCATCGCCATGATCCCGAAGTCCGCCTCGCTGAGCAACACCGCGAGCACGAGCTGCGAACCGAGCGAGACGAACCTCGAGCCGACGGTCTGGATCAGCAGCCACGCGAAGCCGGCGGCGGTCCGGTCACCCAGCGATCGCGTGTCCCGATCCGCGGCAGGATTATCGGTCGGGCCCATCGCGTGCTCCGTCGGGACGGACGAACGATGCCGGCCCGGCTCCTAGTATCGGCTTCTCAACGCCCCGACGCTCGAAGCCGACCGATGACTACGACCACGAAGCCCAACCTGTTCATCGTCGGAGCCGCCAAGTCTGGCACCACCGCGATGTACCGCTATCTCGAGCAGCACCCGGACATCTTCGTGTGCACACCCAAGGAGCCGCACCACTTCGGTGAGGACATCGGGATGGCGCCGGACTGGCGCGTGGACGGGCGGGATGCGTACGAGGCGCTCTTCACAGGAGCCGGACGGACCCGCTGGCGCGGCGAGGCCTCGGTGTTCACCATGGTCTCCGAGGCCGCGGCCCGCGAGATCAGCGACTACGCGGGGCCCGAGGCGCGGGTCATCGCCATGCTCCGCGACCCGGTGACCGCGATCTGGTCGCTGCACTGGCAGTTCCTGAAGTCTGCCAACGAGACGCTGGAGTCGCTCGAGGACGCGCTCGACGCAGAAGCCGAGCGGGCCGAGGGGAGGTCGATCCCCTACAGCGCGCACTGCCGGCTGCCGTTGCGGTATCGGAACACCTACAGCTATCCCCCGCAGCTCCGCAGGCTCTTCGACGCGTTCGGTCGCGAGCGGGTGCACGTCGAGTTGTTCGACGACCTCCGCGCCGATGTCGAGGGCGTGTACGACCGGTGCATGCGCTTCCTCGACCTCGACGCGTCGCACCGCCCGGACCTGAGCGTGGTCAACGCGGCGGGGCCGATCCGGAACCTGGCGTTCCGGCGGGCGATCCAGGCGTCTGGGCTGAAGCGTGTCTGGGGGCGTGTGCCGCCCGGGCTGCGCCGGCGCGCGGGCGATCTCGCGCAGCTCGTGACGCGCGACACCAAGACCCGCGCACAGCTGCGACCCGAGACCGCGGCTGCGCTGGCCGAACACTTCGAGCCCCAGCGGCTCGAACTCGAATCGATGCTGGGGGTGGATCTCTCCCGCTGGACCGAGCAGTGGCGCAGGCTGTCGCAGCCCGCGAAGAGCTGACGCGCACCGGGCAGGCTACTGGTCGTAGCCCACAAAGGTCGGGAGCGTGTGCCCCGCGTCGAGGAGCGTCTTCTCCTGGGCCGCGAGTTCGGTGTCGTGGTCGACCATCATCGCGGCGAGCTGCTCGACGCTGGTCTTAGGCTCCCAGCCGAGCTTGCGCTTCGCCTTGGTGGGATCGCCCAGGAGCAGGTCGACCTCGGCCGGACGCAGGTACCGCTCGTCGAAGGCGACATGGTCCTTGAAGTTCAAGCCGGCGTGCCCGAACGCGAGTTCCGCGAACTCACGGACGCTGATCGATCGCCCGGTTGCGATCACGAAATCCTCGGGCGTGTCCTGCTGGAGCATATGCCACATCGCCTCGACGTAGTCACCCGCGAAGCCCCAGTCGCGTCGTGCATCGAGATTGCCGAGGTACACCTTGTCCTGCAGGCCCATCTTGATCCGCCCGACGGCCCGTGTGATCTTGCGCGTCACGAACGTCTCGCCCCGGCGCGGGCTCTCGTGGTTGAACAAGATCCCGCAGGAAGCGTGCAGCCCATAGCTCTCGCGGTAGTTCACCGTCGCCCAGTGCGCCATCACCTTCGCGCACGCGTACGGGCTGCGCGGGTAGAAGGGCGTCGTCTCCTTCTGCGGCGTCTCGATCACCTTGCCGAACTGCTCCGAACTCGACGCCTGGTAGTAGCGCACGTCCTGACCCGACTTGTCTCGGAACTCGCGGACAGCCTCGAGCAGCTTCAGGGCACCCATGCTCACGGTCTCGGCTGTGTAGATCGGCATGTCGAACGACACGCGCACGTGCGATTGTGCCCCGAGGTTGTACACCTCGTGCGGGCGGGCCTCCTCCATGACCTTCATGAGCACGTTGGCGTCGGCCAGGTCGCCGTAGTGCAGGCGGAGGCGTGCGTCGGTCATGTGCGGATCGGCATAGATGTGGTCGATGCGATCGGTGTTGAAGCTCGAGGCCCGGCGGATGATGCCGTGGACCTCGTAGCCCTTCTGGAGCAGGAACTCGGCGAGGTAGCTGCCGTCCTGCCCGGTGACCCCGGTGATGAGTGCGCGTTTCGGCTCTGCCATACCTTTCGTAACCCTCCGTAGGTTCTGGGCTTAGCCAGAACCGAGACCGGAGGAGTCTAGACGCCTCCACGGGCTGATGAACGTATGCACCCGAGGGGTCGGTCTCAGGGGCCGCAGCCTGTCCCGTACGCGGCGACGATCGCCAATGCATCATCACTATCGACATCACCGTCGCCGTCGATGTCCAGGCAGACGTCGCAACCAGGATGAGATAGATTTCCCGTCCACGCAAAGTAGTCCTGTGTGTCGACGCATCCATCTCCGGTCAAGTCCGCGGGAATTGCTCCCGTGCAGCCATCGAGCGGACACGGACAGGCTTGCGGGAGTGTCATGCCCGAGACAGCTGCAACCCAGGCAAAGTAGTCGGTCGAGTCGACGTCGAGATCATTGTCGAAGTCAGCAGCGTCGCACGGATCATCGCAGTCACACGGACCGAAGTACGTGATCAACGCGAAGAAATCGCTCTCGCTAATGATCTGATCACCGTTGATATCCGCAAAACAGGTTGTAGCGCTGGACACCAAGTTATCTTCGTACCAGCATGGGTAGTCCGCGTCGCCAACCGAAGGGTGCATCTCGGCCGCCAACCCGAGCCCGCCCGCGTTGGTCATGATCCCCATGAGTTGCCATTCCGTGAGTTCCTGGGGTTCATCGAGGTCACCGGTCATCGCGATCCCGAGAGGTATTACGTCGGGTTCGATCAGGACCTCACGCAAGAAAGGGCCGCCCGAGAGCCCTACGATCTCGCCAATACTGGCCGCGTTGAGTCGGTGATCCCTCGGGTGAGGCCAGAGCGATGGATCAGCACGCGAAGGATTCCACGACTGACCCTCGAGCATTGTGGCGAGCGTCTTGGTCGTCCCCCGCTGCGGCAGACTGTAAGCACTCAGCGGCATCGTACCGGCAACGGTAACATCCTCATTACCCGCGATCAGCTCAACATCCTCGTGCAACGGCACCGGTGTGATGTGAGTTACCGGCGGATCAATGTGCAGCACGACAAGATCTAGACCATCCAAACTGTTGGAGCCGACTCGCACGAAACCTGGCGCAAATTCCCACTGGGACACAACTGCCGTGTGATAATCTTGCGGCTGCGTGGGGTCTCCCAGCGTTCCATCAGCACGCCTACGGAACCCCACGGTGTACCGATCGGGATCGTACTGGACGAAGTTCGAAGGATTCCCGTTGTCGGGCCACGCGCAGTGTGCCGCGGTCAGCACTCTGTCCGGCGCGATCAGCACGCCGGTGCAGTACCACGCGCTCCCGCTGTTCTGGTCAACGCGGGAGGTCAGTGCGATGGAGCACACGAAGTCGAACGCCGGGTCTGTGGTTTCTTGCCAGGGCTGGCTGACCACGGGCCCAGAGCACACGAGCGCGCTACCAAACAATGTAATCATCCTGCGCATTGTTGCACCCCGCTTTCTATAATCGAGTTGTTTATCTAAATCAGGATAGCTTGCATATGGATGGTTCGCAATCCCTCGAAACGGGTGATGATGCACAAAATTATGAGACACGTCTCGAATATGCATCAAGACGCTGCTGGCACAATCCTCAATGCGGATCTCAAACTTCAGAATCAATTTGCACGAGAACACCGCGGCTCGAGACAGTGCGGCGGTCGGGGATGGGCCTCGCCGCCCCTCTGCTCGCCATGAGCATCATGCTCTCCAGAGGTTGGGCAGGTGCCCCGCGCCCGCGAAACGGGTCACGCTGAAACCGGCTTGCTCCAGGATGTTGGTGAGCGTGGCGCTGGACCAGAACTTGATGTGCACGCCGTCCCATTGAGCCATGAAGGGCGTCGAGGCGACGAGTGTGCCGTCCGGGCGAGCTTGACCCGTATGCTCGGGTCGATTCGCGCGGCGTGCTGCTCGCACGCGATAGTGTAACGAAAGCTCTGGTACAGGAGGTGCCATGAACCCGGACTTCACCCCTCCGCACGAGCGTGGCCGTCAGGCGGAGGCGGACCGTATTGATCTCGCCGGGCGACGCGTCGTCGTGACAGGCGGCGCCGGCTTTCTGGGCACCGCGCTCGTCCACGCGCTCCGTGTTCGCGGCGTGACCGATGTCTTCGTCCCCCGCCGCGCCGACTATGACCTAACGAACGAGGACGCCTGCCGACGCCTGTACCGGGACGAGCGCCCCGACGTGCTCATCCACCTCGCAGCAGAGGTCGGGGGCATCGGCGCCAACCGCGACAACCCCGGACGCTACTTCTACGCCAACATGGCGATGGCCCTGCACCTCATCGAGCAGGCGCGTGCGCACGATCTGGGTAAGTTCGTCATGGCCGGCACCATCTGCGCCTACCCGAAGTTCACACCCGTGCCCTTCAGGGAAGAGCACCTCTGGGACGGCTACCCCGAGGAGACCAACGCGCCCTACGGCATTGCCAAGAAGGCAGCGATGGTCATGCTGTACGCCTACCGCATGCAGTACGCCCTGCGGTCCGCGTACCTCCTGCCCGTCAACCTCTACGGGCCCAGCGACAACTTCGATCTGCACACGAGCCACGTCATACCCGCGCTCATCCGCAAGTGCGTCGAGGCGCGCGACGCGGGCGCCGACCACATCGAGGTCTGGGGCACCGGCAGCGCGAGCCGCGAGTTCCTCTACGTTGATGACGCCGCAGAGGGCATCATCCGCGCGGCGGAGACCATGCACGAGCCGATCCCGATCAACCTCGGTACGGGCCACGAGATCACGATCAGAGACCTCGTCCACCTCATCGCCCGTCTCACCGGGTTCTGCGAGGACGACGCGCAGCTCGAAGCCAAGATCCGCTGGGACCCCACCAAGCCCGACGGCCAGCCTCGTCGCTGCCTCGACACCGAACGCGCAAAGAAAAACCTCGGCTGGCGAGCCGAGGTGGGGTTCGAGGAAGGACTCAGGCGGACGATCGCGTGGTTCGAGGCGCAATCCTGATATCCACTCGGCTTCTGGCCTCGCTTGCAGCTTGTTCAAGAGCAGCCGCGAAATTCTGGTTAAACGAGAAAAAACAAGGAGGCCGTCCGGTGTGCTGCCAGACGACCCCCTGTTTAAGTAAGCAAGTCAAACATGACCTAATATGTCATGTTCAATACCATACGGGAACGGGTTGCGGTTGTAAAGCGCGAAACGCTGTATACACCCACCATGTGGCACCACAATCGTCAAGAAGCTCAATATATTGTGTATAGGCATGCGAGTAACACCCGCATGTAGCGCAACTCGCTCTACAAATTCTTTTCAGATCTGGAATCGGACACCTAGCCCAAAAACCCAAAAACCAGAAATCTACATGAATCAATCTGCTTCAAATCAAGTACAACTTCGCTCATCAGCTTGATCTTACTGCCGGTGACCCTCGCAAGCCGACTCTACATTCACTATACGAAATTACTGTTTAACCGCATATGTCTAGACATGGATTCGCAACGTCAGATCCTACTAAAAATCAAACAGGGTGTCGCTGAACAATCCTTCTCTTGTGCACGCACTAGGAGATCTCACCGCGATCTGGTAAATTGGCGGAGGTGGGATTTTGTAGACATCCGCCGAGTTGGGTCTTGAGCAAGTGCGGCTCAATGACTCTGGACGACCAGACGAAACCCCCTGTTTAAGTAAGGACCAAGCAAATGAGTTTCGACAACTTGTTCTCCGTGGCTAGCGACGAAGATAGTCGTAAGCCTCGCGTTGTTAAGTCGATGGCGATCGAACTCACAGGAACCAGCTTGCTCGAGCTAGATGAGGCCGAGTCCATGACGAAGTCGGTTGCATCGGCATTCCCCGAAGTTCTTCGAGTCCACACTGAGGCGGTTACCTTGAAGATGGTCCCGTGCGATGAGTGTGAACAGACTGCACGATCCTTTACATGGCACGGCACCTTTATTGCAGACTTAACAGGCGACAACTTCACCGAGGTGTATTTTGGCTTACCAGCCATCGCCAACGCCAAAGGCGTGACGATCCGTGTCTTGTCTGTTGGACCTGTGAATCCGGACAACCCCGGTGCCACTGCCGATGAGTTATACCCCCCGGAAACGAACGATGGGGATGATCTTGAAGCAGCGTGAGCATTTTCTTCTGAAGATCTTGGAGAAACGACAACGTGCGATAAGTGATGCGCTCGTCGGTGCCGGAATCAGATGGATTACAACTCCATTGTGTAGCTGATAAGTCGGGCCCTACCGGAGCTGACATCCTACCTATACGGTCGCGTGGCTTTCACCGAAGCACATCATCGGGCCGCGTAAAGACTGACCCACTGCGGGAATCACTCGCGAGGCGCGAGACTGATCGATGACGTGAACTCGTTCGTCAGCGAATGGTCCGAGCGGCAGCCGAAGGTGAACCCTGATCAGCGACGGCGTCGCGCCGCCAGCAGGCCACCCGCACCCAGCAGCGCAGCCGAGGCCGGCGCCGGGATCACGCGGATCACGAACTCCATCGTGTAGCTGGTGAGGTCGGGACCTGTCTGCTGGTTCCAGAAGGTGTACTGACCCTCGGGCAGCGCGCCCGTGAAGCCGATCGCGCCGAAGCCGGCGCCCATGTCGTCGAGGATGTCGGTGCCCAGGGTCATCGGGCCGTAGAGCACGTAGCCCAGGAGCGGGCCCGGGTCGGGCAGGTCGGGGTCGACGGTGAAGGTCGCGCCGGCCTGCACGCCCAGGAAGGCTGCGAAGTCGGGCGAGACGTAGTCGGTCAGGTTGATCGCGACGAGTTCCGAGCCGGCGGGCACGGTGAAGGTGAAGTAATCGCGATCGCCGTCGACCACGGTGCCGCTGAGCACGTTCACGCCGTCGGCTGCGTTCAGCACGAGGGGGTTGAACCGGTCGTCGGTGATGTCGCCGTCGACGAGCTCGTCGTAGGCGAACTGGGCGGAAGCCGACGAGACGAACAGCCCGGCGGCAAGAGCCGCTCCGTACAAACGAATGGATCGCATCTGAGTCCTCTCTCTCCTGGTCCCACAGACAGCCCGATCCCACAAGAGGGCCATCCCGCTTGGCAAGAGGATACTGCGGGCGTTTCACGGGGGGTACCTTCAGGACACCGAATCTGCGGGCCGGCCTGCCCGACCGATGCCTCGGAGAGCGTTCTCGGGCCTTGGCGGGCCCCGAGGGCCCTGAACTCGGCCGACGGCAGGGGCGTACTACACTCTCTCCCCTGCCAGGCCGATGTGCCAAGCGGGGCACCGGTGACGAGTCACAAGCCCAATTCCCCCTCAGCGAGGGGCCTTTGAACAGATCTCGACGGCGATCGCTGTCGGTAGCGTCAGGAGTCACGGTATGCGAGTGTTGGTCACGGGCAGCAGCGGTCTGATCGGCTCCGAAGCCGTCACGTTCTTCGACAACATGGGCTTCGAGATCTCGGGCGTCGACAACAACATGCGCGCCGACTTCTTTGGGCCCAAGGGCGACACGCTGGGCAACCTCGCCCGCCTCCAGGCCCAGTGCAAGAACTTCACCAGCTACGACCAGGACATCCGCGACCGCGCGGGCGTCGAGGAACTGTTCAAGAAGATCAACCCCGAGCTGATCATCCACGCCGCCGCCCAGCCCAGCCATGACCTCGCAGCCTCGCGCCCGTTCGACGACTTCGACGTCAACGCCACCGGCACGCTCAACCTGCTCGAGGCCACCCGGCGCGTCTGCCCCGAGGCGCCCTTCATCCACGTCAGCACCAACAAGGTCTACGGCGACGCGCCCAACCACCTCAACCTCGTCGAGAAAGAGACCCGCTGGGACTACGCCGACGCCGAGTACGAGCACGGCATCGCCGAGACCATGTCCATCGACCAGTGCAAGCACTCGCTCTTCGGCGCATCCAAGGCCGCCGGCGACATCCTCGCCCAGGAGTACGGCAAGTACGACGGCATCGAGCTCAAGACCGGCATCTTCCGCGGCGGCTGCCTCACCGGCCCGCAGCACGCGGGCGTCGAGCTGCACGGCTTCCTCAACTACCTCGTCAAAGTGGCCTTGGAAGAGGGCCCCTATACCATATTCGGCTACAAGGGCAAGCAGGTCCGCGACCAGATCCACTGCCACGACGTCATCAACGCCTTCTGGAATTTCGCCCAGAACCCGCGTCCGGGCGAGGTCTACAACCTGGGCGGGGGCAAGGGCAACGCCGCCAGCCTGCTCGAGTGCGTCACGATGATCGAGGAGCGCACGGGCAAGAAGCCCGACCTGACCTACTCCGACACCAACCGCATCGGCGACCACATCTGCTACTACAGCGACCTCCGCAAGCTCAAGGAGCACTACCCCGACTGGGACCTGACCTACAGCCTCGACAGGATCGTCGACGAGATGATCGAGGTCGTGAGCAACCTGCAAAAGGCCTGAGCCCAGCGCACACCCCGGAGCCGGTGCCGTGCGCATCACGATCATCAACCAGTTCTATGTGCCCGACATCGCGCCGACGGCGCACCTGTCCGCGTCACTCGCCGAGCATCTGGCCGAGTCGGGCCACGAGGTCACGGTCGTCACCAGCCGCGGCGGGTACACGCAGGACGCCAAAGACGCCTCGGGCGCGGGCACCGCGGGGGGCAGGGTCAGCGTCAAGCGGGTCTGGACGCCCAAGCTGGGCAAGGGCAGCCTCCTCAAGCGCCTGACCGACTACGCGTTCTTCTACCTCAGCACGTTCCTGACCATGACGTTCCTGCGCAGGCAGGACGTGATCATCAGCCTGACCACGCCCCCCTTCATCGCGTGGTCGGGCGTGGTGCACGGCTGGCTGCACCGCAGATCGAAGCTCATCCTCTGGAACATGGACTGCTACCCCGAGGCCCCCGAGCGGGCCGAGATGATCCCGACCGACGGGTTCATCAGCCGGGTGCTGCAGTTCTTCAACCGGGCGCTATTCAGGCGGATCGATCACCTGATCGGGCTCGACACCGCGATGGTCGATCTGCTCATGGGGCGTTACGCGCCCAAGAAGAAGCAGCTGGCGACCACGATCATCCCCAACTTCGAGGACGCGTCTTTCTTCCCGCTCGAATCTGCAGATGGGGCCGAGCACGGCACGTGGGAAGGCGTCGAGCGTCTGGGCCTGGCGGACAAGTTCGTCGTGCTCTACCTCGGGAACATGGGCGTGGGGCACGACTTCGATACGGCCCTCGACGCGGCAGAGAAGCTCAAGGATGATGACCGCGTCCGCTTCCTCTACATCGGGGGCGGGGCTCGGAAGGACCCGGTTGCCCAGGAAGCCGAGAAGCGGGGCCTGACGAACGTCATCGTGCACAGCTACGTGCCCAAGACCGAAACGCCCGCCGTCATGTCCGCCGTCGCCTGCTCGCTGATCACGCTGCGCGACGACATGCTGGGCGTGATGAGCCCGAGCAAGCTGCACTCGAACCTGGCGATGCGTCTGCCGATCCTGTACGTTGGGCCCGAGACCAGCAACGTGGACGACGCGATCAAGAGCTACCAGTGTGGGCGTACCGTCCCGATCGGCGATGCCGACGCGCTCGCGGCGGCGATCCGCGAGCTGGCAAACGACCCAGCGATGCACGAATCAATGCGCAGCGCGGCCCGGCGCGCCTTTGATGAGGCCTACAACGACCGTGCCGTCATGCCCAAGTTCGACGAGGTCATCGCGAGCGTCACGGCATGAGCGACAAGCCCGCCCCAATCGAGCTTCATCCTCGCGTCGAGGAGTGCAAAGCGACGTACGACATCGATGCGCCGCCCTCCGAGGGCGAGGGCTGGCCCGAGCCGGGCTCCGTGCCCGTCTCGCTGCTCGTGCCAGTGCTCAACGAGGAGCGCAACATCGCGGGTTGCCTGCGCCGGATGCGGTGGGCGACCGAGCTCTGCGTGATCGACTCCAACGCCTCGACCGACCTGACCGTGCCGATCAGCCAGGCGTTCGGCGCCGACGTCTACCGCTTCGAGTACGACCGAGAGACCGGCTGGCCCAAGAAGAAGAACTGGGCCCTGGAGAACGTGCCCTGGAAGAACGAGTGGGTGCTCATACTCGACGCCGACGAGTACATGACGCCCGAGCTCGCCCGCGAGATCCGCGATGTGGTCACGGGCAACTGGAAGCCCTCCGGACCGCCGACCGAGGCGGGCTGCGGGGACGGGTTCTGGCTCAACCGTCGATTCATGTTCATGGGACGATGGATCAAGGGCTGCGGCTACTACCCGAGCTGGAACGTCCGTCTGCTCAAGCACGGCAAGGGGCGGTACGAACGCCTGGGCGACCTGGGCGACACCGGCTCGGGCGACAACGAGGTCCACGAGCACATCCTGCTCGACAACGGGCCCGCGGGCTATCTCAGGCACGAGTTCCTGCACTACGCCTACCCCGACCTCGCCATCTGGACGGAGAAGCACAACCGCTACACCACCTGGGAGGCCCACGCCGAACGGGGCGAGGCGCAGGGCAACGTCAAGGCCAACCTCTTCGGATCGCCAATCGAGCGGCGGCGTTGGCTGAAGAAGATGAGCCGAAAGCTGCCGTGCCGCCCCGCGCTGCGGTTCATGTACTCTTACTTCGTGCAGCAGGGCTTCCGCGACGGGTACCCGGGTTACGTCATGTGCCGCCTGCTCGGCTGGTACGAGCTCATGTCCATCGCCAAGCGCAAGGAGATGGACGTCAAGGACGAGCGCGGCGACGAGATGCCGACATGACATCAGAAGAGCACCAGCGCGCGGTCAGCCCCTATTCGACTAAGGAGAAGATCGGGCGGCTCCTCTGGGACATCGTCGGCCAGCGTCTCTTCCGCTGCACATTCCACACTTGGTACGGCGTGCGCGCCCGCATCGTAAACCTCTTCGGAGCGCACGTCGCGACCAACGCCCGCCTGCGCTCGACCGTCAGGATCGAGATCCCCTGGAACCTGACGATCGGCGACAACTCCTCGGTGGGCGACGGCACACGCCTCTACTGCCTCGGGCCCGTCACGATCGGATCGCACGTCTCGATCAGCCAGCACGCGCACGTCTGCGCCGGCACGCACGACTTCACGAAACCCGACATGCCGCTGCTCCGCCCGCCCATCACGATCGAGGACCATGCATGGATCGCCGCGGATGCGTTCGTCGGTCCCGACATTACGGTGCGCGAGGGAGCAATCCTCGGTGCGCGCGGGTGCGCGTTCAAGGACCTCGACCCCTGGACGATCTACGGCGGGAACCCGGCCAAGCCGCTCGGACAGCGTGACGCACCCGGCGGGGCCACCTCGTGAGCGAGATCGCACGCGCGATCGAGCGGATTCGATCACGGCCGAAGCCGATCGCCGTCGTCGGGCACCGTCGATCGGGCACGCACGTCGCGATCGACTTCATCCGCAAGCAGTTCCCCGAGACCTCGCCTCCATACAAACGCGGCGCCCCGCTCGGCTCGCTTTACATCCGTCTCGACTCGCTCAAGCCCGGACACCACAACCCGACTCAGCCCGGTCGTGTGCTCGCGCAGCTCGAACGCACACCGCGGATGGTCATGCACACGACGGCCGTGCCCGAGCCCGACGGCTCGTTCCCCGAGTTCGGCGACAATGAGTCGCTCGCCCGCGCGCTGATCGAACACGCGGTCGTCATCAACTCAGTCCGCAACGGGCGCGACGTTCTCTCATCGCAGCACCTCTACGAGCAGGGCTTCGCGCCCGATACGCCCGGCGGCGCATCAGAGTTCATCCGGTCGGACTTCGAAGGCACGCCCCGCCCGACCTACTGGTCGAACCACATCGGCGCGTGGCGGGTGTATGACGGCGTCCACGTGCTGCGCTTCGAGGATCTGATCCGCACGCCCGCCGCCGTGATGGCTCGACTCGCCGAGTCGCTCGGGCTCGAGCCGAGGCGAGCAGAGCCGCTTCTGCCGCGCCGTCTGCCGCGATCGAGGCTGGGGAGGCTCGCGTACCGCTGGGCAGGTATCAGCGAGTCCTCGGAGATCGTGGGCGGTATCGCCAAGAGCGCGCGTCCCGCGAAGTGGCATGAGGTGTGGTCCGCTGATGACCGAGCGTACTTCGACAAGCTGGCTGGGCAGACGCTGATCGACCTCGGCTATGAGCCAGATCACGGGTGGGCCGCACCATGAACATCCTGCACGTCACCGCCAATCTACGTCTCGAACTCGGCGGCGTGACGCGGGCCGTGCTCGACTTGGCCTCGGGTTCGGCCGAGTCGGGGCACGGGGTCGGTGTCGCCTGCTGGGACGCCCCGGACGTGCCCGACGACTGGGGCGGGCCAGGCTCGCCCAGACTCGTGCAGATCGACCCGCCCTCCCAGCGCGGGGGGCTCACCCCGAGCGCCGAGAAGCGGCTCCTCGAAGAGATCGCGAACGCTGATGTGGTGCACCTGCACACGCCCTGGGAACCCGTAAACCGGACGGTCGGAAGGCTGTGCGAATCGATCGGCACGCCCTACGTGCTGTCGGTACACGGCATGCTCGACGACTGGTCGATGGCGCAGCGCGGGCTGAAGAAGCGGCTCTACCTCGCGTTCGCTGGGAGGCGTTTGCTCGAGCGGGCCGCGTTCGTGCACTGCACCGCCGAGGCAGAGCTGACCCAGAGCAAGGTCTGGTACCCGCGCGGGACGGGGCGTGTCGTGCCGCTGGTGTTCGATGTGGAGCCATACCTCGACCCGCCCGGACCCGAGCTGGCGCGAGAGGCCTTCGGGATCGACCCCGACATGCCAGCCGTGCTGTTTCTGAGCCGCGTGCACGTCAAGAAGGGTGTGCACGTTCTCGTGAAAGCAGCAGCGCACCTACGAGACGCTGGTGTCGAGTGTCAGACGCTGATCGCGGGCACGGGCGACGCGGCCTACGAGTCCGCCATTCGCGCTCAGATCGACGCGATGAGGCTGGGGGACCACGTCCGCATGCTGGGCATGGTCAAGGGCCCAACGAAGGTGAGCCTGTACGAGGCTGCCGACGTCTTTGCGCTCCCGACGAGCCAAGAGAACTTCGGGTTCGTGCTCCCCGAGGCGCTGGCCTGCGGCACACCCGCGATCACGACCAAGGGCGTCGACATCTGGCCCGAGCTCGAGGCCTCGGGCTCGACACTGATCGTGGAGCAGAGCCACGAGGCGTTCGCGGAGGCCATCGCCGGACTGCTCACCGACGAGCCCCGACGCAAGGAGATGGGCGCGAGAGGGCGTGCGTGGGTGACCAGCTATCTCGATCCGGCGTCGGTGCGCGCGCGGTACGACGAGCTGTACGCGGATGCGGCGAGGGGCGGCTCGCGGTGAGCGCATGACAACGCCGCGGCCCACCGGAG
>JANQQZ010000128.1 GCA_028284805.1 Phycisphaerales bacterium
AGATCGAGAGCCTCCGGTGGGCTCCGCCTCGGGCGCGACAAGCTCAAGCAGCTCACCGCGTTCACACGTCAGCTCACGGTGCTCGTTTCCAGCGGCACACCGCTGGTCGACGCGATCGCGGCGACCGAACGCCAGACCCCGCCCGGTGCGTGGCGGGAGATCATCGAGGATGTCCGTGCCCATGTGGAACGGGGCGAGTCGCTCTCCGCGGCGATGGCGCGCCACCCCGGTCACTTTGATGCGGTGTACCGCAGCCTGATCCAGGCGGGCGAGTCGGGCGGGGGCATGGTTCAGATCCTCGAGCGTCTTGCCGCGATGTCCCGCCAGCAGCAGGTCGTTCGGAGCACGATCCTCGGGGCGCTGATGTACCCGACGCTGTTGCTGTGCGTGTCCGGCGGTGTGCTGATCGGGCTGTTCGTGAAGGTGCTGCCCAGGTTCCAGACGCTCTTCGACACGCTGAACGCGCCCCTCCCGCCGACCACGGCGTTCCTGATCGACAGCTCGGCCTTGGTGCGGGGGCACTGGCTCTGGATCCTCCTCGGGCTTGCCGTTTGTATCGGAAGCTGTGTGTGGTACCTGCGTTCCGTGCCCGGACGATCGGCGGCGCAGCGTGTCATCGTCCGCCTGCCCGTCATCGGGGCCGCGGTCCGGGCGTTCGTGGTGGCCCGGCTCGCGCGTGTGCTTGGAGTGATGCTCGAAGCGCAGGTTCCGCTGCTGGAGAGCCTCGAGGTGGCGCGGACCAGCGCCAGGAACTACGAGTACGCAGGCATCATCGACGGCGCGATGCAGAAGGTGGAACGCGGCGAGTCGCTGAGCGACTCGATCGAGGATGGGTTCCTGATCCCCTCGTCGGTGGCCGAGGCGGTCCGGAACGGCGAGCAGACCGGCCGTGTCGGCGAGGTGCTGGTCGTGCTCGCGGACATGATGGACGAGGACAACGCGATCCTGGCGCGTTCGGTGACGAGCATTCTGGAGCCGCTGATCCTGGCCTTGCTCGGTGTCGTGGTGGGCGGCGTCGCGTTGAGTCTGTTCCTGCCGCTCTTCGATCTGACTGCATCGACGGGGGGGGCGTGATGCTGAGCACGACACCGAGAGTGGTGATCGGGATCGATCCGTCGCCTGAGGCGTACCGGCTCGTTGCGCTCGGCCCGGGCGGGGCGTGCGCGGCGGTCGAGATCGCGGTGCGCCCGGACGGGATCAGCCGCCAGGAAGCGGCCGCACGCGCGTTCGCGGCGGTGGAGAGGCAAGGTCTTCGCCGCCCCGCTTCATGCGTGGCGATCGCGCCGCCGCAGGCGATGGTGACGACGGTGCTCGAGTTGCCTCCGGCCTCGTCCGGGGCTCCGATCGAGCAACTCGCGGCGGCGGAGCTCTCGCGCGGTGTTGGCGGCGCTGGGCTCGAGATCGGGGTGTTCCCGATCGAGAGCCGTAAGGATGGACCGACGGAGTACCTGGTGGCGGGCGGGCTGCGCGATGAGATCCTGGCGATCGTTGAAGAGCACGAACGCCTCGGGATCGAGATCGAAGCGATCGATGCCCCCGTCTGCGCGCTGGCTCGTGCGACCGGGGCCACGAATCACCTGATCGTCGATCTCGGGCGCGAGACACTCTCGCTGCACGTGGTGCGCCGGGGTGTCCCCGCGCTCTCCAGGAGTGTGCAGGTCGGCTCCGCGGGTGGTCTGGGCGAGGCCGCGGTTTCCGAGGTCGACCGGTGCGCTTCATATCTCGCGAGCACGCTCGGGGATTCCGGGATCGAGGGGATCGTTCTAACCGGGGCCGAGGCTGAGTGCGCGTCGGTCGCGCAGTCGATCCGCGACGAGTTCGACGTCAGCGTCGAGCTCTGGGGCTCGGAGCTCGGGTCGTCGCACGGCGTGCAACTCGGATCGAGCTACGCCGGGGCGGTCGGTGCCGCGATGTGGGGTCATGAAGGGCGGGCTGCGGCATGAAGGGCGTGAATCTCCTTCCGGAAACGCTGCTCGCTGCTCGAGGCCGGAGGCGCCGACGGGCGCTGTGGTTCCGTGTCGTTGGTGGGTACTGCCTGGTGATCCTTGGTTGCTCGGTGATCGCGGACGGGGTGTTCGTGGAGCCGGTTGATGCGCTCCAGGCGGAGTCGCTGGCGTTGGACTCGGATATCGCGGCTGCGGAAGCCGGGATCGGGCTGCTGCAGGAGCGCGCGGGCGATCTCGCGGCCGAGGTCGGTGTGCTCCGCGACATTCACGGGCAGCCGGACTGGAGCGTGCTGCTCGGGCATCTGAGCGCGCAGCTCGACGACCGCTTGTCTCTCAGGTCGGTTCGTGTGCTGCTGCAAAAGGAAGCGGGGACGGAGCTGAGCCCGAAGCAACTTGCCAGGGGCCCGTACCTCCTGGAGCTGACCGGTGTCGCGAGGGAGCAGTCGGCGGTGACCGGCTTCGTCATCCGCCTCGAGGAAGCCGGGCTGCTGGATGAAGTGACACTCAAGGGCACGTCGCCAACCAGGCTGGACGGGGGGGACGGCGTGCAGTTCTCGGTCACCGCGGCGATCAGCGCCGAGGGAGGCGCGTGATGCTTCGCAACCCGATCGATCGGTACGGGCTGGTGCTCCTCGTCGCGGTCACGGCGGCGGGCTATCTCGGCGGGATCCGCCCGGTGCTAGTGCAGCAGACCGAGAAACTGCTCGCGGAGCGTTCGGTCTCGAAGAAGCAAGACAAGCTCGACGAGCTGAATGCCCAGAGGGACGAACTCGACGGGCGTGTGCAGACGCTCGGCTCGACGATCGACGGGTACCGGGGCATCTTCACCGCGTCGTCGCAGGAGAACGCACGGATCGGCGAGGTTGCGGATCTGGCCAACCTGGTCGGTGTCAGCGTCGAGGCGATCCGTCCCGGCGAGGTGATACAAACCGAAGGGTTCCGCGCGCTCCCGATTACGATCTCGGGCAGCGGCGAGCCAGACCTTGTAGGGCAATTCTTGTCACGACTGCGTCAGGCGTTCCCTGACATGGGCGCCCGGAACCTCTCGGTCAGCGCCCAGGGTGACGAAGCGTCGTCGCTCGCGCTGGACCTTGTCTGGTTTATGGGTGATGCGGATCGTGCCGATCGCAACGATCCGGCGCAAGATTGACCGCGCAGATCGGTTGACGGGCGAGGTGCTGAATCCCAGACTGCTCGTATGGCGAGGGGGAAGCCAAATCCGTTGATGCTTGGTGTGCTCGGTGTTGCCGTGGCAGCGCTCGTCACAGACCGGTTCTTGACCAGCGCGAACGCGTCCGAGGACACCGGAGTCGTCGAGGGCACCGTCCAGTCCGACGTGGTCGGCGAGGCCCTGGCAGAGCCGGTCGGAGACCGCCCGACGTTGGCAGAGCGTTTCAGCGAGCACGCGAGCGACGGCGAAGGCGACATCGCCGCCGCGTTTGCACCGATCCAGGTCTCCAAGCCCGATACGGTCGCTGGCGTGCAGGAACCCAGCAAGGATGCCCCCGGGCTGCGACTGACCGCGGTGCTCCGCCGGGCCGACGGCGACATCGCTGTCATCAACGGGCGCCCGCTTCGTGCGGGGCAGGCCTTCGATGGGGGCCGTGTGCTGTCGATCAGAGACCGCGAGGTCCGGGTGCACACGAGTGTGGGCCCCATAACGCTCCGGCTCGACCAGCCCGCCCTCGGCGGGCGCTAAACACATAATCCTGTGCCGCGAGCGATCAAGTACTGGTGCGCGCCTGTCGATGTCTACCCCAGAGCTATCCGGGGGAACACCGATGCAAAGAGTCCGTAACCGACGTGCGTTCAGTCTGATCGAACTCGTGATCGTGGTCGTGATCCTCGGGATCATCGGTGCGATCGCGATCCCGCGCATGAGCCGCGGTGCCGAGGGCGCGGCCGAGTCTGCGCTCAAGGCCAATCTGCAGGCGCTCCGCGGTGCGATCGATCTGTACGCTGCCGAACACGGGGGCGAGTACCCGGACGTGGCGGACTTCGCGGATCAGCTCCTGCAGTACAGCGATGTCACCGGCGCGACCAGCGCGACGAAGACCGGCAACTTCATCTACGGCCCGTATCTCCGCTCGATCCCGCCGCTGCCGGTTGGTGCGAACCAAGGCGAGAACGGGGTCGCGGCTTCCGACGGCGACGGCGTGGGGTGGATCTATAATGAGACCGCAGGCACCATCATTTCCAACACAACCGGTACCGAGACCAACGGTGCCGGCACGCCTTGGAGCGACTTCTAGTCGCGGAGGGCTGCCCCGGAGTACCGGGTTCACGCTCGTCGAGCTCGTGATCGTCATCGCGGTGCTCGCGGTGATCTCTGCGGTCGCGATCCCGCGATTCGCCTCCGCATCGGCGCGGTCCCGGCTCGACGCCGCGGCTTTGCGGGTCGTGCAGGACATCGGCATCGCCTCGTCCAGCGCCGCCGCCGCAGGTGCGAACAGGCAGCTGGTCTTCGAGCCTCTCAGCGATCAGTACGCGGTCGTCGGTGTTCGCACCCGTGGAGGCGGATTCTTCCGGTCCGTCAAGCTCGGCGATCCGCCCTATGAGGTCAACGTGGTCTCGGCGACCTTCGGGGGATCGCCGCTGCTGGTCCTGAACGGGCACGGCGTCTCGGAATCCGATGGCACGATCAACCTCGCGGTTGGGCGCTACGGCAAGCGCATCCTGCTCGCCGAGGGCACCGCCAGCGTCCAGATCCGCTCGCTCGACCTCGCCAGCGACGGCAACAGCGACGTGATGCCGGGCGTCACCCGCGACTCGGACGAGGGCACGGTGGACTTCAACGCGGGCATCACCTCACCCGGGAGGGGTGGCTGATGCGCCGTCGCGGGTTCACGCTCGTCGAACTGGTCTCGAGTCTCTTCGTGAGCTCGGTGGTGATCGTCGCGTTGGCGTCGAGCATCGGGCTGGCGAGCCGCGCGCTGCCCGACGGCTCGCGCCCGACGCAGACCGCGGTGTCAGTCCAGCGAGCGCTCGATCTGATCGCGAACGACGCCCGCTTCGCGACCACGCTCACCATCGTGAACGAGGGCGAGATCAGTCTGGAAACCCCAGATCGCGACGGCGATGGCGTCTCCGACATCATCACCTACCGCTGGGCGGGCACCGAGGGCGACCCGCTGACCCGCGAGTACAAGTCGCTGGGCGAAGCCCCGGTGATCACCTCGGCGGACGATGTCGGGTTCGAGTGGGCCAGCATGTTCGCGACGGTCGAGCCCTCGCATCGGTGCCTGATGGCGACGATCCGCGTCGGCACGATCGAGATGAGCATCGCCCAGCGTTGCTTCAACGTGGAGGTACCGTGATGCGCCGCGCGGGCATCGCGATGGTCGAGGCGGTGATGGCGATCGCGGTCGTGGGCGGGCTCGCGGTCGCGGCGATGTCGCTCGTGAGCAGCGTCGCGGTCGAGCGGCGTGTGTCCAACGAGCGGAGCTTCGGCCAGCTGCTCGCGCGTCAGCTCGCAGAAGAGATCGCGGTGCTCCCGCTCGATGCCGCCATCGACGCGGGGGCCATCGACTCCGCGTTGCCCGCGCGCACTCTCTACGACGATGTCACCGACTACGACGGTTACACCAGGTCGCCCCCCAGGATGCGCGACGGGACCGCCGTGCCCGGCGCCGATGGCTGGACCCGGTCGGTCGAGGTCACCGAGGTCGCGCCGGGGAACCCAGAGGGGGCCGAGGTCGCCGACACGGATGTCTACCGCGTACGCGTGACAGCCGAGTTCAACGGGCGCGTCGCGGGCGAGATGGTCTTCTACCGATCAGAATCGGGCGACGAGGCGACCCGGTGAAACGGCGTTCACGTCGACGCGGCGGCGTCTACCTGCTCGTGCTCGTCACGGCCGGTGTCACGATGTCGATCGGGATCCTCGCGATCACGTCGAGCGCGGCGCAGCGCGAGATGCA
>JANQQZ010000160.1 GCA_028284805.1 Phycisphaerales bacterium
AGCGCACGCACAGCGCGGTGCCCTCGGCCAGCAGGTTGGAGCAGTTCGGGCAGGTGACCGCCGTCGCCTTCTCTGCGCCGGCCAGCAGCGTGTCCATGACGTTATCGGGTTGCTGCTGGGCGGCCGCGGCCGCGGCGGCCTGACGCTCGCGATGCTTCTGCATCAGCTTCTGCGCGCACGCGCCGTGGTAGAGCCGGCCCTTCTTGTCCTTGGTCGGCTTCTCATTCTCGGCGATCGCCTGATTGCATGCCGCGCACACATCACTCATCACGGTTCTCCGGGGCTCCAGACCGCATCATACAGGCGGTGGGATCGGATCTGGTCAGTTTCTGCCGCCGCACCCCACGCCCCAGGCGATGAAGAACGAGACGATGATCGAGAGCACGCCGACTGCCCAGCCCCGGACGCTGCCTCCGGGGCTGTGGTAACCGGTCGCGACACTGGTCAGCGGCTGATACGCTTCAGGGCGCTCGTTGACCAGCATGAGCGACATCGCCATGTCAGCCTTGGTCTCGGCGTCCATCCAGCCCCCGATGCCGACCTGCTCGGCGTAGTACTCGCATTGCTGCTCGGGGCTCATCGCGTCCCAACGCATCGCGGCGGCGGTCTGGACCTCGAGGGGGTAATCCTCGACGAAGTAGGCGGTATCGGCGGTGTGCCCCCGGGGGTAGTCCATCGAGACGCCTCGGCGTTCGAAGTTCGGCGCGACCTCTGCGGCCGTATACACCAAGCCTGCCTCACGCGCCAGCTCGTACTTGGCGTAGGCGGACTCCTCGGGCGTCATGCCGGCCCATTTGGCCCGGCAGCGTTCCACGACATCCTGCGGGTACCAGTCCAGGTCTGAGGCCGTGTCCGGGTCGGCGGGCACGGGCCAGTCGAGCGTCTGCCCGCGGAACTCGAGCCTGCGGCACTCGTGGTCGACGTCGTACGCGAGCGCCTGCTCGTCGGTCAGCCAGCCGTTGTAAGGATCGAATGGTTCGAAGAAGACCGAGTCGCGCGTCGCAGAGCCGATCGCCTCGACGAAGTCGTCGACGACCCACGCCGCGGCGAAGTACTTCCCGCCGAAGACCGAGGCGAGTGTCAGCACGCCCGCGATGAGCCCGCTCATGAACCCCGCGTGTGATCGGGCCCCGATCACCGCGCCGAGACCGACGACGAACCCGACGCCCAGCGCCGCGATCGGGAATTCCCAGCCTGTCGCGTAGGTGAAGGCGCCCCACGCCAGCGCGCACGCGAGCGCAGCAACGGACGCGACCGCCGCTGAAGCTACCCAGGCGGTCACCGGCTTGCCCTGTTTTTCTGAGTCTGCCATCTTCACCGCCGAGACCGCGGCGCCGATCGACTGAGGAAGCACCGGGCTCAGCGCGGGGACGCTCTCGCTTTCAGCCTGTTTGTCCTTCTTCGAAGGCCTTGGCTCCTTCGGCACCCGTCCGAGCGTCTCGTCGTAGCGGCACGACTTGCAGATCGACCGCCCGATCGGCTTGGGCATTCCACAGTTCTCGCAGGGCTTCGTGTCCGGCTGCGCGGGCGCTACGACATCGAGCATCAGCGCGTCCATCGCGTCCTTGGGCTTCTCGGCCTTGTCGGGGTGCGCCTTCGCGAAGCAGGCACGGTGCATGTAGCGGCCCTGGCGGTCCTTCATCCGCGGCTGCCCGGTGCAGTCGTGCCCGCAGTACACACACAGACGCAGCTTGGCGTTGTCTGAACTCATTCCACACCCAGCCGGCGCACAGAAAGCGTGCCGAGAAGAATGTAACAGACTCCCGCAAACACGTGGCGGGTCGAACGAGTTATTTATACAAGTTTGGCTGCTGAATCGGACCCCGAGGTGCAGGGTCCTGCGCAGATCAGGCGAACTTCAGGTGGCGCCCGATCTTGCGGCGACCGTTGATGATCTTCCGGCCGCTCTTGGTCTTCATGCGGGCACGGAACCCCTGGGAACGCTTCTTCTTGATGCGGCTGACTCGCCGCGGGTAGTGCATCGCCATCGGGTCGCTCCCAGATCTCACCGCCGTTCCACCAGCGGGCAGGACGGATTTGTAGGCTCTCACGACCGGGTCTTCCAGTGCCGGAAGCGTCCGATTCCCTTCCGTTGAACCCAAACGGGAACCTATTTTTCTGTCAGGACTCTGGCGTCGCAGCCTCAAACCCGATAGAACCGAATGACCGGCCCTGCGTGCGGAGCGGCCGGCATGGCGGCACTTTCGCCCTTTTGCTCCGGCCGGCTTCGGTGGGGCGACAAGGCGAGCGTGCTGGGAGTCGTCGGCGGTAAACCCGCCGACCTCACGGCATCGGCGCGGGCGCACGCCGCGCTGCGGAGGCCCGGACTCCGGGCGCAACTGGTATGGACCAGCACCGCGAGCTCATCGAGCGTGCGCAGCACGTGATCGGTTATGCCTTCAACGACCCCGGCCTGATCGTGCGGGCACTCACGCACGCTTCGGTCGCGCACGGGCGGCTCGAATCCAACGAGCGACTGGAGTTCCTGGGCGACGCGGTGCTCGGGCTCGTCGCGTGCGAGGCCATCTTCGTGCTCTACCCGGACCTGCTGGAAGGCGAGATGACCAAGATCAAGTCCGTCGCGGTCAGCCGGAAGACCTGCGCGAAGATCGCGAGGCAGATCGGGCTCGAAGAGCTCATCCGTCTGGGCAAGGGCATCCGCGATCAGCATGGCTCCCTGCCGCACTCCCTGGCCGCGGCGACCCTGGAGTCCACCATCGCCGCGATCTACCTCGACGCCGGGCTCGGGGCGGTCAAGCGATGGCTCACGCCGTTGCTCGAGCCGTTCATCACCAACGCGGCCGAGAGCGGGCACCAGCAGAACTTCAAGAGCGTGCTGCAGCAGCACGTGCAGCGCGAGTTCCAGTGCACGCCCGAGTACCGTGTGATCGCGCAGGTCGGTCCCGACCACGCCAAGACGTTCACGATCGCGGTGCAGATCGGCGATGCCGCGTATCAGCCTGCCGAGGGTGCAAGCAAGAAACAGGCGGAGCAACGCGCGGCGCTGAACGCCCTTGACGCCCTCGATCTTGTCGAGCACGTGAGCGACGGGACGATCCGCATCGTGCGTCGGCGTGAGATCGGCGAGACCGCCGACGCGACCTGAGCCCTACCGCGGGCGGAAGTCGACGATGATCGGGCGGTGGTCGCTCGCCGCGGCGTCGGTTTCATCGACGTTCAGCAGATCCAGAGACCCGGCACCAAAGCGCCCCGGATCGAAGACAAATGAGCGTTCGACCCGCAGCCGCGTGTCGCCGTAGGCGACGTAGTCGAGCCGCCCGGGCAGGAATGAGCTCGTGGGCTGGGTCCATGTCGAGAGCGAGGGCTCGCCGAGCCCTCGTGCCTCGACGACGGTCAGGTCGCTGGCGTCGCTGTCGAGCCCCGCGGTGAGCAGGGCGAGCGGCTCGGTCCCGCCTACGAGGTTGTAGTCGCCCGCGATCACGACCGCGGTCCCCGCGGGGTCCTCGATCTGGTTGCGCATCATGGCGGCGATGCCCTCGGCCTCCGCAGAGCGGATCATGTCCTCGCGACCCCCGAGGGCCCCGCAGCACTTGAGGTGGACACTCGCAACCACGATCGGGCCGGCGGGGGTGTCGACCAACGCGCTCGCGCTCCGCACGGTCCGGTCTTCGCCTTCTGGTGCGACCGTGACCGCGCCGGACCCGAACGGGGCGGCGTCGAAGCGTGTGACCACCGCGACCCCGCGACCCTCGCTCGTGAACGCCCGCCAGGCGCCCGAGATCGGCAGCTCGCGGTTGAACCACTCCTCGAGCGATTCGGGCGTCTGGTCGTACCACTCCTGCACGCACACGATGTCGGGGTCGGCTGCGCGCAGCATCCGGGTGAACGGCTCGGGGTTGTCCACGGGCGACGAGTTCTCGACGTTGTACGTCATCAGCCTGACCGAGCCCAGCGACTTGTCGGGCAGCGTCACACTCACGCGCTTGGGTCCCACCGCGGCGGGTGCGAGGTCGACCTCGAACGGCTCGGCGCTCGCCAGCAGCCGCCCGCCCGGTCCGAACAGCGCCACGCGCCCGGTCAGGCTCCCCGAGCTGAGCAGTCCCGCGTTGGGGAACACAACGTCCGGCGCCATCGACCGCGACAGGCTGCGCCCGATGCGCAGCTCGAACCACTCCGACGCGTGCGTGGGCGCTGACATGATGTCGAGCGACGCGGCCGGGATCTGCACGACCGTCCCGTCGGTTGTGAACGCCTCGACCCGCGTGCCGAACGAGGGCTGGCCCTCGGCGTCGGGCGGGGAGAACGTGATGGCCAGATCGATGCCCAGCTCGGCTCGGCTGTCGGGCTGCCCTGTCGAACGCTGCGCGTCGACGTCGAGCTGCACCTGCACCGTCTCGGTGTCGGCCTGGAGCGACACGGGGCGATCGGTCTTGAAGCGGATGTAGAGGTAGTGCTCGTCCGCGACCGCCGACGCGGTCGAGGGCCAGTCGTCGATCGCGCCGTCCACGGCGATGCTCATGATCGGCGCGTCAAGCAGGACGATCGGGTCCGACTCGGGCACGGGCTCGGGGTCGCCGCCGAACAGGCAGCCGCCCGCGAGCAGAGGCGTGAGCCCGAGGAACAACCAGTGCTGCAGGCGGGTTCTTCTGGTGCAAGCGGGGGTGGGGGTGTCGTTCTGCATGCGGGTACTATCCCCGCGCCGGAGCCCTGATGCAACCTCGCGGGGGGCCTGTGCGAGCCAGGAGCAACGATTGTGAGCGAACCGGGCACCGAGGCCTCGAAGAATTCGGCGGAATCCTCGCCCGGGGACGTCGCGGCGGAGGGCTGGCAGGATCGCCTGCGCGAGGTCACGCTCATGATGAAGGAGCTGAGCGCTCAGACCGAGCCCCAGCTCATGGTGCAGACCTACCGCAGCCGCATCCGGAATCTCTACCCGGCGGACGCGTTCGTCTCGATCAGCCGGCGAAACCTCGATCAGCCTCGGTTCCGCGTGACGCGCGCCTCGGTCTGGGACCGCGACGTCAACCCGTGGGAGGAGAAGGACCGGCTGCCCGTGCACGAGCACGGCGTGCTGCACGACCTGATCTACGCTGGCGAGCCCGCCTATCTGCCTGATGTCGAGCTGGATCCGGGTGACCCGGCGGTCGCGTACCTCGCGGGCAAGCGCTCGCTCGTCGCCATCCCGGCCTACGACGACGGCATCGCCAAGAACATGGTCGTGATGGGGCGCGACGAGGCCGACGCGTTCGACCCCCACGAGCTGCCCGACATGGTCTGGCGGACGAACCTGTTCGGACGTGCGACGCACACGCTGGTCCTCAAGCGCGAGCTCGACAAGGCCTACGAGCAGGTCGACCGCGAGCTGCAAACCGTCGCGGCGATCCAGCGATCGCTCCTGCCCACCGAGATGCCCCAGATCGAGCGGCTCGACATCGCCGCACACTACGAGACATCGGCGCGGGCCGGGGGCGATTACTACGACGTCTTCCCGCTCGCCGACGGGCGCTGGGGCTTCCTCATCGCGGACGTGTGCGGGCATGGCACGCCCGCGGCGGTGCTCATGGCAATCACTCACGCGCTCGCGCACACGGCCCCCGACGAGTGCATGGCGCCGGGCAATCTGCTCGCGTACGTCAACAAGCGGCTCTCGAAGCGCTACACCGACAACGGCACATTCGTCACTGCCTTCTATGGCGTGTTCGACCCCAGGGACTGCTCCTTCGTCTACGCCTCGGCGGGGCACAACCCGCCCCGCGTGAAACGCTGCTCAGACGGATCGATGTTCATCCTGAACCAGGCCCAGGCTGTCCCGCTGGGCATCATGGAGGACGTCGAGTTCCCGGAGGCCCGCGCGGAGCTCATCCCGGGCGACCAGGTCGTGCTCTACACAGACGGCATTACCGAGGCGTTCAACGACGACAACCAGATCTACGACGTGCAGCGGCTCGATGGCGTCCTCGCGAACTGCGGCATCGACGCCCGCGCGCTCATTGCAAGCGTGCTCGTGAGCGTGGACGAGTTCACCGCGGGCCGCCCCGCGGACGACGACCGCACGCTGGTCGTGCTCAAGGTGCGTTGAGTCAGGCTAGTTTGCGACCAGGTCGTGCCCGTCACGGACCGTGAGAGGTGTCGTGGGCACCTCGGGGCGGATGAAGAAGGGCTCGTCGCTCGCCGAGAGCGGCTCGAGCTCGTCGTACCAGCTCGCGGTGGGATCGAACTTGGCGAAGAAAGGCCTGCGGACCAGCGACGGGTCTCGCGCCTGCAGGAACTCGAGCACGAATGCCTTCTCGCCCGCGACCTCGGAGACGCCCAGCACGTGGCACTTGCCCGGGAAGCAACTCATCGAGGGCCCTCGGACCGTGCGGGCGGTGCCTGGCAGGCGTTGGTACGCCGCCTGGAAGATCTCCCAGCACTCGGCGAGCGGCAGCTCGAAGTAGCTCTTGGCGCCCGTATCCCGCTCGACGAACATGTAGTACGGGACGCACCCGAGCTGTGTGCCCGTGACCCACAGGTCTGCCCACGCGTCGGCTGAGTCGTTGATGTGCCGGATCAGCGGGCTCTGCATGCGGATGTTCGCGCCCGTCGCGCGGATGCGGCGGACGGCTTCTCGGGAGATCTCCGTAGACAATTCCACGGCATGGTTGTAGTGGCCCATGAGCGCGAGGTGCTTGCCGCTCTCCGTTACGCGCTCGAAGATCCGCAGCATGTCGCGTGCGTCCGCGTCGGTGACGAACCGCTGGGGCCAGTACGCGACGCTCTTGGTGCCGATGCGCACCGTGCGGACCGACTCGACCCGCAGCACCTCATCGATGTAGGTCTCGAAGACCTTGGCCTTCATGATCATCGGGTCGCCGCCCGTGAAGAGGACGTCGGTGACCTCGGGGTGCTGCTCGAGGTAGCGGCGGAGCTGGCCCGCTTCCTTGTTGGCGAACTTGAGGTCGTCGTCGCCTATGAACTGAGCCCAGCGGAAGCAGAAGGTGCAGTAGGCGTGACAGGTCTGCCCGTGGCTCGGGAAGAAGAGCACCGTCTCGCGGTACTTGTGCTGCATGCCCGGGATCGGCTCGCCGTCGACGTGCGGCACGTTGTGCGACATCTGACCTGCGGGGTGCGGGTTCAGCTTCGCGCGGATTGTGTTCGCGGCCGACTCGATCTCGCCCTTCTCGGCGCCGGCGCGGATGAGATCGCGCACGCGTTGGTAGTCGTGCTCTTCGAGCATCGCCGCCATCGGGAAGGTGAGGCGGAACATGGGGTCGTCGGGCACGCGGTCCCAGTCGATCAACTCGTCCATGACGTACGCGTTGGTCCGGAAGGGGAGGACGGCAGAGACGGTCATCACCGCCTCGCGCAGCTCGGGGTCGAGCCGTTGCCATTGTGAGCACCGGTCGATGTTGGTTCTGGTAACCGCGCGGTAGCGGTCGTGAGTGGACGGATCGGGTGCGGCGTTGTCTCGAACCATGAGCAGCCTTCGTGCTGGGGTGTGCCGCGACGCGGCGCACCGGAGCCAGAAGCACGTCTCGATGGACGCGTGCCGACCGAGTGTCGGCGCGGGGGGCGGGCGGGTCACGCTCCTCGCCCCCTCGTGCTGTGCACAACACCTCGGCGCAGCGTTATGAGTGTAGGCGCATCACGCCGCCTGCCGCGAGGACGGACGCAGCGAGATGCTCGCCTGATGGAACTCATCCGCGACCGACTCGAACGCGTCGACCACGCTCGGGTCGAAGTGCGCACCGCGGCCCTGGCTGATCAGCGCGCACGCGTGCTGATGCGGCATCGCGGGCTTGTAGACACGCTCGGACGTGATCGCGTCGTAGACGTCCGCGGCCGCGACGATCCGTGCGGCGAGCGGGATCTCGTCTCCCGAGATCCCATGGGGATAGCCCGTGCCGTCCCACTTTTCGTGGTGATGCAGCGCGATGTCGATCGACATGTCGAGCAGCGGGTCGTTGCCGACGCGTCTGCGGATGCCCTGCAATGTCGTCGCGCCGATCTCGGTGTGACGCTTCATGGTGCGCCACTCTTCCTCCGTCAGCGCGCCCGGCTTCATCAGGATGCGATCGGGCACGCCGACCTTGCCGATGTCGTGCAGCGATGCGGCGATGCGCAGGTTCTCGATGAACGCGTCGTCGATCTCGGGGTGCGCGTCTCGCAGCCGGTTCGCGAGCATCGTTGCGAAGGTGCAGATGCGGTCGAGGTGGTGACCGGTATCCGAGTCGCGGTAGTCGGCGAGCTTGGCGAGCCCGTAGATCATCCCGGTACGGGTGCGGAGCACCGCCTCGCTCTGCTGGGTCATGTCAGCCGCCAGCGCGCGGTTGACCGATTCGAGCCGCGACCCGTGCAGCGAGATCAACGAGAGCACGCCGACGCCCGTCAGCGAGAGCAGGACGACCCCGAAGAGCGCGATGCGGAGCGAGACGAGGTCTGCGGCGGCGTGCGTCGCGTTCGGGGAGCTCACGGATGGTGCGGTCACGATCACGGTCGCGTCGAGCAGGTGCAGCGGCGCGGTGCCGACGATCGATGCGCTGCGCGGCGTGAGCTTGCGTCCGTACCCGGTGCTCCGGAGCCTCGGGTGGCAGAGCAGCACGCCATCGCGGTCCACGATGCTCGCGCGGGCGCCGCCCGGCAGATCGAGCTGCTCGATGATTGACTGCGCCCGCTGCCAGTCTTCTGTTCCGGGTTCGAGCGTGTCGATGCCTGATTTGGCGATCGCCGTCGCAACGCCGGCTGCGGTGCCCTCGGTTGCGAGTGTGATCCGCTCGGTCGAGTAGCCCTCGACCTCGTTGACGAAGCCGTGCACGCCTGCCCACCAGGCGAGGGCGATCACCGCGGTCTGCGCCGCGAGCACGGCGCCGATCAGCAGCGGTCTCATCCAGCGGTACGCCGGGGTCCCGGTGTCTTCGCGTGACGTCATCGGCTTTCACATCGACGAAGATGCTCGGTCGATCAATGCCCTGCAGTCGAGCGGGGGGTTCGCGGGCGTTGGTTGCTTCTGTCGCGAGGGCGACGCACCGGATCGTGGGGGCGGGCAAGGCTAGCCGAGCGAGATCGGACCGTGCAGCGGTTCGGGCAGCGTCACCTGTTTGCGGGGCGAGCCTTCGAGGTAGCCCCAGCGCCGGTACCAGTCGCCCGTCTGGCGAAGCCCCTCGTCCAGCCCGACACGGGGCTCGTAGCCCAACATGCGTCGCGCCTTCGTGATGTCGAAGGAGCGGTGCTGGCGGAACCAGTCGACGCGCCTCGGGAAGAGCGGGGGCGATACACCGATCGGCTTGCAGACCGCCTCGCAGACCACGGCAGCCGCGCGCAGGGGCGCGAACGGCAGACGCCTGATCTTCATGTCCAGATCCATCGCCCGTCCGACCTCGTGGACCAGGTCCGTCAGCGAGTAGGACCGATCGTCCGCCGCCAGGAACGCCTCGCCCGTGACGCCTGGCACGGTCGCTGCGAGCTCGAACGCGTCCACAAGGTTCTCGATGTGCACCGGGTGGTAGTGCACGCGCCCGTCGCCGAACATCGTGAACGTTCCGCGCTTGCAGAGGCGGAACAGCATGACGAACCGTCCCGGGTCGCCCGGGCCGTAGATGGCGGTCGGGCGGAGGGTCGTCGCGTCGAGCCCGTCGCGCACGAATTCCTGCACGACGACCTCGCCATCGTACTTGGTCTGCTGGTAGTAATCGGCGGGCGCGATCGGGCTGTCTTCGGTTGCGCTCTCACCCTGCACGTGCCCGTGCACGCCGCAGGTCGAGCAGTACACCAGCTTGCGGACACCGAAGTCGACGCAGGCCCGGCAGACGATCCGCGTGCCCTGCTCGTTCACGTCGGAATAGTGCGACTGCGGCACGTTCAGCTTGCGGAACGCCGCGGCCAGGTGATGCACGACCTCGCATCCCTCGACGCACCGGCGCACCGCATCTTCGTCGGTCACGCTGGCGATGGTGATCTCGGCGCCGAGATCTCTGAGCTCGTCATGGAACAGCCCGGGTTGATTGTCGAGCACTCGCACCGACCCACCCCGCTCGAGCAGCCTGCGAACCAGATGGCTTCCCGTGAACCCGGTTCCACCGGTCACCAGCGTGGTCATGCGCGGAGGCCCTCCGGGTGCTTGAGTCTCGCGGGCCCGAGCCTTGGGCCGAGCCCGACCGTGCGAGCGAGCGGTTCCAGTTCCGCTCGGAATGCATCGTAGGTGTGCTGCTCCGCGACGCAGTTCAATCCTGCTGCGCTGGACTGTTCGCGAGCCGCCTCACTTGACACCAGCTCGCCGAGGGCGTGCCCGATGCCGAGCCGGTCGGGCGGCGCGAAGACGCACGCGCCTTGCGACACGAGGCGGTGCCGCCCCGGCGCCTCTGCCACGAGCACAGGGCGTCCCGAGCCCAGGAAGGTGTAGAACGCGTTGGGCGTCGTGTTCGCCCGGAGGCTTGGCTCCACGAGGATGTCCGCCTCGGCAACCAGCGTGCCGAGCTTCGCCGCGGGCCAGGTGCCGAGCAGGTGGACCCGTTGCTCGATCCCGAGGCGCTGGGCCTTGGCCTCGTAGCGGTCGATGCTGGTCTGGTCACCTCCGAGGATGACCGCGTGGATGTCTGCATCCGAATCTGCAGCGACCTTCACGCCCTCGATGAAGATGTCCGTTCCGGCTTCGGGCGACAGCTCCCCCCACGAGACCGCGAGGAGCCCGGACTCGAGTCCGAGGTGACTCCGCAGCCACCCGTTCGGCATTGGGCGGGCGTCCCCCAGCGATGAAACCCCGGGAAGCTCGATCACGTGCCGGGCGCCGCGCGCCCTCGCCTCGTTGCCCTGGGCAGGCCCGAACGCGACGCAGGCGTCGGCACCGCGGACAATGCGGCCCTCGAAGGGTGCTTGCAGGCCGCGCGACCATGAGGGGGCGCTTGTGCCGGGCTCGCCCAGCACGGGAACGAGTGACGCGTCCGACCGCCCCGCCAGCATCCACGCGAGGGCGAGATGATCTCGGTCAGCCAGTACGCACTCGGGCTCGCATCGCTTGGCGGCCTCGGCCGCTCGCGGCGCGAACGCCGGCAGCACACCCGTCCGCTGCGGATGCACCGCGTGAACCGTGAGGGAGGCGTGCGACCGTGTCGGCTCGGAGGCATCGCAGACCAGGTGAACTTCGTGCCCGAGTTCGCCCAGCGCGCGGACCAGCAGCCCCCACGGGGCCGGATCGCCCCGGGTGGGATCGCTGATCCGTGTCGCGAGTACGAGCGTGCGCATCGGGTGCAAACCCCTCTCTGCCCGCGGGGGTCCCCGGGGCGTTCGCTCAGCCCAGCCGCAATCGCACCTGTGTCGCGATCGCGCCGAGCACGCTGTCCCGCGATCCGATCGTCCGCCCCGTCGGCGGACTTGACCGTATCTGTGCATGCAGCCAGTCCCACCGCCCGTTCCGGGGGATGGCCCCGTCGATCTGTAGGGCGTACCTCCCGGGGCGTCGCGTGTGCGACGCGATCGGCAGCGGGTCGGTGCCAGGCAGGATCGGGACGCCCTGGGCCCGCCCTGTTTCGAGCACTGTGTCGCGTCCGCCCCCGGGCCGTGCGGCGCTATCACCCAGCACCAGGCGATCGCCGAAGCGTTCGACCGCTTGCAGCACCCGGTCGCGCCGTGCGCCGGTCCACTTGCCGAAGCCCCAGGGCAGCACGACCAGGGCGCCCGCATCGAGCCCGGCCTCGATGCACGCCTCGAAGGCCATGCCGTCGTCCAGACGGGCGTCGCTGCTCATGGTCAGCACCTCGAGCTTGTCGTCGCAGGTCCACTGGCGTCCGTTGACGACCGTCAGGAGCCTGCCGTCGTCGCGTTCGCCCTGGAGCACACAGGGCTCGTCGGTTTCGGTGAACCGCCAGCGCCCGAGGGGACGGTCGTGTGCGCCCCAGCGCGCGAAGGCGTCCTCGCCGCTCGCTTCTGCGAGCATGAGCACCCCGTGCACCTTGGTTGAGCCAGCCCCGAGCCGATCAAAGTTGGCGATCGCGGCCGATAGCATCAGCGACGCGTCGAACGCCTCGCGTGCGTGCACGTGCCCGTCGATGAGTGTGATCTCGTCAGCCGGCGGCATGGCTCGGGCTTCCTCGCGGGACCCGCGGGCGGCGCAGCTCGCGCGAGACCCACAGCACCAGCACACCGAACGCGCACTCGTTGGCCAGCGTCAGCAGGTGCATGTCCCATCGCCACCACTGGCTGTACTCCACCCCAACAAAGACGACCAGAGGCGAGGCGAACCGGTCGGGCAGCAGGGGCCAGAGCATCGCGACGCCCCGTGTGTCGTAGATCAACGCGTCCATGACGACGTGTGCCCCGTAGAGCGCCGCGCCGACTGCCCACGCCCGCTGGAGCCTGAGCCCAGGGCGGAGCAGGCGCGCCGCCCATGCGAAGCCGAGGCCGAACAGCGGGGCGACCAGCAGCGAGTGGGACATCGCGCCGTGGTGCGTGAACGGCTCGCCCAGCAGCAGCCATCCAACGATGATGTCAAGATCGGGTGCGCCGCAGGCGAAGACCACGAGCAGCACCAGCGCCCAGCGCTTCCACCACGCCTCGTGCGAGGGCGCCTCGCCCAGCGCGGGCGTGCCCAGGAACGCGATGGAGGCGTGCGCGATCGGTGAGGGCATCAGTGCCTCCCTCTGCCGAGCGAGGCGGACAGGGCGACGCCGGCCCCCGAGACACCGACCGACCCGGCCAGCAGCCACCATGCAATGGGTCGATCGAGCACCAGCGAAACCCCCCAAACTACGCCGAGTATGACTATCGGCGTCAGAACCCCCACAATCCAGCGGGAGCGTCCGGGTCCGAGCAGCATCCCCGCGGCGAGGCCCAGGGGCCCGAACAGCGCGAGCACCCCCGCGGCGTTGCCGAGCCCGGGCCTGAGCCCCAGCCAGTCCCGAGGGGTGATGTACGACACGCGTTCCCGAGCCCTTTCATTCGCGACCCAAAGACGGGCTGAGCCGCCGTCTGTCCAGACACGGATCCGCTGACGTTCGCCCGCGACGAGGACCCCAGGGAAGACGAACTGGGGCGAAGACGCGTTGCGCCCCGACCGGGGCGTGCGTATCCGGCAGACCAACGCATCATCCTCCTGCCCGATCGTGAGGTTGCGGTACGAGAGCCCCTTCGAGAGCGTCACGATCCGGGCTGGGCCTTCTTGGTCCGCGCTCGCTGGTGTGAGATCCAGCGACACGCCCACGCCCCGGGCCTCATCGATCGCGCGGCAGAGACCCGGCACGGGTTCGAGCGAGGACCACCCCCCGTCGGCGGGATGCAGTTCCACCGCGTGAGGGCCCTCGCCCAACCAGGGCGGTTCCGTCGGCGTCTCCGCGTAGGACAGCA
The DNA here is from genome assembly GCA_028284805.1 of Phycisphaerales bacterium. Lineage (GTDB taxonomy): Bacteria > Planctomycetota > Phycisphaerae > Phycisphaerales > UBA1924 > JANQQZ01. Next base: position 13,276 of record JANQQZ010000160.1, read on the forward strand.
GCACGTCCGCGGATTCGGGTGTGTCGCCCGCTGAGATCTCGAACCCGTGCACCTCGCCAAGCCAGGGCCGCTGCCCGCCGTGCTCGTCGCCGACGACGAGCCGGAATGTGGTGTCCATTGGTCCGAGGGTGTGCCCGTGCTGCCCGCGGATGCCGAGGACGAGCCCGCTCACGGTCATCGCAACCAGCACGCCTGCCCATGCGCTGCGCCACACCCAGGCGCTGGGCACGGGCGGACGAACGAAGCACGCCAGCCCGACGCCCACGCTCTGGGCGACCAGATCGCCGAGGCGGGCGTGCCGGTGCTCGATGAATGCCTGCGCGATCTCCAGGCTGACGAGCCCGATCATGACCGTCGCAGCGGCTCGTTTGGGACTGATCCCCCAGCCCGCGCGGGCGAGCAGGGCCAGCAGGAAGGCCGGCACCATGTGGGCGGGCGTCAACGCGTCGAACGACACCACCTCGGTGAGGGCTGCGCCGAGGGAAGTTGGGACCCGTACACCGAAGGGGATGAGCGTGAGATACACCACCGCACCCGCAACAAGCACGAGCATCGAGCGGGCATCGCTCGATCGTGTCAGGTCGGTCTGGTCGTTCTGGGGCACACGCCATTGTTCCCGCCGCGGCGACCGCCCGAGGCCCGCTCACTACGCTTCGCCCATGAACGACACGCGCAACGATGTCATCGACCTGCTCCTGAGGCACCGCTCGATCCGCAAGTTCAGATCCGACCCAGTGCCCGACGAGCACGTGCGGCTCGCGGTCGAGGCGGGCCAGATGGCCTCGACCAGTTCGGCGGTGCAGGCCTACAGCCTCATCCGCGTGCGCGATCGGGCGACGCGTGAGGCGATCGCCGAGCTCGCGGGCCCGCAGCCCAAGGTGGTCGAGTGCGGGGCATTCTTCGTGATCCTGGGCGACACACGGCGCCACCGCATCGCGGCGGCCCGCGAGGGCAACGCCTACGACCAGCGGCTCGAGTCCTTCCTGGTCGCCGCGATCGACGCCAGCCTCTTCGCGGAGAAGATGGTCATCGCGTTCGAGTCGATGGGCTACGGGATCTGCTACATCGGGGGCCTGCGCAACGACACCGAACGCGCCGACGAACTCCTCGAGCTGCCCGAGGGGGTCTACCCGCTTTTCGGCCTGTGCGTGGGCGTGCCCGACGAGTCGCCCTCGCGGCGGCCCAGGCTGCCTGTGGAGTCGGTCCTGTTCGAGGAGCGGTACCCGAGCGACGAGGCCGTGCTCCACCAGCTCGCGAGCTACGACGAGGGGTATGTCGAGTACCTCAAGGCCCGTGGCGTCGAGACCCCGGTCGCGTGGAGTGTGCAGCGTGGACGGGCGTACGCCGAACCGAAGCGGACGCACCTCGGGCCGTACTACCGGGGCAAAGGGGCGGACTTGCGGTAGCGGGCCCTGGGGTGCGGTTGGACTCTGGTTGGCTGGCGCGGTAGGCTGCGCCACGGGGCAACACGAGGAGTCCCGCCATGCGAACCGTTGCAGCCGCGATCGTCCGAACCGCCGCGTGCTGGCTCGCGGTTGCCGCCGTCACCGGGTCCGCCGCACAGGATGCGCCCGGGGAACCGGAGCCCCTCAACCCCGCGGTGCTTGAGCGGATTGTCGAGCGAGCCCGCGAGACCGAGTCCGACGCGCTGATCGTCCTTCACCGCGGCGAGACGGTCATCCAGGAGCGCTTCGGCAAGCCGGCCGGCGAGATCCAGACGATGTCGGTTACCAAGTCGATCGTCGCGCTCGCGTTCGGGCGGCTGCTGGCGGACGGCCGCCTGGAATCGCTCGACGAGCCCGTGCACAGGTGGTACCCGGAGTGGAACCAGGGCCGCAAGGCCCAGATCACGGTGCGGCACCTGCTCGCGCACCGATCGGGGCTGCAGGACCTGTATCGGACCACGGAGATCTATCGCGCGCCCGATTTCGTGCAGCTCGCGCTGACGGCCGAGCTGTCCGAGGACCCGGGCGCCGCGTTCCGGTACAACAACAAGGCGTGCAACCTGCTCGCCGGGCTGGCCGAGCGGATCTCGGGCACGAGGCTGGACAAGCTGATCGGCGAGGAGCTGTTCGAGCCGATGGGCATCGAGTCATGGAGCTGGATGCTCGACGATGCGGGCAACCCGCACGGGATGGCTGGCCTTCGGATGCGGCCCGAGGATCTGGCGAAGGTCGGCGTCCTCATGATGCAGCAGGGCGTGTGGGAGGGCGAGCGGCTGCTGCCTGCGTCGTTCATCGAGGAGTGCATGACGGACCAGGCGCTCGTGCCGGTGGACGCGGAGGTCGAGTCGGTCGCGGAGCGGTGGGGCGCGCCGCACGGATTGCTGTGGTGGGTCATCGCCGACCCGGAGTTCGCTGTGACAGACACGCTGCTCGACGAGTGGGCCCGGCTGGACGCGCCCGCGGAGTTCATCGAGAAGATGCGTCAACTCCGCGACGTGCGCGGCGACGAGCTCTTGGAGCGCAGCCGCGAGGCCGTCGGCGGCGAGGAGGCCTGGGGCGAGCTGACCTGGCAGGCCAACCGCCCGGACTACGACATCGTTGGCTGGAAGACGCACGGGTTCAGCGCGAAGGGGTATCTGGGCCAGTATCTCGTGGTTCTGCCCGAGCACGAGCTTGTCGTCGTCCGCATGCGGCGGACCCCCGAGGGCGAGTTCGATGACCGCACGCTCGACATCATGCGCGATATCGAGGGGCTGGCGGTCGCCCTGACAGGGGCGGGCGGATGAGTTGATCCGAGCCTCGACCCCCAACGCCGGGTGCAAACAAACTCGTCGTAACTCATTGATTGAGAATTGGTTATCCATTCCTCGCTTTAGGTGCGGCTCATGGATTCCCGATAGGCTGACCTGTCGATCTGATTTTCGCGCATCGAGAAGTCAAGGGGAGTTCATCCATGAAGCGTTTCATTTCCGCCTTTGTTGCCGCGATCGCTGCCAGCACGCTCGTGGGCTGTGCTTGTACCACGTGCTCGGGGGGCAAGGCCTGCTGCGGTGACGGCACCGGCGCCTGCTGCACCGAAGAGCACGACCACGATCACGATCAGGGCGACGGTAACGGCGAGAGCGAGGCTGCCGCCCTCCGCCACGACCATGAGCGCGGCGAGGGCCCCGCCGCAGGCTGATTCTGATCCCAAGCGAAGTCTCGAACCGGGCGTGCCGTTTCCTGTGGGGGGCGGCATGTCCTTTGCGCGGCGGGTGCAGTAGGCTGTGGACACACGCATCCGGAGATCAGTCATGACCACGACCCGCCTCGCCGTACTCGTTTCGATTGCTGCCGCTGGCCCGCTGCTCGCGCTCGCGCCCGTTCAGCCCGAGGTGCCTGCGATCGATCCTGTTGCCGCTGACGCAGACAAGTCTGCGGAGACCATGAAGCTGCTGGCGTCGCTCGAGGGCGAGTGGCGCCTTGTGCAGGAGGACGGCACGCTGAGCGAGGAGGTCAGCGTGTTCAAGCCCTCGAGCGCCGGATCGGTCGTCCGCGAGATCATGATGGTTGGCGAGCCGCACGAGATGACCAACCTCTACCACATGGACGGCGAGCGCGTCGTCTGCACTCACTACTGCGCCGTGGGCAACCAGCCCCGCATGATCGCGGACGGGATCGAGCACACCGACCGAGGCCCGTCGCTCGACTTCAGGGTCGATAGCGTCAGCAATTTCACCGAAGGGCAGGACCACTACATGGGCGGTCTGCGCCTCAACTTCATCGATGGCGACACCGTCGAGCAGGTCTGGACCACCTTCAACGCCGGCGGCGAGGTCGATCACCAGATGGTCTTCGTGCTCAAGCGCGACCCCAGCGTCTGACGCGTACCCGCACAGACCGCGCAACCGCTACAGCACGCACAGCTTCGGTGCTTTGACACCGGAATCTGTGCTTGCGCTTGATTTCCTCAGAACCAAATACATTTTGCATCCATACCCGGCAATCAGGTGTGCAATGAGCACCCACCACACAGCCGCCGGGACCGAATGGAGCAGGAGACATGAACACACGCACCCGATTCCGTTCCGGCCGCTTCGCCGCAGCCGGCGCCGCGTTGATGCTCGCCGCATTGTCCGGAGCTTCCGCCAGCGGCCAGCCCGGCTCGTCGATGAGCTTCGTCCTGACCCAGGGCCGGGTCGAGCCGGCGATCGGATACGCCGTCCGAGTCGACATCATCGGCGCCGCGCTCACCGAGGGCTCGAGTGGGCCTGCGCTGCCCATCACGCTCAAGGTCCACACGGGCGATACCACCACCGAGCCCTTCGGCGACGCCGATTCCACCGCGGGCAACATCAACCAGCCCACCCTGCCCGTCACCAAGTACGTCGTGCCCGAGATGCAGGACGCGGGTACCTCGCTGACCATCACCGCGACCTCGTGGTACGGAGGCCGCATCTACCTCACGCACAACAGCCACGATCAGAGCTCGCTCGTGAGGGTGCTCCGCAACGGCGACGCGGTGCCCAATATCGCTGGCGCCAACGGACAGGAGGACATCGCTTACTTCCTCCGCCCGTACCTGACCCCGGATGGCTCTGAGGTCTGGCTGCACGATCACCAGGTTCTGTACCTCTTCGAGCTGGGCACGAGCGATCCGAACTCGTCGGCCGCCGACTTCCAGGACGCGGTCGTCCTGGTCACGCTGGGCGAGACGCTCGAGGAGCTCGACGAGGACCTGCCGCCTCGCAACGACTTCGCGGCACCCATGCAGACCGCGCGGCTGGCCGACTGACCGAACGACAAGGGCGTGTGTTCCTCATTCTCCAGAGCCCCCCGGGGGATGCCTCCCGGGGGTGCTTGTGTGCGCGGACGGCTCGTGACGCCTTGCACTGGGCACGAGCCAGTGCCGTGCTTGCGTCCGCGAACGGATCGCGAGCCGTAGTGGTCATCGGCGGTGTGCCGGGTCGCTTCGAGTTATGGGGCGGCACGGCGGAGACCCGGCGACGAAACGCGGGGCCATGGACTCCCCGGGCAACGAACGGGGTGCCGCTGAGCACAGCCTTGCCGCACAGGCCCCCGGGATGGAGCCCGAGGTATCCCATCCCGCGCGTCTCCGCGTTGAATCCCCAAGTCCGCTGTTCTGTGGACCGATAGCAGGTTGCACTCCGAGCAACTCGCGATGACCCTTGACTCTCCAAGAAGCCGGAACCTGCCCAGGACTGCGCGGTGGCTCGCCCTGATGATCGGGCTTCCGCTCTCGGCGCTGCTCGGATCGGTCGCCGCGAGCGTCATCTCTGGTCGCGAGATCTCCAGCTTCTTCATGGACCCCCGCGGCGTGCGCGACCCGCACGAGCTCACGGGCATCGTGTCCAACGTGGGCATCATCCTCTGGTGCTCGGGGGCGTTCAGCGCGCTGCTCGCAGGCTGGGTGCTCCGACGCGAGCGGGCACACAGAGAGTCGTCGTGGTTCCTGCTCGCGTTCGGCACGATCTCGCTCGTGATGGCGCTCGACGATCTGCTGATGGTGCACGAGGGCATCGCGCGAGACCTGCTGGGGCTGCCCGAGCTTTTGCCCCTGGCGGTCTACATGCTCATGACACTGGCCGCGGTGCTCCGGTTCGCGAGCAGCATCCGGGCCGAGGGCTCGGTCCTGCTCGCGGTGTCGCTCGCCTGCTTCGCGGGCTCGGTCGGCATCGACATCGCGCCGGGCCCGATCAAGTCGCTGCTGGGCGACTGGAACATCGTGTTCGAGGACTCCCTGAAGCTCTTCGGCATCACGCTGTGGGCGGGGTTCTTCGCAAGAGCTTCGATGCGGGCGCTGGGGCGGGGGATCCGGGGCGAAGCCTGATCGTGGGTCGCTGAGAAATCGGTGTTCCTCTACGAGTGAGTGCCCGACAGAAGTGCCAGTGGCACCCGTGGTCGCAAGAGCAGCGCCGCGCACCAGGTCTGGACGGCCTCCAACGTCGTGCGAGAGATGCGCACACGACGGCACTCATGGCCAGGCGGCATGCGGGTATCTAGTGGTGCTCTGCATCATGCCGTGACGAATTGTCTCGATCGCCGAGGAAAGGTACGGTTTCGCGGATGAGCCGATCCACCTGCTCGCTGGTGACCCCCTCGAAGACACCGGCACGCCCATCCGGGTAGTACAACGCGTTCCGTTCGGTTCGGTTCGCGTGCCAGGTCCCGTTGTCGAGCACGAACGGCCATGATCGAGACCGCAGCGACTGCGTGACGCCGCGTTGGACGCTCCCGATGCTGCGATCCGGGAAGCGCTCCAGGACGATGAAGTACACGATCGCGGCAGGGCCCATGGAGTAGCTGCTGCCGCTCTCGCGCCACGCGGTCCCGCTGGGTGTCTCCGCAAGGTCGTAGCCGGCATCGGACGGGCAGATCCAGAGCGACGCGGCGTCCCATGGCGATGCCCTGTCTCCCGGGCGGGTTCGTGTTGGCACAGCAACCCCGAGGTACGGCCGCAGAAGCGCCGCAAGCCCCGGGTCGTCCTCCATCTCGGCCTCGGGCGCGATCGTGCCAGCAAACGGCACGCGATCGTGATCGGTCTCGTACAACGCGACACCCTGCCCGATCGTGCGCAGGTTGGTGGAGCAGACCGACCGCTGCGCAACCTTCCGGACCGACTGCACCACCGGGATGCCGATCGCGAGCAGAATGGCAAGCACGAGCACGACGACGAGCAGCTCGTTCAGCGAGAAGCCATGCTTGGCAAGCCCGCGCATCATCGCACCTCCGTAGCATCCCATACGGCCATGATTGATGCGGGATGCAAGGGTACGCTCACACCGTCTACTAGTCGTTGCCGGGTTCGCAGGCGTCAAACAGCTTCCGGGCGGTGTCGGTCATCGATGGCATGGTGGGGCACCCCCTCATGAGTGAAGGGGCACGATACCACATCGGTGATGGATAAGATCGTGAAGTGACTGCGCCATATCGCCAAGAAATCATCAGGCACTGGTTCGATTCCCTCGCGACGACACTGGCGGGGCAGGCCGCAGAGGCATCCGTGTTTTCGCATGGCACATCGATCGGGACTTCCCGAGAGCAACGTCTTCGGAATGTTCTCGCAAGAATTCTCCCTCCGGTGGTTGAGATAGGCCAAGGACAGATCCTTTTTGCCGACGGCAATCGTTCTCCCCAGTGCGACGTAATTCTGTTTGACGGCCGCTGTCCAAGGTTCATTGACTCAAATGACTTGGGTGTCTATCCCGCTGAAGGAGTTGTTGCCTCCATTGAGGTGAAGTCCAGATTCGACGCCACATCGCTGTATGGCACGCTTGACCATCTTCGACGGTGTATTCCGAAGTCGATGAACTTCGTGAACCTGACCGACGAGCAGCGTCGCGAGTTCAAATCAGATGGCGCGATCTCACGGGATCTATTTCCCAAGACCTACGCATTAGGATTTTCATCGAATCTCGATGCGGGCAAGATGTCAGATGTGGTTCGGCGATGGGTGCGTGAACGCTCAGTTGAAGACTCTTATGAAGGCCATTTCTTGCCGCGAGTTGTAGCGATACCCGGCGTCGTCGGAATGGCGACAGACATAGTGCGGCGGGTTGAGTTTGATCCGGCCGATACAGCGGAAATTCGCGATCTAGCGCCAAGCAAACCTGTGCACGGATGCATCGATGTTGAATGCGGCGTTCAGGTACTGCTGTCAGATATTGTTCTCGAGGTCGCCCGTCGGATCGCACCGACTCACCACACCTACGGGATGAATCTGGCCGGTTCAGCCGCGGTGCCGTATCACTTGTATGGCGATAGTTTCAGGTCGGCTCAGCAGACTTGGCTGATGGCGAAAACCGCTACAGGCGACTCGGATTTGATTGTCGAGCAATTTGTTGTTCGCGCAAATTACCCGGGAAGTCCTACAGAGTAACTATTCCTCCCCCTGCTCCAGCACTGCCATGAAGGCTTCCTGGGGGATCGTGACCGATCCGATGGACTTCATGCGTTCCTTGCCCTTCTTCTGCTTCTCGAGCAGCTTGCGTTTGCGGGTGACGTCGCCGCCGTAGCACTTGGCGGTGACGTTCTTGCGGAAGCCCTTGATGGTCTCGCGGGCGATGATCTTGCCGCCGATGGCGCACTGGAGGGGGATCTCGAAGTTGTGGCGGGGGATCTGCTTCTTGAGTCGGACGAGCAGGTTTCGGCCGCGCATCTCGGAGCGTTCCTTGTGGACGATGATGCTGAGGGCCTCGACGGGGTCGCCGTTGATGAGCACGTCGACCTTGACGAGGCGGTCGGCGCGGTAGGCGACGATCTCGTAGTCCATGGTGCCGTAGCCGGCGGTCATGCCCTTCAGCTTGTCGTAGAAGTCGTAGATGAGCTCTGCGAGCGGGATCTCGTAGGTGAGCATCTCGCGGGTGTCGGAGACGTACATCTGGTTCTTGAAGATGCCGCGCCGGTCCATCGCGAGCTTCATGACCTCGCCCACGTACTCCTTGGGCACCATCACCTCGACCTTGGCGATGGGTTCCTTGATCTCGGTGACGATGGACATGTCGGGCAGGTCGGCGGGGTTGTGGACCTCGATTTCCTCGATCTCGCCCTCTTTGCCGCGGATGTCGACCTTGTAGGAGACGGTGGGGGCGGTCTGGACGATCTCGACGCCGCCCTCGCGTTCGAGTCGCTCCTGGATGATGTCCATGTGGAGCAGGCCCAGGAAGCCGCAGCGGTAGCCGAAGCCGAGGGCTTCGCTGTGCACGGTCTGGAAGGTGAAGCTGGCGTCGTTGAGGCTGAGCTTCTCCATCGCCTCGCGCAGGGCCTCGAAGTCGTTGCCCTTCTTGTCGGAGTTGGTCGCCGGGTAGAAGTCGCAGAAGACCATCTGGCGGGGGGGCTCGTAGCCCGAGAGGGCGTCCTCCGCGAGGTCGTGCTCGAGTGTGATGGTGTCGCCCACGCGCACGTCGCCCAGGGTTTTGATCGAGGCGACGACGTAGCACGTCTCGCCCGCTGAGACCGACTTCACCTTCTTGGGCTTGGGGACGTACTTGCCGAGCTCGGTGACGGTGAACGTGCGCCCGAGGCCCATCATGCGGATCTTGTCGCCGACGGTGAGCTTCCCGTCGAAGACTCGGGCGTAGATGATCACGCCCCGGTAGTCGTCGTAGACGGCATCGAAGATGAGCGCCCTCGTTTTCTTGGTCTCTTCGGCGCGCGGGCCCGGGAAGCGGTCGCAGATGGCTGCCAAGAGCTCGGGGATGCCCTGGCCGGTCTTGGCGGACACCGGGATGCAGTCCTCGGCGGGCAAGCCCAGGACCTGCTCGACCTCCATCGCGATCTCGTCGGGGCGGGCCCCGGGCAGGTCGATCTTGTTCAGGACCGGGATGATCTCGAGATCCTGCTCGACGGCGAGGTAGGCGTTCACCACTGTCTGGGCCTCGACGCCCTGCGACGCATCGACGACCAGCAGCGCACCTTCACAGGCCTTGAGCGCCCGGCTGACCTCGTAGCCGAAGTCGACGTGACCGGGCGTGTCGATGAAGTTGAGCATCACGGGCTCTGTGCGCCCGTCCTCGAAGGTGTGCTCGTGCCCCACGGTGACGGCCGACGCCTTGATCGTGATCCCACGCTCGCGTTCGAGGTCCATCGAGTCGAGGAGCTGTTCTTTCGCCTCGCGGTCGCTGACGGCCTTGGTGGCCTGGAGCAGACGGTCGGCGAGGGTGCTCTTGCCGTGATCGATGTGGGCGATGATGGAGAAGTTACGGATGTTCATAGGCGGTCGGTATGGTACGCTCGCGGGGGGCGCCGACGGGAGCAGCGCAGTGTCTATCTGGTCGTCATCGCGGGTGCTTCGGGTCCGCGCGATCGCGCTGTGGACGGTTCGGGCGGTCGCGGTGGTGCTCGTGTGCTACGGCGTCTACCTGATCCTGGCCCGGCTCGTGTTCGCATTTGTTGTCTCGCCGAATCCCGGCTTCTCGAATGTTCAGATGTGGATGGGCACCGCCGAAGACCACGGCTGGGTCCGGGGCTGGCCCATGGTTGGTGTGGGTCTGACCTTGGCCCTGCTGTCCAGACGGCTCACACGGTGGATGATCGGTGTGCCGGACTCGGGCTGTCCGTGCTGCGGCTACTCGGACCGGGCACCCCGGGTCTGCTCCGAGTGCGGGCTTGACCACGGCGAACCCGAAGACTCGGCGACGCCCCCCGCTAGACCTTGACCGCGATGGCTTCGAACACGGGCGGGAGCATCATGACGGCGTCGGGGTTGTCGGTCGCGCGGCGCCAGTCGTCGGCAAACTCGTCGGCCGTGGCTTGGGTGATCCGGCCCGACTCGACGAGTCTGGGCACGAAGTTGGGCCAGAAGATCGCGGGCCAGTCCCAGATCGCGTCGCCAGGCCGCGCCGCCTTGGAGATCGGCGCGAAGTGCTCGACCTCAAGCCCCGCGGCCCGCATCATCCCGGGCATCTTGCCCATCACGCCCGTGTCGCCCGTTTCGTTGATCGAAGCGCCCGCTGCGGCGGCGATCTGCTCGAACGCCTGCGAGCGGGGCACCATCCGCATTATCTCGTAGCCCCAGTAGTCCTGCACAGCGATCCGCCCGCCGGGCTTGAGCGCGCGTGCCGCCTGCTCGATGACCGTCGCCGGATCGCGAAGGAAGCAGGGCACCCAGCGGGTGTAGACGACGTCGAACGCGCCTTCGGCGTCGCCCCCGAGCAGCGAGGACAGCTCGTGCAGATCGCCCTCGATGACGCTGGCGTGCGCGAGCCCGAGCGCGGATGCCCGCTCGCGGAAGGCGTCGATGTAGGCGGGGCTGCCCTCAATGCCCACGACGCGGCCCGAGGGGCCGACGAGTTGGGCGATGTCGTGTGATGTCCAGCCCGGGCCGCTGCCCAGGTCGAGCACGCGTGAGCCCAAGCGGACGCCAGCGCGGTGCCACGCGGCGAAGGCGGTATCGGACCAAAGCCTGTGCTGCACGCCCAGGCGCTCCGCTTCGGACGTGTCGGTCCCCAGGACATAGTCGCGGTGGTCGGCCATGGCGCGATGGTATGCGCTCGCCGAGATTGCCAACCTCGTACGCGAGGGTGGTTCGGACTGGCCGGGCGGGCTACGGATGCTTGTGACCGATCCCGCACCAGTCTTGCGCAGGACACCTTTCGGCATGGCACGCAAGGCTGCGGGATCGTTCCATCCGCGCGCGATGCCCGCGCCGATCAGGCGGAACTACGCCCGCGAGCTCCCGGGCACTGCGATGCTCTCGGTCGGTCGCGCCGCCTTTGAGGGCTCGATCCTGGCTGGCGTGACCCGAGTCGCCTACGACGGCGTGATCCCGGACGCGACGCTGAACTACGCCGTCGCGGCCCACGCGACCGCGCCCGCTGCGGCGAACATCCTCAACTTCATCTGGACCCGCGTCGCCCACGGCGTGAACAAGACCCGGTTCATCGCGGCCGTCCAGATCGCCATGATCGCCTGCATCGTCGGGCTTGCGCTCATGCCCGCGACGCCCGTGGGCCTGGTGGGCCTGGTCGCGGTGACGTTCTGCGCGTGGGTCTGCTGGTCGGGCTTCGTCGCGGTGCGGTCGACGATCTGGCGAGCGAACTATGCCCGGAGCCTTCGGGCCCGCGTCGCAGGCAAGCTGAGCACGGTGCAGACGATCGCCATCGGCTCGCTGGGCATCTCATTGGGCGTCGCGATGGACGGGGCCAAGGGCAGGTTTGGGGACAGCTGGCCGCTGGTGGGCGTCGATCCGATCACGATCTTCCGGGTCTTTCTGATCTCGGCGGCGTGCGTCGCGAGCGTGGGCATCGCGGTGCTCGCGACGGTGCGCGTCCGCCAGCACAAGCGGCTGCTGCTGGCCGAGCGCGAGAGCTCGGCGGACAACACCGGGCCCACGCTCAATCCCGTGGGCGTGGTCTCGCTCCTGCTCGAGGACCGGCGCTACGGCGCGTACCAGGTCAACCAGTTCCTGATGGGCATGGGCAACCTGATGATCTTCCCGTTGCTGCCCATCATCCTGCGCGAGCGGTTCGAAGCGGGTTACTTCAAGGTGCTGCTGCTCTCCGGCGCACTGGGCATGCTGGTCGTGCCCTTCGCGGTGCCTCTGTGGGCGAGGCTGCTCGACGGCGTGCACATCGTCCGCTTCCGGGCGTTCCACTCGTGGGTCTTTGTGTTCAACATCTCGCTGCTGTCGTTCGCGGTGTTCGCTCATGTCGAGTGGCTGCTCTACGTGGTTGCGGTCTTCAAGGGAGTTGCGATGGCGGGCGGCATGCTCGCGTGGCAGCTCGGGCATCACGACTTTGCCCCCTCGGCCCGCGCGGGCGAGTACATGGGCGTACATGTGACCCTGACGGGTGTGCGCGGGCTGATCGGCCCGGTCGCAGCCGTCTCGGTCTACAACTGGCTCGACGGGGTCGATCCCGCGTGGTCGCCCGCGGTGCTGGTGCTGTGCCTCGCATTCGTGCTCGCGGGCGCGATCGGCTTCATGCAGATGAACCGCCTGATGGACCTGACCCCCGTCGATGACCGTCCACCCGCGGATTCACGGACCCGGGGCCCGGCGCCGGTCTCGCGGGCGGAGGGCTAAGACCCCGCAAAGCCCACGCGACTGGCTTTGGAATGCCTCCGGTTTCGGGTACGGTGAACGCATGAAACACCTGATCGTTGCAGCGGTCTGCGCGTTGAGCGCAGGGGTCGGTCTCGGGCAGATGAGTGTGACGTCCTACGACCTGTCCGGGGGCTACAGCGCGACCGCGTTCTCGGGGTCGGGCTCGGGGACCTTCAGCGTCAGCGAACCGGACGGCTACCTCGCGGTCATCCCCGAGACCACGCTGGGCGACGCGACCGGGCTTCTGTCCGCGAACGTCTTCGGCGTGCTCGAGAGCGGCCCGATCGAAGACGGCTTCCGCATGGCTGGCTTCGTGCTCTCCGATGTGCAGACCACGCCCTTCTACTCGTACAACCACCGGCTCACGCCCCTGGTGTCCTTTGATCTCAGCGAGCCGACCGAGATCCGGATCCAGGGGACGATCACGGTGGAACCGGAGGTGGCGTCGCTCGACTTCGTTCCGAACAACGGGACGGTCTTCGAGCTCAGACCCGCGGGTTCGCTCACGACGCTGTTCATCGATTGGGCGTCGCCGTTCCCCGACGACCGGCGGGAGCGATCGATCGATGCGACCGTTCTGCTCCCGGCAGGCAGCTACGAGGCGTACGTCGACGCGTTCAGCAACATCGGCGCTCCCCTCAGCCCGGGGCTTCTGAACGAGGATACGTGGTGGGACTTGAATATCACGGTCGTTCCAGCGCCGGCGACGATCGCGATCGCTCCGATGGCACTGCTTGCCTCGCGCCGCCGGCGATGACAAGATCCGGGCATGCCCCCTGTCGATCTGCGCTCCGACACTGTCACCCAGCCCACACCCGCGATGCGCGAGGCGATGGCAGCCGCCCCGCTGGGCGACGACGTGCTCGAGGGCGACCCGACCGTCCGCGAGCTCGAGGCCAAGGTCGCGGCGCTGCTGGGCAAGGACGAGGCCCTGTTCGTTCCCAGCGGCACGATGGCCAACCTGCTTGCGCTCCGCAGCCAGACCCAGCCGGGCGACGAGATGATCTGCGACCACGAGTGCCACATCGTCTACTACGAGACGGGTGGGTACGCGGCGGTCGCGGGCCTGAGCGTGCGCTACACGAGGGGCGAGCGGGGGCTGTTCACCGCCGATGACTTCGAGCCGCTCGTGCGGATGTGGGACGACCCGCACTTCCCGACGCCCAGGCTGGTCGCGATCGAGAACACGCACAACCGGGGCGGGGGCATCCCCTGGCCCGTCGACCAGCTCGCGCAGGTCGCGGATCGTGCGCACAAGCGGGGCCTGGGCGTGCATATCGACGGCGCGCGGCTCTGGAACGCCTGCCCCGCGGTCGGATGCGAGCCGAGCGAGTACGCGACGCACGCCGACACGGTCAGCGTCTGCTTCAGCAAGGGATTGGGCTGCCCGGTGGGCTCGGCATTAGTGGGGGACGCGCCGACGATCAAACGCGCCCGGCACCTGCGCAAAATGCTTGGGGGCTCGATGCGCCAGGCAGGCGGGCTGGCTGCCGCGGCGATCTATGCCCTCGATCATCACCGCGACCGCATGACCGAGGACCACGCCCGTGCGCAGAAGCTGTGCGATCTGATCGCGGGTGCGCCGGGGATCAGCGTCGACCGCGAGCGCGTGCAGACGAACATGGTGTACTTCAGCGTGGACGAATCGCTCGGCACGGCCGCCGACTTCTGCGAGCGTGTGAAAGGCGACGTGCTGATGCTCGACGAGGGCCCCCAGAGCGTGCGGGCGGTCGTGCACCTGCACATTGATGACGAGGCGATCGAGCGGGCGGGGGCGGCTATTTGTCGGGGCACGTCCGCGGACTGCTGATCATTCATCTGCGAAGACAATCACCGCCCGGATGATCTCGTTCTCGCCCACCGTGATCCGCTTGGCTTCTTCGACGGTCGCGTTTGCCGGCATGATCGCATCGAAGACCATCCCATCGTGTTCCAACGGTGCGTAGCGAGGATCATCCTGCGTGTTCGTCCACGGACCGATGTAGATGAAGTGTGCATGTTCGGGCAGCTGGGTCGTGACGTCCTGCGGCTGCCACTGGTGCAACAACTCAACCGGCGGGGCGTCCGTCGACGACCGGTCGATCACGCTGATATCCGGCCGAAAGGCAGGGTGCTGGTCGCCGGGTTTGCCCTTCATGTCACCGAATCGTGAGACATGGGCAGCGAGAACCACTACGGCCTCTTTCTCCGAGTGCGACGACACCATCATCGGATGATTCGAGTACGGCCCGGTGTCAATACCGGGTCTTCGTGTGCCTTCGACCACGAACAGGGCTAGGTCCGGATCGTACTCGCGCAGCACCTCACCGATGCTGCGTGAGCTGTCGAGCTGGATATCACCGAACAGGATTTCGAGGCGACGTTCCTTATAGCCCTCGATGACACCAACAACCTCATCCACCACCCCGTTCGGGATCGTGATGTCGAGGTGATAGCGGACAAGCTTCCACACACCGTCTTCGAGCCTCGCCGCCCCGGAGCCTCTGCACGGCCCGAAGCTCTCGCTCGAAAGCGACTCGTCAAAGAGAGCGATGGTGCCGCAGGGCTGGATGTCGATGCGCCGGTCGCGCCGCGTGAATTCCCAGCCTCGGCCCGACTCCATGTAGGGCCGGTAGAGCGCCTCGAACTCGTCCTTCGTCCAGCGTTCCCACAGGTCGGTGCCGAAGAAGACGGCATCATCGGCGAACAGGTCGAAGTAGCCCACGTCGGCGTTCTTGGACGCCTCGTGCATCGCGCTCAGGAGCGCATCGACATCCTCTTCCGGTCCGGCGGAGGCGGTGAACACAAACAGGATGCTCAGAACGGCGGCGGTGAATCGGAACGTGCTTGTCATGCCGACCAGCGTACCACGGCCTCCGCGATGCGGGCCCCGAACCGCTCGGCGGTCTCTCGGTCGCCCGCGGGCGGGGTTTCCTCGGGCGAGGCGTTGTCGGACTGGGCCATCGCACCGGAGAAACTGCCCATGCGGTTGATGCTCTCGGGGGTGTTGCCGTTGCTGAGATCGCCCACGCCCACCCAGACCATGCCGTGCTGCATGCAGTTGTGCCAGATGTCCTGGAGTGTGTTGACCTTGTCGCCCGAGGTGCTGCCTCCGTTGGTGAAGCCGGCGGCGATCTTGTCCTTCCAGCCCTGCTGGAACCAGACAGCGCTCGCGGTCTCAAAGACGCGCTTGAGCCCGGCTGCCATCGAGCCCATGTAGGTCGGGGCACCGAACACGATCGCGTCGGCCTCGCTCAGCTCGTTCCAACGCCCGCCCAGGTTCCGGTCGGCGTCGGCCTCGGGCAAGTCGTCGGCGCTGATGAGCACCGCGTCGATGCCTGCGATCGAGGCCGCACCCTTCTGGACGTGCTCGGCGACGGCCTTGGTGTGCCCGAACCCGCTGTAGTAGACGATCGCGATCTTCGGCATGATCCGGCTCTCCGATGGACCCTCGAGACGGGCCCGGAGAGCGTAGCCGCGATCAGGCGATCTTGCTGACCATCTGCGTGTTCGAAGCGGCGGTGCGGGCGAGCCTTGTGAGCTCGGCGCCCTGCTCCTCGGTCAGGCCGATGAACGCGATGCCGGCGTACCACTGCCCGCGGATGTTCTGGCGCGCCCACGTCACGTGGCCCCAGATCTTGACCTTGGAATCGCCCAGGTTGATCCGGATTCGCAGGGGCTTGTCGTTGGGCTTGAGGCGCCTCTTGGTCCGGACACGCATGCCCGACTTGGAGATGTCCTCGATGTCGCCTGCTGAGCAACGCACGGACTGGATGCGGAGCCGCCCGAACTTGCGCTGGCACTCGGGGGTTTCCAGTTCGCCGTTGTGGAGCATGCACGGAGCCAGGATGTTTCTTGCACTCTGTTTCATAGCACTGACAGTCTGACCCCACTGTCGGCACGGGCCATGCATCTGGTGAGCCGATCCGCGGTCTTCGGTCTGTGCGTGCAGGTTGTAACGGTCGTGCGGGCCCTATCCGCCCCGGACCCGCACGGTGACGTCGCCGCTGGAGGTTTTGAAGACGCACTCGTCTTCGCCTTCGCCCATCTCGAGCGACACGGACTTGAT
>JANQQZ010000163.1 GCA_028284805.1 Phycisphaerales bacterium
CATGATGTCGAGGTCTTCGAGGTCGGGCTCGTCGATCGCGGCGGCGGCCTCGGCGATGGACTCCTTGTCGATCCCGGCGCGAACGGCGGGCCAGCGCCGGGCCCAGGCGTGGCGCCTGGCGTCGAGCGTGTCGGCCGCGTCGCGGAACTGGCGGTAGGCAAGCAGTTGGCTGATCAGCGCGGCTCGCGGGTCGGTGTCGTCGTGCTTGCCGGCGCGGGCGGTGACGGGACGGTCCTCGGGCGGCATCAGCGAACGCGACTTGATCTCCATCAGCGTTGCCGCCATGACTAGGAACTCGCCCGCGACCTCGACGTCGATCTGGCTCGAGGCCCGCTCGATGTGGTGCAGGTACTGGTCGGCGATCTCGGAAACGGAGATCTCGGCAGGGTCGAGCTCGGCCCGGCGGATCAGGTGCAGGAGCAGGTCGAGGGGCCCCTGGAACTCATCGAGGCGGACGCGGTAGTCGCCGGTTGACAGGTTGCTGGCGTGCTCGGGCAAGCGGCGGCCTCCGTGCGGCTTGTCTGCCGGGCTCCGCCGGCGACGGGGAGTGTACCCTTGCTGGATGGAGATCACCGACACCAAAGCGGAGGTGAAGCCGACGTCCGAGGCGGAGTTCGCCCGGGCGGTGCTCGAGGACCAGTCGCGCGCGATCGAGGCAATGGCGACGGGGCTGGGCTCCGAGCTGGGCGAGGCCTTCGAGCGCGCGGTCGATCTCATCGTCGAGTGCGCCGGGAGCGAGGGCTCGGTCATCGTGTCGGGGCTGGGCAAGAGCGGGCTGATCGGCGCGAAAATCTCGGCGACACTCGCGAGCCTGGGCATCCCGTCGCACGCGGTGCACCCGGCGGAGGCGAGCCACGGCGATCTCGGGCGGTTCCGCTCGAAGGACATCCTCATCGCGCTCAGCAAGTCGGGGGAGACCGACGAGGTCGTGAACCTGGCGGCGATCCTCCGACAGGACGGGATGAAGATCGTTTCCATCACAGGCGGCAGTAACGAGCCAAGCAGCCTCGACCGGCTGGCGGACGTGGCGCTGCACGTGGGTGTGGGTGACGAGGCGGGCGGATCGCCCGCGCCGAGCACGTCGACGACCTGCACGCTGGCGCTGGGCGATGCGCTCGCGCTCACCGCGGCGCGACGTCGGCGGTTCACCGATGCCGACTTCGCCAAGCGTCACCCGGGGGGCTCGCTTGGGGGGATGCTGAGGCCAGTGCTCGACGTGATCCGGTTCCGAGCGGGCGACAACCTGCCGCTGGTCCCGGACACGCTCAGCGTGAGCGACGCCTTGACCGAGGCGAGCCGCCAGAGCGCACGCAGGCCCGGCGCGCTCCTGCTCGTGAGCGGAACCGGAACCCTGAGCGGGATCTTCACCGACGGCGATCTGCGCCGGCTCGTCGTACACGCACCCGAGAAGCTGGCAGAGCCGATCGCGGGCGTCATGACGCGCTCGCCTCGGACGCTTCGTGACGATGCGCTCGTCCGCGACGGCGTCACGCTGTTCCGCGAGCACCGCCAAGACGAGATCCCGATCGTCGACGACAGCGGGCGGCCCGTGGGCATGCTCGACGTGCAGGACCTGATCGCGCTGCGGCTGGTGCGCGACTGATGCCGCACGCGCGCCCCGAAGACGTGACCTTTCTCGTGCTCGACGTGGACGGGTGCATGACCGACGGCGCGGTCGCGCTCGATCACGAGGGGCGCGAGACGAAGCGGTTCAACATCAAGGACGGGCTGGGCATCCGCGTGTGGCAGGACCTTGGGTTCGGGGTCGCGATCATCACCGGGCGCACGAGCGGCTCGGTCGCGGCGCGCGCGCGGGAACTGGGCATCGAGCGCGTGACCCAGGGCGCCAAGGACAAGTCCCGGGCGTTGGAAGCGCTCCTGGCGGAGGCGGGTGTCCCGCCCGAGCACGTCGCGGCGATCGGCGACGACTGGAACGACCTGCCCCTTCTCGAGCGAGTGGGCTACCCCTCGTGCCCGGCGGACGCCTCCGCAGGGCTGCACGGGCTGGTGGCCTACCGGTGCGAGGCACCGGGCGGAAGAGGTGCCGTGCGGGAACTGATCGAGCACCTGCTGGCGGCGCAGGGGCGGCTCGAAGAAGCGATGGAGCGGTACCGAAGCTGAACGCCGAGGGGCGGGCCTCGGGGCGCGGTAGGATGACGCGATGAACCGATCGGAACGGAGTCAGAGGATGGGTTCGAGGCGCGGCGCAGGGATGTGGGCGGTGCTGGTGGCGCTGGCGATCTCACTGATCCTTGTCGCGGTCGTGCTGATGGTCTCGGGCGGCTCGGGGAACCCCTCGCCCGAATCCCGCACCGACCCCGACGACCCGCCCGAAATCCCCGACATCACCGGGCCCGTGCCCGACATGCGCGAGCAGCAGCCGATCGGCTCGACCAAAAACGCGCGGCTGACACTCAAGGACCGCAACGACCCCTCGCGGATCGCGTGGGAGATCGAGAGCGCCGCGTCGGAGCCGATCGCGGGGACGGACCGCTACGAGCTGACCGAGCCGCTCGCCCGGTACTTCATCGACGCGCGCACGGTGATCCTGATCAGCGCGGATCGGGCGAGCTTCGTGATGCCCGACATGACGGGCGAGCCCGAGTCGGGACGATTCGAGGGCGACGTCGAACTCCGCCAGATCGACCTGAACGGCAGGGACGCCGACGCCGTACGCGTGACCACGTCGTGGATCGAGTTCGACGCGGTCGCGGGCGAGATCGGGACGTCGGCGCCGGTCCGGATCGAGGGCGCACGCGTGATCGCGGACTGCCTGGGGTTCCGCGCGGTGCTGAACGAGGTCGACGAGCGGCTGGAGTTCTTCGAGGCACCGGGCGGCGTTGTCGCGACGATCCTGCCTGCGCAGGAGGGCGCGTTCGTGGAGGACGACGAGCCCGTTGCGGCAGCGGATACCAGGCGGACGACCTCCGCGAACCCGGGGACGCCGCGTGCCGAGCAAGCGGACACCCCGAGCACGCCAGAGGCTGAGCCCGCGATCCAGTACTACGCGGCAACCTTCTCAGGCGATGTCATGGTCAGCCAGCCTGCGCGCCGGATCCGGTCCGACCGCGCGCGGGCATGGGTCAGGCTCGAGGACAACTCGGTCTCGACCGATGGGTTCTCGACGCGCCCCGTGCTGTCACCGATCGAGGCCTCGATCGCGGCGATGGCGTTCGCCGCGCAACCAGAACGCCCGAACACGGACGAATTGGGCTTCGACGAGCCCATCGAGTTCCGGTGCACAGGGTCGGCAACGGTCATCCCGATGATGGACCGCCCCGCGCCGCTGGGCTCGGGCGACGATCTTGCCCTGCGGTTCGAAGTCGACGAGGGCAACCGGGTCGAGTTCGAGGACGACGAGATCGAAGCGGCGGGCGACGCGGACGAGATCGAGTACGCGTTCACGAACCGCCTGCTCACGCTCCGGGGCTCGCCCGAGCATCCCTCACGCACCGAGGTCGCGGGCAGCGGGACGCTGATCGCCGAGCAGGTCACGCTCGGGCTCTCGACCGGCATCGGGCAATCGAAGGGCCCGGGTCGGCTCGAAGGCGAGGACGAGGGCACCGCGGTCGCTTGGCGAGAGCAGGCGGACGTGGTCTTCCGCGTGCGTGACGGTTGGATGACGGGCTCGCTCGAGCAGGCGATCGCCTCGGGCGGCGTCGAGCTGCGCGACGGCTCGTCGCTCGTCACGGCACAGGACCTGAACGCCCGGTTCGCGGAGGCGGGCGAGCAGTCCCCCGTCGAGCGAGTGGTGCTGGCGGGCGACGTGAAGGCGTCAACCGAAGAGGGCGCGCTCGAAGCCGATCGGGTCGACGTACGGTTCGAGGTGGTCGAGGGCGACGCCCGCCCGAGGCTAGCGATCGCAACCGGGAGCGTGCGCGGCGAGCAGGACGGGCAGCGCGTCTGGGCCGAATCGATCGAGGCAGACCTCATGCAACGCGAGGATGGCGAGACGGAGGTCACGTCGGCGAGGGCGCGCGACGCGGTGCGGTACGAGCGCGACGACGGGACATACGCAGTGGGTGACGCGGCCTCGATCGAGGCGGCAGCGAAGCGGGCCATCGTCGAGGGCGCCCCGGGCGTGGTTGCTTCTGGCGGCGCGACGGTGGAATCGGAGCAGATCGAGCTCGACGACGCGAACGCGAGCATCGTAACCCCGGGGCGGGGGCGGCTCACGATCGCGGAAGACGATGGGCAGCGCACGCGTGTGCTCGCGACGTGGACCGGGTCGATGCGCTACAGCGACACGACGGGCCAGCTGGATACCTCGGGCGATGTGGAGATCGTGTCGACGCCCTCTCCGCTGGAGCGGGACAGCTTTCGCGGCGAGCGGCTCGTGGCTCTGGTCGAGGCGGTCGAGCCCGACTCGGACGGTGACGACCGGCTGGGGGGCAATCGACGGCTGGTGAGCGCAGTCGCAAGCGGAACGCCAGATCGCCGGGCGTCGGCGGAGTTCCTGCGGTTCGACCAGCCTGGTGATGCGGAGCCCGTGCGGGTGACCGCCATCGTGGGCGAGACGATCGAAGCCGACAACGCTGCCGGGGTGCTCCGGGTGCCGACCGCCGGGCGGCTGGTGGTCTCCGACACACGTGTCAGCACCGACGACGCGAGCTCGGGTGACGGGTCGGGACGCGGCTCGGCGCTGTTCGACTGGGAGGGCTCGATGCGGCTCGACCGCCCCGCAGGCGAAGCACAGATGCAGCGCCGCGTGCGGCTCGTGCACCGACCCGTAGACGGCGACGGCGTGATCGAGCTCGAGGCCGAGCGGCTCGACGCCTCGTTCGACAGCGCCGGCGCGGTGCGTCTGACGGACCCGGACGAGGACGGGCAGTTGCTCGGGGTCGATGCGCTCGGCGCTGTGTGGGCGCGTTCGGGTGATCAGCAGATGCTGTGCGACGCGATGAACTACTACCCATCAACCGGGCTGTCGCGTGCGACGGCGGGCGAGGGCGGGTGGGTGACGCTCTTCAGCACGAGCCGGTCGACGCCCATCACCGCTGCGGAGCTGGAGTGGAACGTCAACACCGGACGGATCGACGTGGTGCGACCGAGCCCGGTCGCGGTGCCCAGGTAAACCGGATCAGATCCCGAGTCGCTCAGGCGTCGGTGCGGTCGACGACGCGATAGGTCTCGCGCTCGCCCCGCCCCTTGACGGGGTAGTCCTTGCGGAGCGGATGCGCCGGGTAGTCCTCCCAGGTGAGAATGCGCCGCAGATCGGGGTGGTTGCGGAAGCGGATGCCGAACATGTCGAAGACCTCGCGCTCGGGCCACTCGGCGCCGGCCCAGAGATCGCACACGCTGTCGATGTAGAGGGCGGGGTCCTCCTCGATGCCGTCGGTGGGCAGCGAGGGGTCGAGATAGACCTTCACGAAGAAGCGGGCGGCGTTGTCGTAGTTGCAGAGGTTGTAGATGACCCCGAATCGGCCCGGGGTCTCGCCCGGGTAGTTCAGATAGTCGACGCCGAAGACGTCGGAGAGGAACTGGTAGTTGCAGCGTTCGTCGTTCTTGAGGAAGGCCAGAACCTCGTGCAGGTCGCCCGGCTCGACGATGAGCGAGGCCTCGCCCCGGAACTCGGTCGCGCGGAACGTCTTCGAGGCAAAGGCCTCCTTCACGACAGCGAAAGTCGGGTGGTCCAGGGTGTTGCCGGGCGTAGGGTCGGGCATGCGGAGGGCTCCTTCGGGCAAGCCTAGGCGGACGCATCACGGGGATCGGTGACGAGTCTGGGGCGTTGAGCCAGGGGGCTGCGTGACCAGAGGTCGAGAATGACCTTGGCGAGGTCGGGATGCTCGGCCAGCGGCGCGTGCGCGACATGCTCCCCCACCACCGCTGGGGCCGCGAGCACGCACCCCACGACCGCGGGCTGGTCACCCAGGGCCTCGAAGGCCCGCGCGAGGTGGTCGTCGAGCTTGGCCAGCATGTCGGGCGTGAGCAGCGCGACCGGATCGAGCAGCAGCTCGATTCGTGGCGGCAGATTCTCACGGAGGAACGTCAAGCAGCCCTGAGAGTCAGAAAGCACGCACCCGGCGTGCGGGCGCAGGCACAGCGTGGCGTTCTGGGCTTCGAGCGTACCGGAGATCGAGACCAGGCCGGCGCTCAGTGCGTCCCAGCCGGTAGCGGTCCAGAGGCGGAAGTCGGGCTCGAAACGCCCGGCGCAGGGGTCGGCGCGGTCGTCATCCAGCCAGCCAGCCCAAGCGATGAGACGCTCGTTCGGCTCGATGCGGCTGACTTCTTCACCGAAGTCGGCGGCAGGGTTGGTCGTCGTGAACCGGGCAAAGCCTGGCACGGACCCCGTGTTCGAGGCGGGCAGAAGATGCGTGGTGGGCTCGGGCATGGGCGGCGGATCGTTGGCGGCTGGAGGAAAGCGGGCGAGTCGGCCGACGAATGGAGATCTGAATCGCCCCGGCGGAGCCGACGGCTGGTGTTCGCGTGCTGTCTGCTGCCGGAGCCACCCCGCTATGGAAACGCTGTTCGGGTACGACGATCTCGCTGCCGGTTCCCGCCAGCCAGGTGTTCCGAAGACCCTCGTACCCAGCGATCGCGAGCGGGTCATCGCCCGGATCATCGAGTTGAATCCCTCAGCGTCAGCCGAGTTCCTCAGCCAGTTTGGCACCGAGCAACTGGGGCTCTACCTCGAACACCTGCTGTCGAGCCAGGGGCCCCGCGGGCGGGATGCCGTCTGGTTGCGTCCGGGTGACACCCCCGCGGTGCTCGGGGCCCGCAGCGCGGCCTAAACGACGCCTCCTGCCCTGGACCCTGACCCGATCAGCCCCTCGAACCGGTGGGATCCTGACGATCGAGCGTCCGGATTTGCGCGGATACGGACCTCGGACTGATGCCGGGCGGATGAAGGTCCGATTTGCTGCACATCGCAGGATGCGGGAGCCGATCTTGCTGGGAGGAGTCGTCCGATAAGGGCCGCCCTCGTCTCGGTCGGATCGGTGGCTGCGGAGCAGCGCGACGCGGAAGGACCACACTGTGAACCCCCGAATGTGGGGATGCTGCCGGAGCCGAAGCCATGACGACCACGCCCCGACTGATGACACTGCTCGCCCTCGCCGGCCTTGCCGGCGGCTGCACGTACACCTCCGAGTCCGCCTGGAACGACCCGGCGTCGAACGACGGGCGGGAGCCCGGGATCGCGCTCGGCGCGACCGACGGGACGCAGCAGACCCGCGAGGGTGCCTCGTGGGGCGATTTGATCGCTGAGAACGGTGAGACCGAGGCCCCGGGCGTCGCCCGCGGCGCAGGCACACCGCCGGTGGACGTGTTCGGCGACGTGTCCGGGCGTGCGTTCGCCCAGGGCAACCCTGCTGCGCTGCAGGCCTACGACCCGGCCGATCTGAGCCGCGTCAGCTTCTCGACCGTCGGAGCCGACTTCGACCCGGTGATCTCGAACGACGGGATGTACAGCTACTTCGCGTCGACGCGGCACCGTGAGACCGCGGACATCTACCGCAAGCACGTGCAGAGCCGCGTCGTGACCCAGATCACGACCGACCCGGGGCACGACGTGATGCCCTCGCTGAGCCCGGCGGGCAACCGGATCGCCTACGCGAGCAACCGCCAGGGGAACTGGAACATCTACGTCTCGTCGGCGGACGGCGGGCAGGCCCGCCCGATCACCGATGACTCCGCCCACGAGTTGCACCCGAGCTGGTCGCCCGACGGACGCAAGCTCGTGTACTGCCGACTCGGGCCGGTGAGCCAGCGCTGGGAGCTGTGGCTCGTCGATGTCGAGAACCCGATGGTGAAGCAGCAGATCGGCTTCGGTCTGTTCCCCGAGTTCTGCCCGGTGCCAGGCGTCGGCGAGAACGGCGCGGACCGGATCGTGTTCCAGCGTGCCCGCGAGCGCGGCAGCCGGCTCTTCAGCGTGTGGTCGATGGACATCCTGGGTGAGGACGCGGGCTACCTGACCGAACTCGCGAGCCGGTCCGACACGGCCCTGATCAACCCGACCTGGAGCCGCGATGGGAAGCGGGTCGGTTTCGCCGCGGTGCCGCTGGACGCGGTGACCGCCAACGCCAAGCCCGACCGCTCGGACATCTGGATGCTGAACATCGACGGAACGGGCGAGACGAACCTGACCGCCGACGACGCGGTGAACCTGATGCCGACCTGGGGCGAGGAGAACCAGATCTTCTTCATCAGCGATCGGTCGGGGACGGACAACATCTGGGCGCTCGCTGGCGAGGAAGCGGTGCTGGCGGCTGGCGACCCGTTCGTGGGCATGAACACCCCGCGCACGGCAAACCGGACCCCCGCGGCGCCGGGCAGCGTGAACCGCAAGAACCTCAGCGAGAACCTCGGCGCGGAGCGTGACCCTGCGGTCGCGAACTTCCCGGTCGAGGACGAGTGATTCCGGAGGAGTGACGCTCCCGCGGTTCGGCAGGGCCGCGGGGCGATTGACATTCGAACGGTGCGCCACGGAGGGCGTGCCCAGTGAGGCATGGACGCCATGACAAGTGCAGAGAGCATGCTTTGGAGACGGGTCTGGTTGCTCGCGGTCGCCTTGCTGGCGGTCGCGGGGTGCAGAGGCCCGTCGCTGACACCCCCGGACACGCTGGTGTCTCCGTACGCAACCTCGCGCGGCGAGGCGCTGTGGGCGGTGGCGCCCCTGCGGAACGAATCGGGGACCACGATCCTCGAGCTTGACGCGATCAGCGACGCCATCGTGCGGTCGTGCCAGCAGATCGAGGGGATCCGGTGCCTGCCGCTGAACCGCGTGCTCGCGGAGATGCGCGGGCTCGGGATGGACACGATCCTGACGCCCGAAGACGCGGGGAGGCTCGCGGCCCGGCTGGGCGTGAATGGGCTCGTCGTCGGCACCGTGACCGACTACAACCCGTATGACCCGCCGACGATCGGGATGAGCCTCGTGCTCGAGACCGGCGCCGCGTTCGTCGAGACCGACGGGCTCGATCTGGACGGCCTGCGCGGGAGCGTGACCGGTTCGGCCAGCGGGTCGACCGTCCGGTACTCGGAGGCTCCTTCGGCCAGCGTCTCGGTGGTGCTCGACGGGCGGAACCACGCGACGCTGATGGAGCTCCGGCGGTACGCCGAAGGACGCCACGACCCGGGATCAGCCCTGGGATGGCGAGCGTATCTGACAAGCATGCCTCTGTACTCGGATTTCGCGGCGCACACCGCGGTGAGCCGGTTGCTCGACGAGGAGCGGCTGAGGCTGACCAGGCAGCGTGCGTCGTCGCAGGTGTCTTCTCGCTGAGCCGGGGCGTTCGCTCCGCTCGACGGGGAGTGGACGGTTCGGTTCTCGGGTGTGCGTCCGCGGCAGAAACCGCGAGCGCACCGGTCGGAAAGAAAGTCGAGAAGGAGCTCGAGGCATGTCAACACTCCCTGTCACCGAACGCTTTGCGAGCTACCTGGTCGACGAGCGTCGCTTCAGCCCCTACACCGCGCGGTGCTATGGGGCCGACCTCCGCCAGTTCATCGAGCACCTGATCGTGCAGAGCGGGATCGAGCTGATCCAAAGCGACGAGAAAGCGGAACTGACGCGCCGGGAGTCCGGGGGGCAGGGCGAGGCGGCGCGGTGCCTGACGACCGTGATCCTCGACGCGGACGCGGACCTGATCCGCGGGTTCCTGGAGCACCTGGCCGAGAAGGACTACTCGTCGGCGACCATGGCGCGGAAGATCGCGACGCTGCGGTCGTTCTTCAAGTGGGCGCACCGCGTGGGTCTCGCGCCGAAGAACCCGATGACACTGATCCGCACGCCGCGCCAGAGCAAGCGCCTGCCCAAGGCGATCACGATCGAGCAGGTCGAGCAGTTGCTCTCGGCGCCGGGCAACGCCGACGTGCTGGGCTGCCGGGACACGGCGATGCTCGAGACGCTGTACTCGACCGGGATCCGGGTGAGTGAGCTTGTCTCGCTGAACCGCGACGACCTGGACCTCGCGGGCGAGGCGATGCGCGTGCGGGGCAAGGGCAAGAAGGAACGGCTTGTACCGCTCGGGGCACACGCGATCGGAGCGATCCGTGGGTACATCGAGATGGCTGAACGCGACCCGCACTTCCGCCTTGCCTGGGCGGACGGCGGCACCGGCAAGCCGCTGTTCCTGAACAAGCACGCCGAGCGGCTGAGCAGCCGGAGCGTGCGCCGGAAGCTTGACAAGTACCTGCGTCAGGTCGGGCTCGACCCGTCGATCAGCCCGCACACGCTGCGCCACAGCTTCGCGACGCACCTGCTCGACAACGGCGCCGACCTGCGAAGCGTGCAGGAGCTGCTGGGGCACCAGTCGCTCAGCACGACACAGGTGTACACCCACCTGTCCACGCAGCGGGTCAAGGACGCGTACAACGACGCGCACCCGCGGGCCGAGGCGGGCTGAGCACATCCGAGCCCGTTGTCAGTCGTCGTTGTTCGACGCGGGCTCGAGCATCTGCTCTACGAAGAGCTGCGCCCAGTCCCCGTCGCTCCGTGCGCTCATTGCGCCGATCACTCGGTCGCGGTCGATCGAGACCGCGATGAACGGGGCGAGCGGCAGGCGGTCGATGGTCAGGTCGGGTCGGGTGGAATAGAGCAGCTCGGTGTTCTCGGCATCAGGCCACGATCCTCGGGCCTCGAAGGCGGACTCCTCGGGCATGACCAGCACGATCAGCGGGCGGTAGCGCAGCCAGAATCGTTCGGCGGGTGACGCCTCGAGCTCGCGCGATGCCGCCTCCTGACGAATGGCGTCGAGGCGTTGGGCTGCACCGCGGAGCGCGGCAGCCGGATCGGCGGAGGTGGCGTCCGCAAAGAGGATGAGCGACCAAGATGCGCGCGGGGCATCTTCGGGCGGCG
The DNA here is from genome assembly GCA_028284805.1 of Phycisphaerales bacterium. Classification (GTDB taxonomy): domain Bacteria; phylum Planctomycetota; class Phycisphaerae; order Phycisphaerales; family UBA1924; genus JANQQZ01. Next base: position 10,796 of record JANQQZ010000163.1, read on the forward strand.
ATTCGTGCCAGTCCGCGACGGTGATGCCTGTGCCGTCCGCGCGCTGCAGGTGCAGGTCGGGCAGGAGATCGCCTCGGCTGAGGATCGCGAGGCTGGGTGCGAGTTGGTCGATGCGTGTGACGATGCGTCTGCGGTCGGTCGCAATCGACCATGCCTCCGGGTCTCCCGGCTCGATGGGAGAGGCGCGGAGCTCGATGGCCCCGTCGCGGAGCACGGCCGACATCCTGATCAGGCGCCCCGTCACGGCGTCGCTCTCGACCCGGACTTCGCCGTAGGCCGAGGCCCCGGTGATGAGCGTTGCACCCCCTTCGGTTTCGACCTCCGTGAAGCGGACCGCGCCGAGGGCTGGGTCGGCGACCTCGCCTCCATCGGGCTGCCAGAGCTGAGGGAGCGGCCCTGTCGGCACGAGACCTGTTAGAAGATCCGCGGCCTGACGCCCATCCTGCTCAACCACGAGAACCCGGCGGGGCTCGGGGGGGCCCACACCAGACCCCGCGAGCCTCCCTGTCTTCGCGTGGAACGCGAAGCTGCTGGTCTCGTAGCGCAGCACGCGTCCATCTGGTGCATCGGCGGCTCGGAGGACCGCGGTCACGACATCGAACGTGCCGTCGTCACGTCGGGTCTCGTAGGTCAGGTGGTCCGCTGCGGCCCCAACGGTGTAGGCGGCCCGCATCTTCTCGATCGCCTGGGGGACGTCAACGGGCTGGGCAAACAACAGCTCGATCACGGCTTGATCTCCTCGCACAGGCGGACGAGAAGCTGCGACACGGTCGCGCCGAGCCCCGGGATCACAGCATCCGGCGCAATCTCGGCGAGCGGTTCGAGGACGAAGCGACGCTCGTGGAGCCTGGGATGCGGAAGTGTGAGCCCCGGTTCATTCATGACCCTGTCCCCGTGGGTCAGCAGATCGAGATCGATCACGCGGGAGCCCCACCGCTGCTCGCGATCGCGGTCGCGGCCCAGCCAGTGCTCGACACCGAGCATGCACTCGAGGAGCTGGCGTGGGCTGAGGTTGGTCTCGAGCTCGGCCGCGGCGTTGAGGTAGGGCCCCTGGCCTTCCGGTCCGACGGGCTCGGTCTCGATGACGGTGCTGACCCGGACCACCCGGACCCCGGGCAATGCTCTGAGCGCCGCGATTGACCGCTCGATCGAAGCCGAGCGGTCGCCGAGGTTGGAGCCGAGTGCGATCAGAGCGGTCGTCACGCCCCGAGTGTATTGGAGATCACGCGGGCGCGGTCACTCGGGCGTGGGCTCGAGCTCGCCCATGCGGTGCTGCACCTGGGCCTTGACGCGCGCGAGGATGCTCGAGTGCATCTGGCTGACGCGCGACTCGGAGAGATCGAGCGTGGTGCCGATCTCCTTCATGGTCATGCCCTCGAAGTAGTAGAGGATGACGATGAGGCGTTCGGCCCGGCTGAGGCCCTTGGTGATGAGCTCTTGGAGGTCCTTGCGCTCGAGCGTACGGACGGGGTTGATCTGGGAGTCGTCACGGATGACGTCGATCTCGCGGACGTCCTTGTCGCCGTCGGAGGAGTACGCCTTGCGGGTAAGGCTGAAGGTGCCTACGGCGGAGGAGTCGCGCCGGATCTTCTCGAATTCCTCCTGATCGACGCCGAGCCGCTTGGCGATGTCGTCCTCGCTGGCGGGCTTGCCTGTGGACATCTCGATCGCCTGGCGCGCCTGCTCGACCTTGCTGGATCGGTGGCGGACGAGCCTCGGGACCCAGTCCATGAGGCGAAGCTCGTCGAGGATGGCGCCGCGGATGCGGGGCGCGCAGTAGGTCTCGAACTTCACCTGGCGTTCCAGGTCATAGGCGTTGATGGCGTCGCAGAGCCCGAAGACGCCCGCTTGGACAAGGTCCTCGATATTGACCTCATCGGGCAACCGCGAGTGGACCCGCTCGGCGTGGTAGCGCACGAGGGGGTAGTACTTCTCCATGAAGTAGTTGCGGATGGGCTCGCTGCGGGCGGTGGCATACTCGGCCCAGAGTTCCTCGACGGGACGCTCGTTGAACGGGACGTCGAGAACAGCCCCGGCGCTCCGGCGTCCCTTCGCTCCCCCCGACGCGCTGGGCGCGCGTTTCGTACGTTTCGGCTTGGCCGTCGTCATGGGTCTCTCCTTGACCTGCGACTGACGAATCGGATGTCTGACGAGCCCAGGGCACGGCGAGGTGGTCTCGCTCCCCCTGTCCGCGGGCTCGGGTGCTCATCCATGAGCGCTGTCACTATACCGGTGCAGCGCAAGTTTCGCCAGCGGGTGGGTCGGGTTCTTCACAGGTCCTCGGGTCATGCGGCTCGGGCCTGGTCGGCGACGATCGCGGGAGCCGCTTCGGGCACGGGGTGCTTGTCTCGGAACGCTGCCAGATGGGCGCGCACCGCGTGCTCAGAGATGGCTCCCAAGAGCGTGCCGAGCAGGTAGCAGGCGATCATGCAGAACAGGGCGGTGGTCAGCGTGTGGGCAGCGCTGTTGTGGGCGTACAGGCCCGCGACAATGGCGATGACGAAGGCCGACAGGCCCGAAACCCCCGCGTAAACACGGGAGATCGCGCCGGTGCTCAGTGACGGGTTTGATTGCACGTCGCCCACTCCGCCCTCGGTATCGGCCCCCCGCGATACGACTTCAGCCGGATCGGCAGAAATCGGGCGGGGCAAGGCCCTTTCTTCGGCACAGGCCCTGCATCCGGACCCTTCGAAGCGGGCACCTCAATCGGAGTGCCAACCTCAGCGGGTTGCGGTGCGCAGGGCTTGCGCCTCCGAGGCGGCCGCGAGAACGCCTGACGCGATGCGGTCGACAGCCCTGCGGAGCTTGGCCCGCTGGCGGAGCGTCGGGACCTGCTGGTCCCGAACAGCCCTCGCGACGCGGGGGTCGCGAGGAACGATCCCGGCGAGCAGCGGTCGGAAGCCCAGGAACCGGTCGCTGACCGCGGCGAGGCGTCGGTAGACACG
>JANQQZ010000019.1 GCA_028284805.1 Phycisphaerales bacterium
CGGCTGACGGCGCTGCCGAAGTGGTCGGAGGCGACGTCTTCCACCGTGTGCGCCTCGTCGAGGATCACCGCGTCGTACGGCGGCAGCAGCCCCACGCCGTTCGCCCGCAGCGCGAGGTCGGCGAAGAACAGCGCGTGGTTCACCACCAGCAGGTCGGCGTTGTGCATGCGACGGCGCGCCGCCTGGTAGAAACACTGGTTGTAAGTCGGGCAGCGCTTGCCCAGGCAGTCCTCCCGGTCGGAGTTGACGTCCGACCACACCGCCGGGGCAGGCAACTGCGGCAGCGTCGCGAGCGAGCCGTCCTCGGTGGTCTTGGTCCAGTCGAGAACGCTCTCGATCGAAGCGTGCTCCTCGCTGCGGTCGAACAGGTTGGCCGCGCGCTCCCACGCCCGGTTCGCACGGCGGATCGAGACGTAGTTGCCCCGCCCTTTTGCGAGCACCGCGCTGAACTCGCCCGGCACCACGGCCTGCAGCAACGGCAGGTCTTTCTCGATGATCTGTTCCTGCAACGCGATCGTGTGCGTCGAGACCACGACGCGTCTCTTCTTGTCGGCGTCGCCGCCGGCGTCTTCACCCAGGATCAGCTGCAGCGCCGGCAACAGATAGCCGAAGGACTTGCCCACGCCCGTGCCGGCCTCAACGAGCAGGTGGTGCTTGCGTTGCAACGCGTCAGCGACGGCCTCGATCATCACGGCCTGCTGCGGCCGGCGTTCGTAGTCGCCGCCGAGGCGTCGCGCGACCGGGCCGTCCGGCGCGAGGATGGCGGCGGGGTCGAAACTCACGCAGCGATCTTATCCGACCCCCACTGCGCAGCCGCACAGAACACGCGTCACGACAAGTTTCACCCGCCGTTGCCTGCGAGGATCAACTCCAGGAACCAGGGCAGCACCAACGGGTACCCGAGCATCATGATCACCACGCAAATGATCGACACCAGGCCACCGGACTCGATCATCGCGCGGGCGGGGATCTTGCCCGTGGCGAAGGCGACGGCGTTCGGCGGCGTGCTGACGGGCATCGCCATCGCGAACGAGCACGCCAGCGCGGTGAGCACCGCGAGCTTGACGGCCTCGCCCTGCCCGGTGATCGTGTCCCCCGCCGCAACGGGGGCGGCCAGCCCGATCGCGATCACCATCGGCACCAGCACGTTCGCCGTCGCTGTGTTGCTCATGAACGTCGACATCAGCACGGCGAGCACGACGATGCTCACGGTGAGCACCACGCCCGACAGCTGCGCGAAGGGCAAAGCCGAGATCACGTCGATCACGCCGTTCGCCTGCATCGCTGTGCCCAGCGACAGCCCGCCCCACATCAGGATGAGCACGTTCCAGTCGATCGAGTCGACGTCGCGCTTTTCGAGCGCTCCCACGGCGGTGAGCGCCGCGGCGGCGAGCAGCGCGACGGCGGCAGATGAGAGCCCGATGTACTGCTTAAGGTTCAGCCGGAAGTCGCCGAGCTCGAGGTCGAGGCCACCGAGCACCCACAGCGCGATCGCCCCGCCCAGGATCGCCAGTGTCGCCCAGCCGCGGCGGTGGATCGCCTCGCGCGCGACCTCGATCTCGGGCATCACCAGCCCCTTGCTCGGGCGGAACATGAAGTACAGCAGGAACCCGGCGATCACGATCAGGATCACCACTAGCGGCACCGCCATGACCATCCAGTCGAGGAAGCCGAGGTTCAGATCGGGGAACTGCTCCCGCAGCGCGGCGAGCGCGACGGCGTTGGGCGGCGTGCCGATCGGGGTGCCGACCCCGCCGATGTTCGCGCCGAACGGCACGGCCAGGATCACCGCGCGGTGGAAGCGGTCGTCTTCAGGCAGGTGACGCACGATCGGCGAGATGATCGCGAGCATCATCACCGCGGTCGCCGTGTTGCTCATCCACATCGAGAAGAACGCCGTGATCACCATAACCGCGAACAGCAGCGTGATCGGTCGCTTGGCGAACGGGCGCAGCAGCCGGCCGGCGATCTTGCGGTCCAGCCGGTGCTTCGTAACGGCGGCCGAGAGCAGGAACCCGCCCATAAACAAGATGATGATCCCGGAGGAGAAGGAGTCGAAGTACGCCGCCGCCGGCGCCAGGCCCGTGACTTCTTCACCGAAGCGCGTCGGCAGCTTGTCGCCCATGCCGCCCTTGCCCGCGAGGAACAGCACCTCCATGCCGATGACGCTGAGCGAGGTCGCGTAGAGCGGGATGACTTCCGTCGCCCAGAACACGACCGCGACGACGAAAATCGCGCAGGTCCGCCGTGCGGCTTCCGACACCGGGACCGGGCCGTCGGCACCGGGCAGTTCGGCGGGCAAGAAGGCGTAGGTCAGGACGGCCAGCAGCGCGGCGAGGCCGATCAACGACCAACGGCGGAGGGGGGACAAGGCGGGGCTCCTGGGTCAGGGGCGAGGCGTTGGGCCGGCGTTCGGCGGGCAGGCGGGAAGCGTCGCGGTTCGGATCG
>JANQQZ010000055.1 GCA_028284805.1 Phycisphaerales bacterium
GGGCGATGCGTGCGGCGGGCGATCCCGAGGGGGCGAACGCCGCGCTCGCGGCTGCCGAGCGGCGCGTCCAGAAGCCCGACGATATCCAGCGCCTGCGCACCGAGCGCCGCTAACGGACAGGGCCGGCCTCGACCGTGCCGTCCGTGCGCAGATCGGCGCGCACGGCGCCGAACCGAGGTGTCTCCAGCCAGAGGCGACCCGCGCGGACGCGATCCCAGCGAGGGTCACCCACGCGCTGCGCACCCGTTGACTGGAGCACGACGCCCGGGTTCACGCGCTCGACAAAGGCGTAGGCGGCTTCGCGGGCGCTCCCGTGGTGCGGCAGCTCGATCACGTCTGCAGCGAGATCGATGCCCGAGGTCATGAGCATCGCCATCGCCTCGTCCTGTACGTCACCCGTGAGCAGCAGTGTGGGCGAATCTGGAGTCGTCACGAGCCGGGCCACGAGCGAGGCGTCGTTCTCGTGTCTCGCCTCGAAGCCGGGCGGCGGGTGCAGGATGCGGAGCGTCGCGTCGCCCAGATCGATCGTGTCACCCGAGGCGACCACGCGGTGTGCGATGCCGCGGGTGTGCATGAAGTCGAGCACGTCCCGCGCGGGGCCGCTGTGCTCGGCGGCACGGGCGAAGCTCTCGCCCGTAACGACCTCGCGCACGCCCAGACGAGGAGCGAGGTCGATCAGCCCCATGAAGTGATCGATGTTGGCGTGTGTGATGACGACGGTCCGCACGCGCGGCGCGCCGATGGCCCGGCAGGCGTCGGGGATGATGCGCACGCCGACGGACTCGCGGAACGAGCCGCAGTCCCAGAGCAGGGCCTCGGACCCGCTCTCGACGACGATCGCGGTCCCGTTGCCGACGTCGAGCATGGTGGCGCGGGCGGCGACGTCGCCAGGCAGACGCTGGTCGGCCCACGATTCGACGCCGAGCCACACCAGCGCGAGCGCGGGGAGCATCCAGGACGCGATGCTCCGCACACGCCCCCGACGCCAGAGCCAGACGAGCACCGCGGTCGCGAAGACCGTCCACGCGATGCTGACGCTTGGCAGATAGACCGTCGCGAGCGGGGTCTCGTCGAACCAGCGGACGACCGCGCTGCACGCCCACGCCGGCAGGCGAAGCGCCGCAGCGATCGGCTCGATCAGCACCGGGGCGATCGTTCCCAGAAGCAGCAGCGCGAAGCCGATCCACATGGTCACGACGATCAGGGGCACGGTGATGAGCGTCGCGGCGATCGCGAGCGGGGCGAGCGCGCCCGTGTGATAGAGCACGAGCGGGATCGAGACGCTCCAGCACGCCGCGGTGGCGCGGGCCAGGTCCCCGAACCACGCGAGGGCGGCGCGCCAGAGAGGCTGCGACGCGGGGTCCTCGAAGTGGCGCACCCGGACCGCGTCCGGTCTGGGTTCGGCGAGCACAAGCAGCCACGCGACGAGCCCGAAGCTGAGCTGGAAGCCGATCGACCAGAGCTCGGTCGGCCTCCAGAGCAGCACGCCCACGCCGACCCAGGCGAGCAGCGCGAGGCGGTCGTGGCGCCTGCCGAGCGCGTCGCTGATGAGCAACGCCAGGACCATCGCGCCCGCGCGCAGGATCGGCGCCCTCGCGGGGACGACCAGCATGTAGAGCGCGATCGCGACCGCGACGATCGCGGGCTCGACCCATCCCCGGTCGCCCGTCGAGCGCACCGCGAAGAGCGCAACGAAGGCCATCATCGCGACGTGGAACCCGCTCACCGAGAGCAGGTGCGCGAGCCCGACGCGCCGGAACGCGCCGGCAAGGCCCGGGCCATCGGTCTCGCGTTCGCCAAGCAGAAGACCCCGGATGAGCGCACCCGCGTCGTCGTCCTCGGTCGCGCGATCGATGATCGCGCGGGCGGTGCGCCTGGGCCAGGCGAGCGAGGCGTGGAGTGTGCCCCGCGCCGCCGACGCCCAGGTCGGGTGGTCGATCACGTGCACGAGCGAGCCCTCGCCCGCATCGAGCCAGAACGCATCGCCCCTCACTCGGGCCTCGGCGACAAAGCTCTGCGTGCCCGGGTTGTCGGGCGGGTCAGACGCTCGCGCCTCGCCCCTGACGCGCACGCGATCGCCCGCGCGGGCGTCGATGGGCGGGAGCGCATCCACCACCGCGACACCGGAGGCCCTCCGCGGGCCATTGGCGGTGTGCACCACCTCGACCGCGACGCGCAGGCGCGCCTCCTCGTCGTCGCGCATGAAGGGCGGGACGTGCTCGGTCAGTGCCCCGCGCTGCGGCCGCACGCGCTCCGGGTCCGCGACCGCGACACCCTCGATATCGATGAGCTGCCTGGTCTCGCTTGGCGCAGCGTCGAGGCGCGCCGCGACCGAGTCGGGCGCGCGGTCGTGCACGCGGGCCGACCACGTCGCCCCGCCCGCCCCGAGCAGGGCGATCAGCAGCGCGAGCGTCGAGAGCCGGCGGGTCGTCAGGATCGCGACGCCCGCGAAGGCCGCCCCGAGCCCGGCCCACGCGACCGTGGGAACCGCGGGCAGCTCGCGCGCCAGCACCAGCCCCGCCGCGAAGCCCGTGAATGCTGCGATCGCCCTCGCCCGGGCGAGCAGGCGCTCCAGGTCCGGCGTGTAGGGCGACACAGACATCGCCCGAACACAATCGCAACTCCACGCCTGCCTGTCAAGCCCGGGGCGGCGGGATCAGCGGGGGGAGGCGGTGACGATGTCGTTGAAGAGATCGACGATGTCCTGCCTGCCGTTCTCGCCGTCGGCGTCCGACCACGGGTTCGCGCCGAGGGCCCCGGTCCCGCTGGGGGCGAAGTAGTTCGCGTACGTGAACTGCCCGCCCAGGGTGCGGTAGCCCCGGTCCTCGGTCGAGAGGTAGACGCGGTCGCGCCCGGCGGACTGGAAGATCACGCCGCCCTTGGAGATCGAGGGCACGAGCTCTTCGACGTTGGGCGTGCCCGACCCGCTGGCGGTGTTGATCGGCGATGCGGGCGACGCGCAGAGCGCCGCGAGGACCTCGGTCTTGTCCATCGCGTTGAGCACGCTGTCGGACTGGCTGATCTCGCGCTCGCCCAAGCCGATCGACTCGAGGATCGGTCGGTTCTGCTCCCAGTAGAAGCGGGCGGGCGCTGGTGCACCGTTCTCGGTCTCGGCCGCGAAGAGGCGCATCTCGACATCGCTGGGCTCGAGGTCGCTCAACTCGGGGGCGAACTCGTTCTCGAGCCACGCCAGGATCGGCATGCCCCAGGGGTCCACGATCTCGGGGACGAGCAGGTTGTCGGCGTTGTCGACGCCCGCCTTGCCCTCGACGGTCTGGAAGTCGACGCCGTCAGCCTGCAGGTAGCTCTTGCTGTTCGTGCCGTCGATGCCGATGAGGGCGGTGTTGACGAAGGCCTGCGCGTCCATGTTGGGCCCGACCTCGATGGTGCCCGGGGGCTGGGTGTCGCGGTTGGGCCCGTCGCCAGGCACGACGCCGCCCGCGAGGTCGAGGATGAGGTTCTGCATGCCCGTGAGCCCGTCGTCGTTCTCGCTCATGTCCGCGGCGTTGAAATAGCCCGGGACGCGCTCGTTGTCGACCTGGAAGCTGGCGACGGCGCTGGTCAGGCTCTGGATCTGGGATTTGGCGGAGGTGCCCCGGGCCAGGTCGCGCGCGGCCCCGATCGAGGGCACGGTGATCGCGATGACGATCGCGATGATGGTGATGACCACGAGCAGCTCGATGAGGCTGAACGCCCGTCGGGTCGCGTGGATCGGGGCGGTGCTGCCCTTCATGGCGTGCGGGGCGGTCATGGCTGGCTCCTTCTGGGCGTCGGCCGGTCGTGGGTGCTCGGGTCGACGGGCCGGTGAGACTGTTCGCAGCGGTCGGGGCGCGTGTTTCGGCGGGTTTCTGTCCCGACTCGCGGAGGTGGATCCGCCCCGGGACGAGTATACGGGTGCCATAGCATGGCCCGGAAGCGGGCGTCGAGACCCAGGAGCCTGTGTGACGACACACGAGACCATCCGGAAGCTGGCTGGCGGGCCCGAGGCCGAGGAGGCCGGGGCGCGGGTGCTGAGCGAAGGCGGCCTCGTGGTGGCGCCGACCGAGACGGTGTACGGGGTCTTCGCCTCCGACCGCGGGGCGCTGGCAGGGCTGGCCGGGAGCGAGACCGCCAAGGCCGCGGCCTGGCACCTGCCCGACGCCGGGGCGGCGGCCCGGGGGCTGGGCGGGCTCAGTGCGTGGCAGCGTCGTCTGATCGGTCGGGTGCTGCCCGGGCCCGTCACGGTCGTCGCGGGCGACACCGCGGTGCGCGTGCCCGAGCACGAGGG
>JANQQZ010000089.1 GCA_028284805.1 Phycisphaerales bacterium
GCCGTCGAGGAAGACGTGGAGCCTGTCGCGCGAGGCCGGCGAGTTCCAGGGCGTCATGGGCTACGCCCCCGGCGCCGAATTCGATCCCATGGCCCTCCAGCTCAAGAAGGGCGAGCACACCCTCACCGTGCTCGCGGAGAACCTCGGACGACCCGCCGCCGGGCTGCAGCTCGACGAGCCGAAGGGCCTGCTCGACCACTTCTACGAGGTCAAGACCTTCCGCGCGGGTCGTCACCGCATCGAGCAGGCGGACCCCGTCAACCTGCTGGGCTTCCACTCGCCCCTCTGGAACGTCCGCCCGGGCGATGTCACGCGTCCCGAACGGCTCACCTGGTCGTTCATGCACCGCAAGAAGAGCCCCGTGGTCCTGTCGATCAGCCCGCTTGAGTCGAGGCTGGTCGTCATCCTGAACGACACCCCGATCCGGTTCCTCGACGCCTCCGGGCCCACCCGGATCGTGCTCGATCACGAGACGCTCACCCGGGGCAAGAACACGCTCCAGCTCGCCGTTCTCTCCGACGCCGAAGACGTTCAGGGCGAGCTCAACACGATCGCCGCCAACACGACGATCCTGGAGGGCGTGGAGGAACTGACGGGCAAGGGCAAGTGGTCCTACGCACGCTGGGAGCCGCCCGCGCCATCGCGGTTCGAGGCTGTCAGCAAGTCCAAGCTCGCCGCCTTCAAGGGGCCCACCTGGTACCGCACGGGCTTCGAGCTCAAGGCCGACACCGCGCCCGTCCGCCTCGATCTCGCAGGGCTGTCCAAGGGTCAGGTCTTCCTGAACGGTCACCACCTCGCCCGTTACTTCGTCCATACCAAGACCGGCGCCTCTGTCGCGCAGGACACGACCATGCTGCTCCCCACGCCGCTGCTCAGTCGGGATGGCGAGAACGACCTGATCGTCTTCGACGAGCACGGGGCCTCCCCCGCCAAGACCCGCCTGCTCGTCGAGCGGGGCGTCCACCCCTTCACCGCATGACCACCGACGCTCTTGAGCAAGACAGGCTCTGGCGCCGCGCCGCGGCGTACGCCGCCCGCATGCACCATCACCACGCGCGCAAGGACGGGCGTACTCCCTATTTCGCGCACCCGGCGCGTGTCGCCATGACCGTCCGCGACACCTTCGGCTGCGACGATCCCGCCGCTCTCGCGGCCGCCTTTCTGCACGACACCATCGAGGACACGCCGGCCGACTACGACGACATCCACGACCGCTTCGGGCGCGATGTCGCGGACCTCGTCGCGGCGCTCAGCAAGAACATGCTCCTGCCCGAGCCCGAGCGTGAGGCGGACTACGACCGACGCCTTGCCGCGGCCGACTGGCGTGCCCGCCTCGTCAAGCTCGCCGACGTGCTCGACAACGCCGAGGATCTCGACACCAGGCCCGACGGCGCCGCGCCCGATGTCACCGCGCGCCAGGCCGAACGCATGGACCGCATCCTCGCGCTCGCGCAGAACGACCGCGAGCCGCCCGCGGCACGTGCCGTAACGATCGTGACAGCGGCCCGCGCCCGCTACGGCTGAAGCCCGCTCTCCATCTGCTCGCGGTACCGGGCGATCTGGTCAAGCAGGATCCCGAGCTCGCCGAACAGCCGCTCACGACGCGCCTCGATCTCCGTGACTGCGTCGCTCTCGCCGCGCTGCCTGGCCCGCTCGAGATCCCGCTCGAGCCGAGCGATCCGGTCGCGCTTCTGCTGCGCTCGCGCCTCGAGATCCCGGACCGTCGACGCAACGAGACCCGCGAAGTCGGTCCCCCGCTCGTCGAGCCTGGGCGAGAGCCTGCGCCCCACGTCGATCCCGACGGCGCGGGCCGCCCCGTCGCGCGCCTCGCCGCCCGCGACCGGCTTGTCCCGACGGATCCCCCGACGCGAGCCCCCGGGCAGCCCGCTCGGTGCGCCGACCTGCGGCGTCCCGAGCGTCCGCACCACCCCGGGCTCCGTGAGCGAGCGGTAGTCACGCGACCGGTGAAGCCACGCCAGCTCGAGCACTTCGGGCTGCGGCGAAACGCCCGCCTGCGGCAGGTCACGCCACGAGCCCAGCATCAACTGGGTCTCCGCCGCCGCACCGCCCCGGATGTACTGCACGGGCACCACCGCGCCGGGCTCGTTCGCCACGATCGAGACCTGGAGATCGGCCAGCGAGCGGATCGCCACGCCGTCGATCGACGTGATCACGTCCTCGGCCTGGAGCTTGTTCGATGCGTCGAACCCGCGTGTCGTGCCGTTGATCTGCAGACCCAGCTCATTCACGGGCCCGAGCGTGATGCCCATCGCCGCCCTGGGCTCGGTCAGGAACCGCAGACGAGCCGCACGCGTCAACCGGCGTCGCTGCTCGAGGCTGAGGTCGTCGACCGTCAGCGCCGCCTCCAGATCGGCCAGCGCGATCTCAGGCAGGCTCAGCAGATCGTCGGTCGCCAGCTCGCGTTCGACGAACCCCGGGCTGTCCAGTTGTTCAATGAGCGCACCCACACTGCGATCGGGCTGCGCAACCGCGCCGGCGCTCCAGAGAAGCACGAGCACGGACGCGACAGCCCTCACAGCTTCGATACCAGGTCGTGCTCGCGCACCAGCCACGACGCCTTGCGTTCGACCATATCGAGAAACGCGCCGCCCTCGATGCTCCCGAAGCGCCCCGTCGCGGCGATCGGCATCGCGGCCTCCGCGATCATCGCCTCCACCATCAGCCAAGGCAGCGCCTGCAGCTCGGCCCGGCTCAGGATGCACCCGTCTACCGAGTCGTACGCCCGCAGGAACGCGCGGAGCCTGTCCAGGTCCAGCTCAACGGGCCATTCCGACGGGTCGAGCCCGCGCCGCGTTACCGAGAACTGCAACGCCCCGTTCGCAACGTCCAGCACACGCGCCCCGACGCGGCACGCGTCGAAGTCCACCACCGCGCGCACCAGCCCGCCCGCGAACACCAGATTCCCGGGGTGGTAGTCGCAGTGGATCACCTGGCGGGGCCACGACGCAATCCCGAGTTCACGCGTCCGCGCGCTCGACCGCTCGTACAGAGAGGCCACACGCTCGCACACCGGGCCCAACTCGGGGCGCGACAGAGCCGACGCGAGACCATGCAGCGTCTGCGGCACGAGCACGCTCGCGTGGAAGCTCCCGTCTGAGGCGCGCCCGGGTGGGGTGAAGCCCGCCAGCAGACGGTGGAAGTACGCCAGCGTCCGCCCCGCGTCGCCCGTCTCGCCCTCGCTCCGGTCGTACCGCGTCCCGTTGATGAACTCGAAGACCTCGTACACGTGCCCGCCCACGTACACGCACCCACGTCCCTCGCGAGACCGGATCAGCCTCGCGAGCGGGAACGACCGCTCGCGCAGACGGTCCTGCACCGAGTGGCTGAACGCGACGTGCTGCACACCCTCGCGTGCCAGACCCCGACGCTTGAGCAGCACCCGCCCGCGCGAGGTCTCGAGCACCACCTTCGGAGCGCGGCGCGACCCGCGCCGGAACTCGCGCACCGACGCGATCATCCCGAGCTCATAGTTCGAGCACGCCATCGCCAGCTCACCCGTCGCGAACCGCTCGTGACCCTCGACAGGCTCGCGCGCCGCTCCCGGACCGGCCGCGGGCTGCACCGGGAACACCGGCGCACCGACCACGGTCTCGTCGTTCGCAGAGGGCCCGTTGGGTGAGGGTTCTGGTGAAGGAGACGCTGGGGGCGACGGAGAGCCGAGCACCGCCGACGACACCTCGGCAACCGCCGAGGTCGGAACGACGCGATCACCCGTCCGTTCGTCCATCACCGGTCTCTGCCCACGTCGTCGCACCACGGCCAGTCTACAGCGCCCGCCGACCGCTCGGGGGGCTACTCAACGTTCTGCACCTGCTCCTTGATCCGGTCGATCGCTCCCTTGATCTCGACGATCGCCCGGCTGATCCCCGTGTCGAAGCTCTTGCTCGACATCGTGTTCGCCTCACGGAGCATCTCCTGGGCCATGAAATCCAGCGTCCGACCCACCGGCGTGTCCTCATCCGATTCGAGCATCGCCAGGAACTGTTCCACGTGCCCGCCCAGCCGCTGGATCTCCTCCGCGATATCGGTCCGCTCCGCGTACGACGCGACCTCGCGGATCACGTCCGCCGGCTCCGCCGCGGCCCCCGCCTCGCGGACATACTGCTCGATACGCCCCTTGAGCCGCTGCTCGTAGTCCCGCACCACCTCGGGGGCCCTCGCCCGGACGACTTCCAGCTGCGCCGAGATGACACCCAACTGCTTCCGCAGGTCCCCCGCCAGCAACTCGCCCTCGCTGGCGCGCATCGCGATCAGCACGTCCGCCGCCTCGCCCAGCAGACGCTTGAACACCTCGCGCACCCGAGCGACCCGCTCGCTCTCATCGCCCGGAGGCTGAAGCACACCAGGCAACTCCAGCAGCGCGCCCACGTCGAGCTTCACCAGACCGGCCGAGACGTGATCCGACTCGCTGAGCTGCTCGACGTACCGGTCGAAGGCCTTGAGGTTGATTTCCTGCGCCGCAGCGCCGGTCTCATCGGTGCACGTCGCCTTGATCGCCGCGGTCCCGCGTGCGATACGCCTGCGCAGCCCGCTCTCGAGCTCGGCCTCGAGCGCTTCGAACTCGTCCTGAAGCCGCACGGTCGCCTTGAAGTACTTCCCGTTGAGCGTCCGCACCTGCAGGAAGTAGTGCGTCCCGTCGACGTGCGCCGACGCCTCGCCGTAGCCGGTCATGCTGCGGATCACGCGGTCACTCCTCGCGTCGCGATCGATCGCCGCGCCGCTCGTGGTGGTGGGGTCAGCCGTCGCCCGAAGGGGCATCGTCAGCCGGCGCGTCGTCGCCATCGGTCGCGGGCGGATCGCCCTCGACACTCTCAGAATCGCCCGGCGGGCTATCAGGAGCCTCGGACTTGGTTTCCGTCGATGGCTCGTCCTCAGCGACGACACCCGCGACATCCTCAGCGACCTGCGCCGCGTCCTCATCGGCCGGGGCCGTCGCCGCCTCGCCCTGCGCGGGCGCCTCACTCGGGCGCGCCGCGAAGTTCAGCCCGATCGCCGAGAGCAGAAAGATCACGAAGATCGCGATGGTCGCGATCGTCAGCGCATCGCCGGTCTTCGCGCCGAACGCCGTCTGCCCCGAACCCGCCGCCGACCCGAATGCGCCCCCGAGCCCGCCGCCCTGCGGGCGCTGGATCAGCACGATCAGGATCATGACCACGCAGACGACCAGGAACCCGAGCGTCAGCAGACCGCTGAGCCATCCGGCCAGACCGAGCGTGAGCGTGGGAACCAAAGCCGACATCATCGTCACCACCTATCAAGGACCCGACGCCGGCGGGCGTCCGGGACGGCAACTGTAGCGCTGTTCCGGGCCGGCTGCGAGCCCGATCAGCCCTCGGCCGCCGCCCTCACGATCGCCGCGAAGTCCTCGACCTTCAGGCTCGCGCCCCCGATCAGGCCCCCGTCGATGTCGGGCTGCCCGAAGAGGCTCGCCGCGTTCGAGGGCTTCACAGAGCCCCCGTAGATGATCCGCACCCGCTCCGCGACGTCGGGGTTGTAGATCTCGCCCACCAGACCACGGATCTTGGCGTGCGCGTCCTGGGCGTCTTCCGGGGTTGCCGTCTTGCCCGTCCCGATCGCCCACACCGGCTCGTAGGCGATCACGACCCGGTCCATCTGCCGCTGCCCGACCTCGGCCAGCCCCTCGCGCACCTGCTGGGCGTTGACCGTGTCGGTCTGGCCCGCCTCGCGCTGCTCGAGCGTCTCGCCCACGCACAGCACGACATCCAGATCCGCCTCGATCGCCGCCCGCACCTTCAGGTTCACCTGGGCGTTCGTTTCGCCGATCACATGCCGACGCTCCGAGTGCCCCGCGAGCACGCTCTTGCACCCGCAGTCGGCCACCATCGCGCAGCTCACCTCGCCCGTGAACGCCCCATCATCCTCGTGGTAGACGTCCTGCGATCCCACCGCGATCGTCGTCGCGTGGCTCCGGATGATGCTGTGCACGCTCAGCAGGTACGGCAGCGCCGGGAACACCGCGATGTCCACCGAACCCTGCCAGGGCTCGCACGAGTCGACCACGCCCCGGGCCAGCGCCCCGGCGGAATCCTGCTTCAGGTTCATCTTCCAGTTGCCGCCGACGTACGGTTTGCGGGTGCTCACGGAGCTGGCCTTCCTCGAGTTCGATCGCGTTGCCGGGCGGCCCGGCGGCCCCCCCTCCGGCGCAACGATACCGCCCGGGCAGCCCCGGGCCACCCGCACGCCCAGATCGCCAGAAATCCCCGGGCCGCACGCGCCGAGACCGGGCTCAGCGCCGGAGCACGCTCAGCCCTGAGGGCCCGCCGCGCGCACCTCGTCGGGCATCTGGAACTGCTCGTCGTTCGCCCGGAACCGCGCCGCCAGCTCGCGCGCCTTCACGAAGTACGCCTCGCGGTCCGACCACGTCTCCTCGGGGTGGAGCACGCCCGCGGGCACGCCCTCGACGTGCCTCGGCACGTGCAGCCCGAACACCGGGTCCGCGTCGAACGTCTCGCGTGCCAGCACGCCGTTCAGGATCGCCGTCACCATCGCGCGGGTGAACTTCAGGTCGAACCGGTGCCCCTCGCCGTAGGGCCCGCCCGTCCAGCCCGTGTTCAAGAGCCACACGTTCGCCCGGTACCGCTTGATCCGGTCCGCCAGCATCTCGGCGTACTCGCTGGGCCTCCTGGGCAGGAACGGCCCGCCGAAGCACGGGCTGAAGTTGGGCTGGGGCTCGGTCACCCCAGCCTCCGTGCCCGCGAGCTTGCTCGTGTACCCGTTGATGAAGTAGTACATCGCCTGCTCGGGCGTCAGCTTGCTCACCGGGGGCAGCACGCCGAACGCGTCCGCCGTCAGGAAGATCACGTTCTTCGGGTGCTTGCACAGGCTCGGGATCACCGCCTCGGGGATGTAGTCCACCGGGTAGGTCACCCGCGTGTTCTCGGTGATGCCCCCATCAAAGTAATCCGGCTCGCGCTTGTCCTTCAGTACCACGTTCTCGAGCACGCTGCCGAACTTGATCGCCGCGTAGATCTCGGGCTCGCCCTCGGGCGTCAGCTTGATGCACTTGGCGTAGCACCCGCCCTCGAAGTTGAACACGCCGTTGGGGCCCCAGCCGTGCTCGTCGTCACCGATCAGCGCGCGGTGTGGGTCGGCCGACAGCGTCGTCTTGCCCGTGCCCGAGAGCCCGAAGAACAGCGCGACGTTCGACTCGTCGTCCTTGGCCACGTTCGCAGAGCAGTGCATCGGGAACACGCCCTGCTCGGGCTGGTCGAAGTTCATCGCGTAGAAGATGCTCTTCTTCATCTCCCCCGCGTACTCGGTGCCCAGGATCACCACCGTCTTGCGCTCGAGGCTCTGCACCACCAGCACGTGGCTGTCGACGCCGAGTCGCTCCTGCTCTTCCTTCGTGAGCTTGTGACGCCCCGCATTCAGCACCGTCCAGTCGTGGCCCCACACCGCGTCCGCGCCCGCGGCTCGGCTGCCCTGCTTGATGAACAGCGTCGACGCGAACAGGCTGTGCCACGCCTGCTCCGTCACCACACGCACGCCCAGCCGGTGCTCCGGATCCGCGCCCGCGAACCCCTCGAACACGTACAGCCGCTCCGCCTCCGTGTTGAGATGGTCCACCGCGATCTCGAGCGCCAGGTCGAACTGCTCGGGTGTCACCGGGCGGTTCACCGCGCCCCACCAGATCTTGTCGTGGATGCCTGGCGTGTCCTCGAGGTACTTGTCCTTCGGGCTCCGCCCGGTCCGCTCGCCTGTCTTGCAGACGATCGCGCCGTTCGACGCCAGCTCTCCCTCACCGTTCGCCAGCGCCCGCTCGACCAGCTCAGCAGTCGAAAGGTTGACCAACGCACGCGACGGTGACAGATCCAGCTTGCTCAACGCGGCGATCGACATCCCGATGCTCCCTTCCCACGCCGGGCCTCTGCCGGCTGGCTCCGATCCCTCTCCGCCGACGAGGGCGATCCCCCGTCGGCCGCGGCGATTGCAAGCCTAGCCCGTCCTGTATGCAGCTGCGCCCGCACCCATGCACAACGGCCGCCCCAAGGCGGGCCCGTTGCCCATGCACGCCCCGCCTCCCTACTATGCAAGCCGGGCGCGAGCCATCGCGCCCACGACGGTGGCCGTAGCTCAGTTGGTAGAGCACCAGATTGTGGTTCTGGGGGTCGCGGGTTCAAGCCCCGTCGGTCACCCTTCCCCGTCGGACATCACGCGGCTCGATCGAGACCCTCGCCCGGGGCGGTTCCGCTCGCGGTCTCGGGCCCGAGGTCCCCCCCGATGCCGCCGACGCCATCCGATGCGGCCTCGGATCCGGTTGCGAGATCCGAAACGCGGAGCGTCAGCACCTCTCCACCCGCGTCATTCTCTGTCTCGAGCGAACCGCCGAGCGTCTCGCCGAGTTCGCGGAGCAGGCGCATCCCACCCGGCACGTCGTCGGACGCCGGGGGGCCCACGCGCCCCACGCTCACCGAGAGACTCACCCCGTCGTCACTGGGGCGGGCGATCGCGCGCACCTCGCCCGATGCGCACCGCTCCACCGCGAACCGGAGCAGCTCCCCGCACGCCAGCGAGAGCAGACGCCGGTCGGTCGTGAACGTCTCGGGCAGCTCGCCCTCCTTCGAGATCCGCAGAGTGACACCCCGCCCGGTCGCCTCCGCCAGAACACGCTGGCCGACCTCTCGGAGCACCTCGCGCGGGTCCTCTGGCGTCGCGGAAGCCGCGAGTGTCCCCGCCGCGATGCGCCCCGAGACCTCCGCACGGTCCGCGTCGGACGCCAAGCGGTCCAGGCGGTCCGCCAGATCCGCGAGCCCCGCGCCGCGGGCCTCGTCCGCGAGCTGCTGAGCCTCCGCAGCGCGAGACGCCAGGCTCACCAGCGCGCCCGACCACGTCGTGCCGGCGCGCGCGAGCCGATTCTCCAGGTCGCTCAGATCGATCCTCTGGCGCGATACAACCGTTGCCAGCTCGTCCGCCCGCTCGCGCGCCTCGACCGCCTCGGCGCCCCGCTCCGCGAGCGAGCGCTCGCCCGCGAGACGTGCCGACCGCTCCTGCTCGGCGCCGAGCGCCAGGCCCAGCAGGCTGGCCGACCAGCGCAACGCCGCAAGCTCCGCGGGCTGCCAGGGCTCGGCCTCGGTGCGCTCGAGCACGAGCACGCGCAGGCCGCCGTTACCGCTGGGGACCGGGCACAGCGCGAGCGCCCGCGATTCCGTCGCCTCGAGCTCCAGGGCACCGCCCGCGAGCTGGTCCTCGCTCCACACGTCGTCGACCGTCACCATCTCGCCAGCGCG
>JANQQZ010000094.1 GCA_028284805.1 Phycisphaerales bacterium
GCTACCGGGGCGACACCTCGGTGATCGACACCGCCGACCGCGTCTACGTCGCTCCGGACACCACGCTGCGGGCCGATGCGATCCGCTCGGGCGATGGCGGCACGGTCGTGACCTGGGGTGACGGGGCCGCGATCTTCGACGGCAACGTCTCGGTACGAGGAGGCGAGCTCTCGGGCGACGGAGGCCGTGCGGAGGTCTCGAGCCCGCGCTTCGTGTCGGTGGGGGGATTCGTCGACGCGGGCGCTCCCAACGGCAAGCGGGGCTCGTTCCTCATCGATCCTGACAACATCTCGGTCACCGACATCGGCGGCACACCAGGCGACAACCTCCTCGATGACAACCAGATCCCGGTCACCGAAGCCCCTGGGCTGGACGTGGTGATCTCTGCCAACCGCCTGGAGACGATCGGTGATGTCGACCTGCTGCTCGAGGCGGCAGAGAACATCCTCGTCGGGCAGGTCGCCGACGGGTCGCTCGATCTCCAACTCACGGGTGGGCAGACGATCACGTTTAACGCGGGTGAGGACTTCCGGCTTCAGGCAGGCACCGTTATCGCAACCCAGGGCGGAGGGGTGACCATCAACGCGGGCGGCGAGGCCCTGCTCGATTCGATCAACGCGCGTGGCGGCACCGTTAGCATCACCGCCGGCACCGGGATCAACTCGTTCGGCACCCTCGAGAGCGAGGGCGGCGTGGTCTCTCTCACGGTCACGGGCGGCGATCGCACCGCACGCCTCACCAACCTCGAGGCGCAGTCGTTCGCGTTCGATCTCGACACGATCGACCTGGACGGCAACCTGATCGGGCTCGAGGCGCTCGATCTGACCGGGGTCTCGACGTTCCGGGTGCGTGAACCGGACACCGGCGCCACGATCGGTGCGGTCGATGGCGCCGACACGTTCGATCTGACCTTTGATCCGGGCGTGACCTTCGAAGGGCCCGGTGGGCTCCGGTTCATCGGGCGCAACGTCACGCTGCCCGAGATCAACGGGCTCTCGCGACTCGAGGTCACCGCGACCGAATCGCTCACCTTGAACGGCGATATCCGCACCGACAACCGCCCCGAGGGCTTTGGCGGCTTGGTCGATCTCCGAGAGGCCCAGACCATCCGGCTCGGGGCGGATATCCGGATCGACACCGATCAGCCCATGGGCGAAGTCGCGGGCGCGGTCCTGCTGAATGGGGCCACCATCGACGCGGCGTCGCGTGCCCTGACCATCGACACCAATGTCGAGTTGGGCGACGCGACGGGTCTGATCTCGCTCGGCGACGCGACACTCCGCGGGCTGTCGCTGTTCGGCGGGACCGCGGAGCTCCGCGGCTCGCTGGTCGTCGCGGAGACGCTGGACCTGGGAAGGGTCGAAGCGGTGCGCATCGAGGGAGACGCGGCGATCGAGACCGGGGGGGCCGATCTCGCGTTCGGCGACAACCCCATCGACGGCCCGGGCTCGCTGTCGATCGATCTGCTGGGCGGTGGTGGGGCGGGCTTGCTCGAACTCGGCGCGGCAATCGGCGGCGAGGAGCCGCTCAGCTCGCTGACGATCACGGGCGGACAGCTCCAGCTGCCCGAGGTGACCACCACGGGCGATCAGAATTACACAACCACAGGGCTCGTCCGCCTCGACGGCGATATCGGCGTCACCGGGCCAGGCTCGGTCGTGTTCAACGGCGGGGTGTTCTTCAACGAGGACCGCGTGATCACGACGGCGGGCGGCGCGGACGATCACGCCCAGTTCCTGGGCGCTGTGCGCGGCAACGATGCCTCGCTCACGACCAGCACCGGGCTCGGGTCGGCGGTGTTCGACCGATCCGTCAACGTCGTAAGCCTCACCTCGTCGGGGAGCACCGAGCTGCGCGGGGCCACGATCTCGGCAGAGGAGCAGGTCCTGCTGGGCGAGGATGCCGCGCGCGACACCGTGCTGCTGACGCAGGGCGACAGCCTTGTCCGGAGCAGGACGGGGGACGTGACCTTCCGATCGGGCGTGCAAGGCGCCGAGACTCTGCGGGTCGCGGTCGATCCGACCGTGACGGGGAACAACATCCCGGTGATCGTCTTCGAGGACTCCGTGGGGGACGAGACCGCGCTGGACTCGCTCGTGCTCGCCGAGCCCGATACGGCCTTCTTCGGAGGCACGCGGAGCGAGAGCCCGGCGGTCGCCTCCGTCGTCTTCGCGCGGTTCGACGCCGACGGCAATCCGGTCCCAGGGTTGTCGTTCGAGATCGTCACCGACGGCGACTTCGTCAT
Source organism: Phycisphaerales bacterium (assembly GCA_028284805.1). Lineage (GTDB taxonomy): Bacteria > Planctomycetota > Phycisphaerae > Phycisphaerales > UBA1924 > JANQQZ01. The sequence continues at coordinate 2,246 of JANQQZ010000094.1, forward strand.
GAACCCGCTGGAAAAACTGACCGCGCTCGGCTCGATTTCTGTCACCGCCGGCGGGACCGCGCAGATCGGTGATATGACCACCCCAGGCGACCTGCGCATCTCCGCCCCGGACATCCTGATCAACACACGCGCAGCCGACGATCTGGTCACCATCAACGACTCCCTCGATCCCCCCGCGCTGCGCCCCGAGGAGGCGACGACCGATACCGGGACCGACTTCGTTGTGGGGGGCTCGGCGGTGTTCGAAGGAGCAGTTCGGCTGAGCGATGCCTCGCTGCCGCAACCCTCCATCGCCGAGCCGGCTGGTCAGGTGCGGATCGAGAACGTGCTGACCCGCGCGCCACAGAACGCGGTGTCGCTCGAGGACCTCGCGTTCAACCGTCGGACCGGTGCCGGCCCAACGCTCGAACGCACGACCGTGCTCGACGCGGTCGCGACGGGCGCCGTGACGGTGCCGCTCGCGGAGGGGCTGACCCCCGAGAACACAGAGCGGGCCGTCGTCGCGATGCGCAACGACGCACTCGCGATGCCCAACGTGCCCCAAGCCTCACCGAGTGCGGCGACCGCCGGTGTTGGCGTCCGTGCTCCGACACCCGAGGAGCACCTGTCCTCGGCGCGGGGCGCGGCGTTCTACGTCGATCTGCCGAGCGGGCTCGGCGAGTCGACTGGGCTGCGCGTGGTCTCGGCTCGGCTCTCACCCGAGGACGCCAACGCGTTCACCGAGGCGTGGGGGCAGCTGGCCCGCGCGGTGAACGAGCCCGTGGGCGATCCCGACGCGGTCCTCGGTCGGATCCGGTCGACATTGGCGATCTCTGCCGAGCAGTACCAAACCCTGACGGGCGAGTCGATCAATGACGCGGACGCGTTCGAACTGTTCGCCTCGATCCGTGAATCGCAGGCGGACGCGAGCCGTGGGCTCACGCTTGTTGCGACGCTGCTGGAACGCGTGCGCGGGCTCGGGCTCAGCGAGGGCGAGACCAGCCGGATCGAGACGGCGATCCTCGACGCGCTCCGCCCCGACCCGATCGATCGCCGGACGGCTCGGAGTCTGGTCGAATCCGCCGCACAAGCCCGTTGAGGCTGTCGACAATCATCGCTAGACTCGTCGAACCGGGTCGGATTGGTCCCACAGGAGTCCCGAAGATGAACTGGAATCTCCGTCGAACGGCCGTGCTTCTCGCGACGACGACCGCCATGCTCGCCGCGGCGCCGGCCTGGGCCCAGAAGGTGCTCCAACTCCCGATCCGGACAGACGGGCCCAAGAGCCTTGATCCGGTCGTGGGGTCGACCACCTACGACAACATGGCCTGTGCGCAGATGTACGAGACGCTGCTCGTCTACAAGTACTCCGATCCGTACACGCTCGAGCCCCTGCTGCTGGCCGAGATGCCGACCAGTGAGGACAACGGCAAGACCTGGCGGTTCCGCCTGAAGGACGGCGTGTTCTTCCACGACGACGAGTGCTTCCCGGGCGGCAAGGGCCGGCAGGTCGTGACGGAGGACGTGTTCTACTCGCTGAAGCGCATCTTCGACAAGAACAACGAACTGAAGAACGAGTGGCTGCTGAAGGACACCATCGAAGGGCTCGATAAGTATGCCGCCGAGCAGAACGCCGCGATCGACGCGGGCGGCGATTTCGACTACGACGGGCAGGTCTCGGGCTTCCGCAAGATCGACGATTACGAGTTTGAGATCGTGCTCCAGCAGCCGGTCTACCGCTTCCTCTACGTGCTCGCGATGTTCCAGACCTCGATCGTGCCGCGCGAGGCCGTCGAGTACTACGGCGATCGCTTCGCGTTCAACCCGGTGGGCACGGGCCCGTTCGTCCTTGATGAGTGGATCCCCAAGAAGAGTCTGACGGCCGACGCGAACCCGAACTACCACGAGGTGCTGTACCCGGCCGAGGACGAGTGGTCGCGCGACGACCGCCGCAACCGCCTGCATCGCGCCGCCGGGCAGGCCGTTCCGTTCGTGGACCGCATCGAGTTCACGATGTTCGTCGAGGACCAGCCGATGTGGCTGCGGTTCCAGTCGGGCGACATCGGCCTGACCCAGGTGCCCGCGGAGTACTTCGAGCAGGCGTTCGACGGGCGGACCAAGCGTCTGCTGCCCGAGACCCGCCAGCGAGGCGTGCGTCACGAGATCGTCCCGCTGCTCGACTTCATCTTCCGCGGATTCAACATGGAGGACGAGCTTCTCGGCGGGTACACCCCGGAGAAGCGGGCGTTGCGTCAGGCGATCCACCTCGCGATCGATCTCGACGAGTTCAGCGAGACGTTCTACCAGGGCAACACTATCCAGTACGACGGGCCGATCCCCCCGAGACTCCAGGGGCACCCCGAGGGCGGGGACGGGCCCGTGAGCTACCGCGGGCCCAACCTCCAGCTCGCGCGTCAGAAGCTCGCCGAGGCCGGCTACCCAGACGGCGAGGGCCTGCCCCCGATCAAGTTCTACACCAGCCGGGGAGGCAACAACGCCGAGCAGGTCGAGATGATGAAGCGTCAGCTCGCCGAGGTGAACATCAACCTCCAGCCCGAGCTGGTCGACTTCTCCACGCTCATCGAGTTCACCAACAACAAGAAGGCCCCGATGTTCGGCTTCGCCTGGTCGAGCGACTACCCCGATGCCGAGAACAACCTGGCGCTGTTCTACTCGCCCAACGAGAGCCCGGGCTCGAACCACTACAACTACAAGCGTCCCGAGTTCGACGCGCTGTACGAGCAGATCCTGACCATGGAGCCGAGCCCGGAGCGCACGGCGATCTACGAGCAGATGCGCGACATGGTGATCGAGGACACGCCCTACATCGGCTCGATGGCCCGCACCCGGTATTACCTGATCAACGAGTGGCTGCTGAACGCCAAGCCCACCGAGCGGTATTACAGCTGGTTCAAGTTCCTCGACGTTGACGACTCGAAGCGCTGATCCACCCAACCGAACCCCGGAGGGCCCGAGCGCATGTGGTCGTACGTCGTCAGACGCCTGCTCTACAACATCCCGGTGTACCTGGGCATCATCCTCCTGGTCATGGCGTCGCTGCGCGTGAACGACCCGGTGACCGCGTTCCTGGGCAAGAACGCGACGGAGGAGTCCTACCTCGCGATCCAGCAGAACTTTGGCTTGGACCGCCCCTTCATCGTGCAGTACTTCGACCGGGTCTGGAACATCGTCACCTTCGATTTCAGCGCAACCTCGTGGGAGCAGAAACGCCCCATCGGCGAACTGGTGGCGGATGCCGTGCCCGCGACGGCGATGATCACCGTCCCAGCGCTGGTCATCACGGCGGGCATCTCGATCCTGATCGGCCTCGTCTGCTCGTTCTTCCGAGGGCGGTGGATCGACAAGACGCTCATGCTGCTCGCCGTGCTCGGCATGAGCATCAGCTTCCTGGTGTACATCATCGTGGGGCAGTACTTCTTCGGGTACCAGTTCGGAGGTGACGGGGGCATCCTGCCCTTCGACATCGAGGGCTACGACGTGCGGCTTTCGAAGCTGAGCTTCTGGCTGGGTTCGCCCTTCGAGGCCATCGGCACCTGGATGCGGTTCTGCGGGCTGCCCGTGCTCATCAGCGTGATCGTCGCGATGGGCTACGACACGCGGTTCTACCGCGCTGTCATGGTCGAAGAGACCGGGCGGGACTACATCACCACCGCGCGGGCCAAGGGCGCGACGAGCACGAAGATCATGTTCGTGCACATGCTCAAGAACGCCATGATCCCGATCATCACGCGGGTCATGATCAGCCTTCCCTTCCTGATCGTGGGCTCGATCCTGCTCGAGGTTTTCTTCTCGATTCCGGGCATGGGACGAACGCTGATCGGCGCCATCAACGCGAAGGACTTCCCTGTCGTCGAGTACATGTCAGCCCTGTTCGCGGCCGTCGTGATCCTGACCGTGATCCTGACCGACGTGCTCTACGCCGTCGTTGATCCGAGAGTGAGGCTCTCGTGATCGGTCGTTTCTTCAAGTCGCGGGGCTGGGGCAAGCTCCGCCGCAACCGTTTCGCGATGGTCTCGCTCGCCGTCATCGGCGCGTACTTCCTGCTGGCCGCCTGGATGATGACCATGGACGTCGTCCAATGGGCCGGCAAGACCACGGGCGCGTGGGAGCTCGAAGAGGTCCCCGTGCTGCGGGCGTTCCTGTCGGAGCGGATGCTCCAGCAGTCGGGCCCGCCCAGCCTCGCGGGCCTCGGCAAGCCGGTCGGCATGGTGGGGCGGCTCGACTACATCGATTTCTTCTTCTCGCGCGCCCGGAGCGCAGTCGATGAGGTCGCGCAGGTCGACGAGTCGAGCGATCGCACGGCTCGTGAGGTGCTCGACGGCTTCGCGGTGCAGGAACGCAAGCTGGTTGACGTGCCGCTTGACGAACTCGTGACGCGGGTCGAGGAGGGTGAGTCGATCCTCGGGCGGCTCGACGATGCGCGCTCGCTTGTCAACGCGGCGGAGACGATCCTCATCCAGATCGACACCGCGGAGTCGCGGCTCGGTGATCTCGCGGGTGCGGGTGAAGATGCCGACATCGCGGTGCTGCGTGAAGAGGCCGCCTTTGGCGTCGAGGAGATCATCTTCGCGATCGACGACTACCAGACGGTCGCTCAGCGCGACGACGCGTTCGGACTCGAGCTGACCGATCGCCTGCAGGAGACCGTCGATCTCCTTTTCGACACCGACGAGGCACCGTCCAGTCTCGCCGGCGTGTTCGACGAGATCCGCTCAACCGCGGAGACCGAGGCGGTTGCGCAGGCCGACGGCGTCGAGACGCTTCTCCCCGAGGCCGAGGTCTTTGTTGACGAACTCATGCCCGTGCCCGGGGGCATAGCGGGCATCTCCTACAACACGCGTCTGCTCTTCGGCACCGACCGCCAGGGGCGGTCCATCCTGATCCGGGCGCTCTACTCCGCCAAGATCGCGATTCAGGTCGGTTTCATCGTCGGGCTGACCGCGGTGCTGATCGGCAGCCTGATGGGCGCCGCCGCGGCGTTCTTCGGCGGGTGGGTCGACCACGTCGTAACCTGGCTGTACTCGATCTTCAGCTCGATCCCGCAGCTCGTGCTGCTCGCGGTGCTGAGCTTTATGTTCCTCTCGGGCCCGCTGCAGGATCTGCGCGGGCTGCCCTCGCTCTACATGGCGTTCGCCATGACGTTCTGGATCGGCCCGTGCCGCGTGATCCGGGGTGAGGCGATGAAGATCAAGGAACTCGAGTACGTGCAGGCCGCGACCGCGATCGGGTTCGGTCGGTTCTACATCCTGGTCAAGCACATCATCCCGAACACGCTGCACCTGATGTTCATCAACTTCTCGCTGCTGTTCGTGGGCGCGATCAAGGGCGAGGTGATCCTCACGTTCCTGAACCTGGGCCTGCCGCTGGGTGAAGGCGCCAGCTGGGGCATCATGATCAGCCAGGCCAAGCACGAGGTCGTCAACGGCTTCTTCTGGCAGATCGGTGCCGCGACGCTGTTCATGTTCATCCTGGTGCTGGCGTTCAACATCCTTTCCGACGCGCTCCAGGACGCGTTCGACCCGAAGCACGTCGGCTGATGGTGGGGGTGACGCATGATCGCGGGTGATCGCAAGCCGGTGCTGGAAGTCCGCGGGCTCACGACGCGCTTCCGGACCGACCGCGGGATCGTGACTGCGGTCGACGACGTGAACTTCGATGTCTATCCGGGCGAGACCATCGGCATCGTGGGCGAATCGGGGTGCGGCAAGACCGTTACCAGCAAGACCATCATGCGCCTGCTCCCCGAGCAGAACAGCATCATCGACCCCTCGAGCCAGATCCTCTTCGGCGGAACGAACCTAGCGACCGCGTCGGAGTCGCAGATGCGCCGCGTGCGGGGCGACAAGATCGCCATGATCTTCCAGGAGCCCATGACCAGCCTGAACCCTGTGTTCACGGTTGGCTGGCAGCTCGACGAGGCGCTGCGGTACCACACCAAGCTCAGCAAGAAGCAGCGTCTCGAACGGTCGATCGAGATGCTCCGTCTGGTCGAGATCCCGAACCCCGAGCAACGCGTGAAGGAGTACCCGCACCAGCTGTCTGGCGGGATGCGTCAGCGGGTCATGATCGCCATCGCGCTCTGCTGCGAGCCCGACATCCTGATCGCCGACGAGCCCACGACCGCACTCGACGTGACGATCCAGGCCCAGATCCTCGCGCTGATGGACGACCTGCGCAAGAAGCTCAACACCGCGATTCTGCTCATCACCCACGACCTGGGTGTCGTGGCGACGGTCTGCGACCGCATCATCGTGATGTACGCGGGCAGGGTCATCGAGCAGGCTCCGGTGCGCGACCTCTTCAAACGCCCGCAGCACCCGTACACCAAGGCCCTGCTGGAGTCGATCCCGAAGGCGGGCAACAAGGAGCACGGCAAGCGCCTGCCCACGATCAAGGGCATCGTGCCCAGTCTCTTCGAGCTCCCGGCCGGGTGCAGGTTCCAGGACCGGTGCGAGTTCAAGCAGCAGCGCTGCATCGACGAGGAGCCCCGTCTGGAGCCCAAGGCCCAGGGCGATCACCCCGTGCGGTGCCACTTCCCCCTGAACCAGGATGTCGACCTCACGGTCAGCCAGTCGAGCCCGTGATCCCGGAGATGCCGTGACTCAGACCGCCGCCAGCCCAGCCCCGAGCGCTCCCGAGTCGGCCGAGGTGCCGTTCATCGAGGCCCGGAACCTGGTCAAGAAGTTCCCTGTCCGCGGCGGCGTGCTCAACCGCGTGGTCGCCAACGTGCACGCGGTGACCGATGTCTCCTTCGCGATCCGCAAGGGCGAGACGCTCGGCATCGTGGGAGAGTCGGGGTGCGGCAAGAGCACGCTCGGCAAGATGCTCATTCGCCTGCTCGAGCCGACCGCGGGCTCGATCCGGATCGAGGGGCGTGAGATCACAGGGCTGAATCACCAGCAGATGATGCCCATCCGCCGGCGGATGCAGATCATCTTCCAGGACCCGTACTCATCGCTGAACCCAAGGCTCACTGTCCGCCAGCTGCTGAAAGAAGCCATCGCCTTCCACGGCGTTGTCGGGCGCGATGCCATGGAGTCCTACATCGACCAGCTCATCGCGACGGTCGGTCTCCGCCCGGAGGCCAAGGACAAGTTCCCGCACGAGTTCTCGGGTGGCCAGCGCCAGCGCCTCGGCATCGCCCGCGCCCTCGCCCTGAAGCCCGAGTTCATCGTCGCCGACGAACCGGTCTCGGCGCTCGATGTCTCGATTCAGGCCCAGGTGCTGAACCTGATGATGGACCTGAAGGAGCAGCTCGGGCTCACGATGCTGTTCATCAGCCACGATCTGAAGGTCGTCGAGCACTTCTGCGACCGCGTGCTGGTGATGTACCTGGGGCGTGTGGTCGAGACGCTCACCTGCGACCGCCTCCGCCAGGATGCCCAGCATCCGTACACCCGTGCCCTGCTCGGGGCGAACCCGATCGACGACCCCGACGATCGGCGCCCGCTGACGGTGCTGACGGGCGATGTGCCCAGCCCGCTGAACCCACCTCCAGGGTGTGCGTTTGCGAGCCGGTGCCCCGAGGTCAAGGACCGCTGCCGCGAGGAGGTCCCGCCGCTTGAGCTGAAGCAGGCTGGGCACCCGTCCGCCTGCTGGGCTCGGGAATAGCCCCTCGCATCGGCTACGCTGTGTCGGTACGCTGCCCTTCGGTGCGATCGCGCCGGAGCTGGAGGCGACGATGTCCGACGAAGCGAAGCTGCGGCTCATCCTCGGGGTCACCGTGCTGCTGATCGGCTCGGTCATCGGATCGTGCTCCGAGTTGCGATACGCCCTGAACAGCGACCGTGCCGAGGCCCGGATCACGCGGATGTACGAAGAGTCCGGGACGACGACCAGGCGGGGGCGTTCGAGCCCCAGGCTGGTCGTGGAGTACCGGTTCACCGACCGCGACGGCGAGGTGATCGAGGGCTACGACCGGGTCTCGACGTCGTTCGAACCCGAGCTGACCGTTGATGCCAACGGGGTTCAGACGGTCGGCGTCCAGTACCGCCCCGGGAGTTCGGTGTCCCGGCTGGTCGGAACCGAGCAGATGTTTTGGGTCTGGATTCTGGCTGCTGCGGCCGCGGCTACCGCTGGGGCAGTCGTCTGGGTCTGCCTCGACTACCGGAAGCACCAGAAGGCGGTCGCCGCCAGCACCAAGTGGCGCTGAGCCGCAGGTCCCGCGCAAGAAAAAAGCTCGAAACCCGCTTTCACAGGTGCCGAGCCGTGGGAAGAGAGAGACAAGACATTCACAAGATGCCACGGCTTCTCGGTCGTGCCAGTGGTTTGGGCAACTTTTTTCGGTTGTGGCTGTGAGAGCGTTCAGGCTCGCCGTGAGGCGAGTTCGGCGCAAGAAAAAAGCTCGAAACCCGCTTTCACAGGTGCCGAGCCGTGGGAAGAGAGAGACAAGACACCCACAAGATGCCACGGCTTTCTGCGGGTGCCAGCGATTGGGCCGATTTTTTCGTAGATTCCGTCTGGAGGGCCTCTGCGGGCCTTCAAACGGGGCTTTCAGGGCCTCACCCGCCTGAGAACAGCCCGCTGCCCGAGCCCTCGCTGCTCTGCCGGCCCTCGATGGCGGCGATCAGGAACGCCGTTGCGAGCAGCATCATCTCATCCACGGGGTCGTCGCCTGAGTCATCGGAGTGGATGGCGATCCCCAGGCGGTAGACGAACAGGTTGAAGTGCGTTCGGAAGGTCGCAAGGTGCCGGCCGTCGGCGTGGGTGACCTCGAACTTCTGGGGCATAAACACCGCGATCGGCTCGGCGAATCTCCGGAGCAGAGCCTTGCCCATCGAGTCTTCCTGGAGCGTGGCCACCTCGTTCTCGCCCGCATCGAGCACGGCCCACTCGTCGCGGAGCATCGATTTGAAGCCCTTTCGGCGGACCGAGCCCAGCCGGGTACCGTCGGCGCCATCGACGTCGTAGGTCGTGCCGAAGTCGAGGATCGTGCGGGCCTCGATCGTGAACAGCTCTTCCGACTTCGATTCGTCGGTATAGAGGATCAGCTTCTCGCGGAAGCGGAACGCCTTCTGCTTGCAGTAGCCGATGACCTGGCCCTGCGCGTCGTAGATGTGGAAGGCTGCGCCGAAGATCTTGAGGATCTTCTGCCGGATGGTGTAGCGCTCGCCGGGCTGGGCGGTGAAGGCCATCGGGGGTCTCCTGTGTCTCGGATGGGAATGTAGCAAAAACGCGCGGCGGGCGCACGAGAAAGGGCGTCCGGCTTCGGACGCCCTTCGCTGGGAATCAGAGTACCCGCCTGGCTCAGGCCTCCTCGCCGACCTGCCAGCGGTAGAAGGCCTTGATGCTGGCGTCGCCGATGAGATCCTTGATCTTCTTCGACGGATCCATCACGAAGTCCTGCTCGAGCAGGGCGATCTCGGAGTAGAACTTGCGCATGCCGCCCTCGACCATCTTCTCGGCGATCTCCTGGGGCTTGCCGCTCTCGACGGCCTGCTCGACGCGGAACTTCCGCTCCTTCTCGACCAGATCGGCGGGGATCTCGTCGGGGGTGACGCCGAGCGGACGCGGGACCGCCGCGGTCACGTGCATGCACACCTGCTTGAGCACATCATCGCCCACATCACCGTTCGCGTGGAGAAGCACGCCCGTCTTGCCGTCGTGGTGCACGTACGCACCGAAGACGTCGCCGTCGGCCTTGGCAACCTTGCGGATCCGGGCGATCGAGGCGTTCTCGCCGGTCGAGATGCGGATCTCGTCGATGGTCGCCTTCATGTCGTCGGTCGGCTCGACCGGGCCCTCGCCGGCGGCCAGCGCCGCTTGGGCGACCTTGTCGGTCGCGGCGATGAACTGATCGTTCTTGGCCGTGAAGTCGGTCTCGGCGCGGATCTCGACGATCGTGGCACCGGCATCGTTGACCGAGACAGCGACCCGGCCCTCGCCCGCGACGCGGTCGCTGCGGGTCTCCATTTTGCCCTTCATCTTCTTCCGGAGGAAGTCCTCCGCGGCCTCCTGGTCGCCGCCGGTCTCGACGAGTGCTTTCTTGCACTCCATCATCGAGAGGCCGGTCTTGTTCCGCAGGGCCATCACGTCCTTCGCGCTGATGTCAGCCATCGTTCTCTGCTCCGGTTAATCGTTCGGTCGTGAGGGGGATTCGGTGGCGGAGGCTTCCAGCCCCCGTGCCTGTGTATCTCTGGATTGGTCGCGTGGCAGAGACGATGGGTCTCCGCCACCGGGTTACTCGGCGGCGGGGGCCGGTGCCGGGGCGTCGGCGGCCGGGCGGGGCGACTCCTCGGTCGCCGACGCGGAGGCCTCGCCGCGGTACTGCGACCGGCGGCTGCCCCGACGGGGACGCTGGGGCTGCTCGCCCTGATCGTCCGCCTGGGTCTCGGCCTCGGGCTGCTCGGTCCGCTGCTGCTTGCCTTCGGCGACCGCCTTGCAGAGCTCGCGGATCACGACGTCGATCGAGCGCATCGAGTCGTCGTTGCCCGGGATGGGGATGTCCGCCATCGCGGGGTCGCCGTCGGTGTCGATCAGGCAGATGGTGGGGATACCCAGCTTGCGTGCCTCGCGGAGGGCGGTCTGCTCGCGGGCGACGTCGATGATGACCATCGCGCCGGGGAGCTTGTCCATGCGGCGGATGCCGTCAAGGTTCCGCTTGATCTTGCGGCTCTCGCGGCGGAGTTGGCTCTCCATCTTCTTGGAGTAGCTCTGGAAGTTGTCCTCGGCCTCGATCGCCTCGAGTTCCTCGAGACGCTTCAGGCGGCTGCGGATGGTGCGGAAGTTGGTCAGCGTGCCGCCCAGCCAGCGCTCCGTGACGTAGTGCATCCCGACATCGGGGACGTACTGCTCGAGGATGCTGCGTGCCTGGCGCTTGGTTCCGACGAAGCACACGTCCTTGCCGCCGCCAACAGTCTTGACGATGTACTTCTTGGCAAGCAGGAGGCCCTTGATGGTCTCCTTGATGTCAATGATGTGGATGCCGTTGCGCTTGCCGTAGATATAGGCCTGCATCTTCGGGTTCCAGCCGCTGGCGCGCTGACCGAAGTGGATGCCGGCCTCGATGAGGTCTTGGACGAGGGAGTTCGGGCTGGAGTCAGCCATGTCAGGGGTCCTTTCAGCGACACCGGCCGGGGCGGATCGGCGGGACCCGGATCTCCGGGGTGGCCCGTCGCCACGGCCCAAGGGCGCTTGGGTGCGGCCTAAGCCGCGGGTCTCTCAGCAGTCCTGCCCAGGCCCACACCACGAACCCGGGCGTCCGTCGGCCGATCACCGACAGGACGGATCGTAGGCCGCTCGGGCTGCGTGTGATGGACGATCCTCGCCCGCCCGGGCTATGCTCGGCGAGCCGGGCGCATAGCTCAGTTGGCTAGAGCGCTGCCGTCACATGGCAGAGGTCACAGGTTCGAGTCCTGTTGCGCCCATTTACATCATCAGCCTTCAGCAGACAACATCGAACTCGCAAGACGCTGAAACACCGTGATTTACAGCCCGAAACCCACCTCCGTTGACGAGGTGGATTGCGATCATTGTGTTTCTGGAGGTAGCGGGTTGTCATTTCCCTTCTGCTACTCGGTAAGCTACTCGATTGCCATCTGCATGGATGTGGTTGCTCGTTACTGATCAATTCCCCAGCTTCGGCCGCCGCGACATGGTGCAGTGCTTGAAGCTGGGCGTTTGACATGCCTTGGCCAAAGTAGTAAGTTAACTTACAATTCGGAAAGATTCCCGAGGTTTGGCAGGAGGATTCCATGAGTACCAACAGGCGTCCGGAACCCAAATGGGTCACCATCCTGTTCTGCATGGCGACAGAGCCCAAGAGTGCGGGTCAGATTCTTGCGGACGCTCATCGGCGTGGCACGCCACTGGCGCTTGGCGGGATCTACACGCAGCTCAAGCGGATGCAGGACAAACACCTCGTGGGAACAGACTGGGGAGAGCGCAATCCCAAGACCGGGAGACAACCTCGGCTGTACTTCATCAAGAACGCGGGTCGTGAGGCACTTAGCGAGTTCCTTGGTTCTCAAAGTGATAGTTCATCGGCGGATCTGCGGGGTAATCTGGCTGGGGGGACGGCATGACCACGTATGAGTCATCTATCGATCAGGTCCCGCCATGTGGCTCTCCAGAATCTGAAGTACATGAAGGCAACGCTTCTGACCAAGGACTATGCACTCTTGCCGATGCAGCAGTGGCAATGAGCCTCGGTTTGGAAAAGCCCTATCCCGGGTTGGCCGAAGCCGTAGGAGGTCATCCCTACAACTGGCCTTTCGAGGTGCTTGAACAACGATCTCACTGGTTTGCCGAAGATGCGGAGTGGGAGCGCCACTGGCAGCCCTCCGCTAAACCCTGGGTTGCGCACGTCGATCACGAGGATGGACAACGTATTCAGCCGTCTTCACAGTCTGATGGTGCTTCAGGGCCCATCCAAAAGGAGCTTGATTTCAAGCCACCGGTACGATTAATCCTGGCGATACTTTCCCCAGCTGACGCACAGCAGCTTCTTGAGGACTTGGAGCCTATTCAGCAGTTGCTTGAGTCAGAGATCCAAGACGGGCGTATGGACGAGCGAGAAGCTAGGCGTTGGCTTCGCATTCAGATTCTTCAAGGGATCATTTCCAAGAGAAGGCTGGGGGCCCTCGGCTGGCTACTTCGCATTACTGGAATGGCGAAGCTCTTGGAAACCCTGCTTGAGAACTGGCCTTTGCTCTGATTTGGCTTCGATTCACATCTTTTCCGTGCGTGCTCATCCCTGAATCGTCTTTTCGCAGGCGATCTCATCGTCAATAGACTTGAATGAGCTAGGCCGGTTTCACACGCTGCAGCTGCTCGTACACGTCGTACTGCCTGACTTTTAAGGAAAGCCTCAGAGGCCGGTCTGCTTCAGTGCAAATGCCTGAGGATCGTCGGTGCGACGGTATCCGTATGCCGCGCATGCAAGAGGCGTGGCAGCTTCTGCCCCATCAAACGCCTACGGCTGAGCGAAGCGCACGTCGCGAACTCTCTTCTTCCTTCGTTTCGTACACGCCACGTGTCAGCCTTGAGCCAGGCTTGTGGCCAATCTGCTTCTGAACATCCGACTCATTCGCGCCTCGCTCGAACAGCCAAGTTACGCAGTCTTTTCGCATGGCGTGACAGTCGTACGTGCCGGCTGCGGTCGTATGCGGTATGCCGATCGCTTCAAGGTCTGCACGAAGCAGCAGCGCGATGTTCATGGGGCTCGAGGGCCCTCCCAGCGACGATGGGGCGATCTGGGGAAACAGCGAATGCCCTCTCGGAGTGCGAAGGGCCAGCGGCCTGAGGGCGGCAGCGAGTGCAGGGGAGAGCCGGACCCAGCGACTTCTTGCTGGGCAGCAGGAGCTTGCTGCCGTCGTCATAGCGCTTAGCGATGTACCCGCGGAGCTTGCCGGTGTCGCCGCCAGTCAGAACGATCCGGGATGCTTCGATCAGTGAGCCGTTCTTGAAGTCCGATTGCAGCACGGCCCGCCTGCCGAGCTTGGCGTGGCGGTCGTAGTCGTCGGTCGTCTCGCAAACATAGAGCGTCCCGGTCATCGCGGCACCGCCTGCGCATCGTCATCCGGGCGCGGCCTGGGTGTCGTGATCCACTTTCCTTGTCGCCTGTAGCTGGGCCGGTATCGGGCCGGCGGCCGTGCCTGCGTTCGGCAGCGTCCATTTCGGCGTGATAGCGTTCCCGATCGAACGGGCTGAAAGTTTGACGCAGCTCCCAGCGGGCCTGCACCGCTTCCGGCGTGTCGTCGTGTGCCGTTCGCGCCACCCCCTCGCCGTCGGCGGTGGGGAGGGGGCAGCCCGCGTCCACCCATCGCTCGAACTCGCGGACGCTGGAGAGCACTCGGCCGTCGATGAGCCTGGCTCGCATCACCCCGTGTTTGCGGAGGTCGAAGAGCTTGCGCCGTGAGATACTCAGCATGCGGGCCGCGTCAGGCTCGCCCATGAGCAGAGGTGTGGTAAGCTCCGAGCGATTCGATTCGGTGCCCCCGATGCTTGCCGGCGAAGGGGCGCGTTGGTCATGGTCCGAGGGGGATGTCATGCCGCACCCCCTTCCCGTGCTCCTCGCCGCCGGCCCGTTCGGCTAGGGCTCGCTCAACGGCGGGATACTGAACCGCCTCTGCTTGCCCGCCTTGAGCGACGGGATGCGCCCGGCCATGACTTCCTTGTGAAGCCACCGACAAGAGAGCCGCAGTTTGCGGGCCAGCTCCAGCCGCGCTCGAGCGATGAACCGTTCGCCCTTCCGGCGTTTGGCCTCCGCCCACTCCGGGGCCTCGGCGATCTCCGCGATTTCACCTTCGATCAACTGACCGATGAGATCATCGCTGGCACTCTCGGCTTCAGATGCTCCCTCGAGTTGCCTGAGATGTACGGAGCAGTTCCCAATTCGCTCACGGATGTTCTCCATGATGTGTAGAAGCGGATGAGGCCCGAGCCCGACCGTTCCATTCAGTTGTGCCTGCACCAGGTTGCTGACAAGTCGCCAGTACTTGCTCCGCATCTGCAGGAATCTCGCAGGCACGGTAGCGGGACCGCGCTCGGGTCGAAAGGGCTGCGGAATGTCGTGTTGCGTGGACGGTGCTATCCAGCATTCGTCGCCAGATTGAACTGCTGGATCCTGCCGACTCGTGGCAACCCTGCGATCGATGAGGTGGCAACACCTGATCGGGTCACACCCTGCGATAGCGACCTCTGGATCAGGGCGTATGCAGTGTCTGGCCACGTCGACGCGAATCATCCGCGGCAGATCTAATGCTCTGCCAGGCCCATGATCGCTTGCCTCGCGGCTGTTGATGGCGTTGGCCAGCAGGCCATGAGCTGGGCAAGTCGGTGTCCTGTGAGCGGGCCTTCTAGATCCCTGCGAGGCAGCACGTGCTCCGTGCCCACGCGGTTAATGTGCGCCTCTGCCCGCAGTGCGATGTGATGTCGACGCCCGGCCCGGCGAGGTGGATCGGGTTTCAGGCGAAGCATGCCGGAAGGCCGACGTACTGACAAGGAACGTGCGTAACGCGAGCACGAAGATCATCAGCACGGGCAGCATCGTGAGAACACTGGCCGCCATGAGCAGCGTCCAGGGCGTCTGCCCTGCGCGGGATTGGTAGAAGTGCAGTCCGAGCGCAACCGTGAACATGTCGCGATCCACCAGAAAGACAAGCGGCGCAAGGAAGTCGTTCCACATGAAGGTGAAGTGAAGCAGCGCGATCACCGCTATCGCTGGTTTCGAAAGCGGCAGTGCGACTCGTGTGAAACACGTCCAAGCCGAGCAGCCGTCAAGCTGTGCTGCTTCTTCCAGTTCAGCGGGAAGCGACCGAAAGAAGAGATACATCAGGAAGATGCTGAACGCATTGCCGAACCAGAATGGCGCGAACAGAGGGAGGAACGTACCGATCCAGCCGAGCTTGGCGTAGAGAATGAACTGCGGCACCATGAGCAGCGGGAACGGTATCAGCATTGCCACCACGGTCATGGCGAGCATGGCGCGGCGGGCCGGCAGGCGGACGCGGGCCAGGCCATAGGCCACAATCGTACTGGATACCACCGTGCCGGTCACACCGAGCGAAACGACGATGATGGTGTTGCGGAACAGCAGTGGGAAGTTGACCGATTCGTCTGTGAGGACGGTGCGGTAGTTCTGGTGCGCCTGACTGATGATCGCCGCGGGGCGGTCGATCGGGAGGTCAAGCCCGGGCGACAAAGCGTCAGTCTCCGACTGAAACGACGTCACGAGCATCCACGCCAGTGGCAACGCAAAGACGAGTCCGACGAGACTCAGGCACGCTCCGTTCACCCACGGCCAGACGCGACGGCGGCGAGAACTGGTCGGGTGGGCGGCCTTCATCGAAGGTCTCCCAGCCGACGCCAACACAGGTAAACGGCGCCGATGCACACAGCCAGCAACAAACACTGCACCCACCCGAGGGTCGCCGCGTAGCCCATGTGCTGAAACACAAAGGCCTGGTCATAGACGTAGTGTGAATAGAAGTACGTCGAGCGATCCGGTCCACCTCCGGTCATGATGTACGGCGCTGCAAAGACCTGCCAGGCGGTGATCGTCTGGATGATTGCGTTGAACAGGATTGCCGGCGCGATCGTGGGTAGCACAACATGCACAAAGCGGCGGAATCGGCCCAGGCCCTCGAGCGAGGCCGATTCGATCAGGGGCCTCGGCACGTCACGCAGCGCCGCGAGGTAGATCACGACTGATTGGCCGACGCTCCAGAGGCTCATGATGATCAGTGCCGACATGGCCCAGCCGTGCGTGGTGAGCCAGTTGGGGCCGGTGGCGCCGGCTGCTGTGAACAGCATGTTCAGCAGGCCGTGATCGGAGTTGAAGATCCAGAGCCAGATCATGGAGGCCGCGACCAGGGGTACGACGGTCGGCGCGAAGACGAGCAGCAGCACGGGCTTGGCAAGTGCGTGGCGCGTGCTCAGCAGAGCGGCGAGCCAGAGCGAAAGTATCATGGCGAGCGGGATCGCCACGGCCGCGTAGATGGCCGTGTTGGCCACGCATCGCCAGAACACACGGTCACGGGCGAGGGCGGCGTAGTTGTCGAGACCGATGAAGCGAGGCGGCTCGATCATCGTCGCGTCGGTCAGACTGAAGAAGAGGCTCATTGCCAGAGGCACCGCGTAGAACAGGGCAAGACCCACCATCCACGGAGCCACCCAGAGCATCCGGAGCCATAGGGACGATCGGCTGGATGTCATACGTCGGCGCGAGCGCCTCGACGGGCACGCGCGAACTCCGTTTCCTGCTCGATCGCGGTCTGTACGCGCGCGAGCATGTCGTCGGCTGAGAGGCGGCCGATCCAAAGCGACTCAAACGAGGTATCAAACTCTGCCTCGTACCGAGGCCACACCCGCGTGCGTGGCACGCCGAAAGCCCGGGGGCTCGATGCCAGCCGACGGTGCACGCGAATCGATCGGTTCGGGTGACGCTCGAAGAAACCGGCCGACGCCTGGCGAAGCGGTGTGTTCTTGCGGTGCGCGAGCGCGAGTCGCTCGAGCCGCGCGCGATTCTGGAGCCAAGCGATGAACTCGAACGAGGCCTCCGGGTGCGCTGCGCCGCGGGGTATGACCACCACGTCCCCGTCGAATAGGCCCACCGGCGCGTCCGGGTCGTAGACCGCCTCGGCGACGGGCACGGGCACCACGCGGTATCGCAGATTCGGCGCGTACACCTCGATGAGGTTTGCCAGCCAAGGTCCTTGCACCACCGAGGCGACGCGGCCTTGCAGGAAGGCGTTTTGTGCTGTGCCGTAGAAACCGTTGCCAGACTGAAATGAGAGCAACTTCTCGGCTCCGAAGCGATCCGGGTATGAGCGCACCCAGCCGTAGGCGTCTGCGTTGCCGGCGTCGGTTGCGGTTGGGTCGCCAGACTCGTTGAGCAGGCGGCCGCCGAACTGGAAGCCCCACATCCACGACCACCAGCCCGGTTCGGTGTGGACAAAGCCCATGCGCTGGATCGACCCCCGTGACGACCTCAGAGTCACGCGATCGTTCAGATCATCGAGTTCCTTGATCGTTCGAGGTTCAAACGCGGGATCAACGCCGGCGGACTCGAGTACATCGAGGTTGAGATACAGCGCGAGCGACCCGCAGGTGGTCATCATCGCCCACTGGCGGCCCTCGTGCCGAAGCAGCGGGCGGACGCTATCGATCCAGCGGTCGGGTGTCAGGCCCGCCGAGGCTGCCAGATCGTCCATCGGCAGCAGCGCCCCGGCTTCGGCATAGGCGGGCAGATTGAAGCTCCACAGCCCGATGACGTCCGGCGGCGCGCCGCCCGCGATCGAGATCATCGCCTTGTGATTGATCGAGTTCACCGCGAGGTACCGCACGAAGAGCCGGTCCTGCGTGCGGTTGAACTCGTCAACCAGTTCACGCATCGCCACACCTTCGAAGCCCGTCCACTTCTCCCAGTAGTTCAGCACGAGGCGGTCTGTGGGTACATCGTCGTCGGCACGCGGCCCGAACAGCACGAGACCCGCGGCCGACGCTCCCATCAGCCCGATCGCCGACCTGCGTGTGACCTCCATGCGATGCACGTCGCAATCATATCGACGCGTTTGCCAGACCGTGGCGCGATTCCGCCTGGGACATGACCTCGATGCGAAACACAGGCCGCCGAGGCTCGCGTTATTGGCCCGTCCCGCGGCGATCACGCTCGACGCGCTGGTCGAACGGCGTCCACAGCACCTTGTAGCTGCTGGTCTGGTCGGTCTCGTTGACGAGGTTTGCGTGATCGAAGCCTCGCGCGCTGCCGTCGGCGAAGGCGAACTGCCCCTTGCCTTCGAGTGCGAATGTGTTAGACCGTCGCTGCGGGTGCCGGTAGTAGGGGATGTACGAGCGGATGTTGATCGGGCTGCTCTCGAGCTCCGGGGGCGGGAAGTCCTGCCAGTTGCCCTCGTTGGCTGGGCCCGGCAGGACCTGCGGGTCGTCCTGCAGCCCGAAGCGCTGCCCCGGAAGCCGTTGGAACCCAACTGTCTCGCTGGTGTAGTACAGCCGGCCTTCCGGGGGCTCTTCGTCCGGCGTGAAGTTGCCCCACGCACCGGAGACGAGCATGACGTTCGAGGAGAACTCGACATCGGCCTTGAAGCGGCGTCCGAGTTCCATGTTGCCGTGGTAGTCGCTTCCGGGCTGCTTGATTCGTCCGAACTGCTCGTTGTTCTGGGTGCCGACATACGCCGACGCCCAGTAGTTCATCGAGAACGACCGCCCGCCAAACTCGTGATTCGGGCACACCATCACGCCGCCACCGACCGTCGATCGAGCGAGGCCCGCCGGGTTGAATCCCCGGTCGTCGTTGTCCTGCGACGGGATGTACTCGCCGAGCACGATGTCATCGAACCACCGCCGACCTTCTTTGCCGTCTTCCGGATCGAGAATCTCTGTGTTGAGGTTGGGCGGGAAGAAGTCGTTGAAGTCGGCCGAGTAGTTGATCATCGCCGTGGCGATCTGGCGCTGGTTGGTGAGCGAGACTGTGCTGCGCGCGGAGCTGCGAGCCTTGCCGAGTGCGGGCAGCAGGATCCCGATGAGCAGCGCAATGATCGCGATGACGACCAAGAGTTCGATCAGCGTGAACGCTCGAAGCCTGCTCGCGTGAGTCCGCATCCCGATATCTCCCGTTCAGTCCGGTGACCGCAGCCGCCGCTGTACTCGCGACTTCTCAAGAGTCCATTCGGGCGAAGTCGACCATGGTATGCAATAATATAGCATCTCTGCTCCATATTTGAGCAGGATCTGTTGCAGGAGACCCAATATTTGCAATCGATAAACGCATAGATATGGAACGGGGCAGCGCAGCCGCTCTTCGACGCGGTCATGCGACCCAGTTGCGGCTCAGCCGCCCGTAGCCGTCTCAACTTGGAGCACAAACTCGACGCGGTCCGCGTCTGTCACGGCTCCGTCGCCGTCAACATCGACCGGCCCGAGCGGGCTGGGCCGAACACCCCCGATCGCGGCGGGCGATTCCACCTGATTCCCGGCGACCGACACGCGCAGCGCATACGCGCCGGCGTCGTCGTACCGGGCCTGGCTTATCGTCAGGGTTTCGGTGGTTGATCCCGAGGTGCGGGTGTCGTCGGCCAGCGGCTCCCCGTCACGGAGCCACTGCAGGTCGAGCCCCGCCCCGCCGCCGGGCAGGGCGGAGGTGAACACCAGCGTCTCCCCGCCGTCGACGATCAGATCACCCGGCTTGGGCAGCACGAGCGTGCCGTCGAGCAGGTCGAGCAGGGCGCGGGCCTGCGCGGTCTCGCCATCGCGCAGCAGGTCCGAGACCTGGTCGAGCGTGGCCTGCGGCGCGGTGCCCGCGACGCGCATGTCGTACAGCCTCTTCGGAAGCCGCAGATCGTCGGGCGTAAACGTGAACGCCGATCCCAGCTCTTCGATGCGCTCTTGCTGGATGACCTCGAGGAACGTGTAGCCGAACTCGAACGTCGGCTCGATGATGGTGCCTTCGCCGAAGTCGTTCCATGTGACCAGTTGCACGATGTCCCACGGGCCGTCGATCGCGACCTCCAGCGACTGGCGCATGGTCTCGCCGTTGTTGTGATCGAGGAAGGGGAAACGCCCACCCGGCTCGTAGATGTCCTTGAACCCGGGCAGCGCCGACGGGATGACCTTGTCGGGGTCGCCCGAGACGCCGTTGTGGATCTGGTTGAGACGGAACTTGATGAGCGCTTCGCTCGGGCTGCCGTCCCACGCGCTCCAGTGGACCCAGGTGAACCCGCCATCGGCTTGGGGTTGTGTCCACAGGTTGTGTAGCGCGTAGAAGTACGGCACCGGGTTCAGCAGGCTGAAGCCCGTGTTCCAGGGCCCTGGGCTCGTGACGTAGATCGGCCCGAAGTTCAACAGGAGCGGACGGCCGTCCTTCTTGGTGTAGTGCGGCGCAGTGAACCAGTTCGCCTGCATCCACAGGAACTCGCCGAGCAGGTACGAACCGATGTCATTGGGGTTGAGTGCGCCGGTGTTGACCTGGGCCTGGATCGACCGGTCCTCGTAGCAGATCGAGAACTCCATATCGAACTCGGCCGCGACATCGAAGAGGATCTCGGTTGCCGCGTGGATGGGTGGGTAGTCGAACGTGTTGCTGAGCCCGTACCAGTCGACGATCACGCCGTCGACGCCCGCGAGCTTCATGAGCAGCAGGTGATACTCGAGCACGTGCGGGTCGCTCGAGTCGTAGGGCCCGATGAGCGGATCGTAATGCGAGTAGATCTCGGGCCGGCCGTCGGGCGCGATCACGTTGGGGTTGAACTCGTCGTTGGGCCCGGCCCAATGAATCCCCCAGTAGCCCGAGAACGGCTCGGTCTGATACCAGGGCATGTAGTGCATGAGCAGCTTGGTCTGAGCGTGCGATGCGCCGGCGAAGACCAGCGAGGCGGCGAGCGTCAAGAAGGGACGGGTCATCGTCGATCGATCTCCGTTTCCACGTGCGTGCACCAGTCAGCCGCCAACCGCGTCGAACGCGCGGAGGAACGCGAGCACATCAAAGAAATCCACCGTGCCATCGGCGTTGAAATCGGGCAGGCCCAGGGGAGAGGCGCGGACGACGCCAACGACCTCGTCCGAGATGAGCGAGCTGCCGCCACCGTCGGCGACCAGGCGGTACACGCCCACATCGCCGAGCTCGGCGGGGTCGATCGTCAGGGTGTCGGACGTCGCGCCCGCGATCCGCCCGTCGTCCACCAGCGGCACGCCGTCGCGCTCCCATTGCAGCGAGACGCCCATCGCCGGCGTAACCGTGGCGCTGAAGCTCAGCTCGCCGCCAGCGTCGGTGATCGTGCCCACGGGCTGCGCTGGGATTTCCAACGCCTGTCCCACCGAGAGCTCGACGACGTTCATGTAGCAGAACCCGCCCTGGAGGGCGATCGCATCGAGCACAATCACGCCCGCGGCGGTGGGGGTGACTCCCCCGATGATCGCGAAGTCCTGGGTGTTGTTGCTGGTCGGGATCGAGGCCGACTGCGACCCGTTGCCGCCCGAGACCGTGTACTCGGTCTCGCGCACGTTGCCCGCGACGCGGCTGGCGAATACGCGGATGGTGTAGACCAGCGACTGATCGAGGTTCGAGAACTCGAACCG
The DNA here is from genome assembly GCA_028284805.1 of Phycisphaerales bacterium. Lineage (GTDB taxonomy): Bacteria > Planctomycetota > Phycisphaerae > Phycisphaerales > UBA1924 > JANQQZ01. Next base: position 23,777 of record JANQQZ010000094.1, read on the forward strand.
CAGGTTCTCTGGTGCGCCGACGCCGTCGTCGCTCCGAAAGACAAAGTCCTCGGTCGCGCTCTGGATCGCCAGGTCACCGAGCAACGCCTGGTCGGGGCTGGCCAGCCCCTCGCCGGTCGCGGGGCTCTGGCCGACGGGCGTCGTCGCGCCGAAACCGATACCAACGGGCGTCGCCCCGGCCGAGGTCGCGCCGCCGGTGTCACGCAGGCGGAAGAACTGGCCCGGCGCGAAGCTGTTCCACTGGTTGCCGTTCACGTCCGGGCTGGCGGTCGGATTGGACGACGGGCCCATATCGATCAGGAAGGTCTGAGCATCCACCGTGGCGCTTGCCGCGATCGCCGCCGCAGCGACGAGGGACTGTACTTCACGAATCAGCATCCGCGACTCCTTCCGTCCGCCGAGACCGGGCGGGGCTCTGCCATCGTTCTTCGCACACCCGTCGCATCGGATGCCGACCTCGCTCCATTCGTCACTCAACCGCCTGCAGGAAATCGATCACGTCCTGCGTGTCCACGGTTCCGTCGTTGTTAAAATCCGAGCCGTCGCCGCCCGGCAGCCGCACGCCACCGATTGCGATGCCCGACTCGACCGTCTCGCCCGACGCCGTTGCGACCAGCCGGTACATCCCCGAGTCGAGCACCGTGGCATTCGCGATCGTCAGCGCACTCGTCGTGCTGCCGGTGATACGCCCATCATCAACCAGTGGCACTCCGTCTCGTTCCCATCGCAGGCTGATGCCCGGGAGGCTTCCCACGATCTCACCCGAGAAACTCAGCGTGCCGCCCGTATCGACGACGGCGTCAACGGGGCTTGCCGCCACCGCGAGCGGCACGACCTCGACACGCATCGCGTTGATGTACGCGAACAGTCCCCGCTTGAGCGTGAGATCGACGAACACCTGGCCGAATTCATCGGGCACGATGCCCGAGATGACGGCGGCCGAGTCATCGTTGCCGTTGTACACCCCGTCGTTGCCGAGTCCTGGGCCGGTCGTTTGCAGCACCGCCACGCCCTCGGTCGCGCCGAAGACGCGGTACTCGGTCTCGCGGACCTCGCTGCCGAGCGTGCGCGAGCCGAAGAAGGTGAACTCGTAGACGAACGAGGGGTCCAGCCCGGTGAGCATGAAGCCGCCCGGCACGTCGTCGTTGCCCCCGCCGTTCAGGTCGTCGGCCTCGCTGTAGAAGTAGTCCTGCGTAGCCGTGGCAACAGCCAGATCTCCCAGCAGCGCCGGGTCGGGCGAGGTCAGCCCGCCGTTGACGAGCCCGTTGGAGATGAACCCACCCGTGATGACCACGCCGATGTCGGTGTTCGCGCCGGTGCTATCGACCAGATCGCCGATGTGCTCGCCCGCGTTGATCGCGACGCCGCCCTCGGCCGGTACCCAGTTGTTCCAGACATTCCCGTTCGCGTCGGGGCCGACAGTGGGCGTGCCGTCCTGAGCGTTGCTTGGACCGAAATCGAAGTAGAGCACCTCACCGGGCTGGAGCGTGAGCGGATTGGGCGTGAACACACGGTTGGGCGGCACGACCGCTTCAACCGCTGGCCTGACGATCGTCGTCCACAGGTCATAGCCGGCTCGGTTCAGGTGCACCGGGTCGACGTACAACGCGGTGAAGTCGGGGTCTGCGGGCGGATTGAGCGCGTAGAAGGGCGTCGGCAGGTCGATGTAGTGCTGCCTCGGGTCGGTCAGCGTCTCGGCCTCGATCAGCCCGTTGGCGGTGTCGCGCTCGATGGTCGTCGAGTCGTTGGCCGGAGTCGGCGTGACGCCTAGATAGAAGATCTCGACGTTCGGCTGCTGCGCCTGCACCAACCCGACGAACGTCAGGTAATCGTTGAAGACCTCCATCGCCGGCTCGCCTGAGCTCAGGTCGTTGGTGCCCGACCACACGACGACGGCGGTGGGTTGATACGACAGCACCAGCTCGTTGACCCAGAAGTTCAGGTCCTCGAGTTGCGAACCGCCGAAGCCACGCTGGACTACGCGATAATCGTTGAAGTCGCGGGTGAGCTGCTCCCATCGCCGGATGCTTGAGCTGCCGACAAAGACGACGCCGCCGGCAGGGATCGGATCGAGGGCATCCTGGGTCGTCCATCGAGTGACATCGCCCAGGTACGGCTGGGCCGCGAGCGAGCCGGCCGATGCTGCGACGATGAGACCCACAGGCAGCACGAAGCGATCGATCATCCAGCGGTACCTCAGCATGCAGGCGGGCCATTGACTCGGGACGAGAAACAAGTATAGTGTAAATGCTATGAATAAGCAACGCATTCGTGCCGAAGAGGCGAGATGCGGTGCTCTGAACGGGGTTATCGTGCCCGTGAGACGCTTGCTTGATCGGCGTGGCGCGGGTCTGTCGTAGAGGGCTGATGGCACGCACAACTGTCTACACGAAGGTCAAGGACGTCTTGCAGGCGAGGATCCTCGCCGGCGAATACGTCGCGCGCGACCTCCCCGGTGAGCGGAAGATCGCGGCTGAGACCGGGGTGAGCTACATGACCGCCAGGAAGGCGGTTACCGAGCTCATCGATGAGCGGGTTCTCGCCCGCCGGCCCAACGGCACCCTCATCGTGCACCCGGCCTATCGCGATCAGCACGCGGTCGCTTCGGCCGTGCTGCTCGTGCCCGCGTACCCATCTTCACATCTGGCTCGCTGCCGGATCGAGATCGGGCGGATCGCAACCGAGCATCGCGTGCGGCTCCGCACCATCGAGTACACCTATTGGTACGACTCGATCATCACCGAGGCGATCCAGGGTGCCGATGGGCTCTTCATCATTCCGAGCACCGAGGAGCTGCCCAACCACCTGATCGAGACATTCACCGGCCCGAACAGCAAGGTCGTGTTTTTCGATGCCGATATGTCGGATCACGGGATTCCCTCGATCCGGCTCTTCGCCGAGCAGCACTTCCGAGAGCTCTTTGACCACCTGTGGGACACCGGCCGCCGACGCATCGGCTGCCTGAACACGCAGGGGCACAACGACGAGATCCTCCAGCGGCTCGCGTGCTGGCGGAGTTGGATCGAGAGCAAGGGCGCCGAGGGCGAGTCGTGGGATCACCCGGTTGAGCCCTTCGAGGATCCGATTGAGTCGGCGCACCGCGTCGTGCTGGATCTGGCCGCTCAGTCGGAGTCGCTGCCGGACGCGTTGGTGTGCACGACGTATCCCACAGCCGTCGGCGCCGTTCGCGCCCTGCGCGACCGCGGCATCGAAGTGGGGCATGACATCGCCGTCTGCTCGATGAACATTGAGTTCCCGGGTCGGTACGGAAGCCCCTCGATCACCGGGCTCGAGTTTCCCGACATCGAGCCGATGCTGGCCGATGTGTTCGAGTGGTTCAAGCGTGAGAGCACCGGCTGGAAGGGCGAGCGACTCATTGTGCCCGCGGCCCCGTCGCTGTTTGTCGGCGAAACGACGCAACCCGCGCCGTAAGCGCTGTCACGAACCCGAGTCACGAGAAAATGAAACACCCCCGTGCCGCGGCGAGGCGGCACGGGGGCGTTCAGGAGTCTCAGGCTTTGGCTGTGATTACGGCGTGCAGGTCGGCCCGCCAGTACCCTGGTTGAATGCGAGGATCCAGCCGTTGAAGTCGGCGGGGGTCACGAGCCCGTCCTGGTTCGTGTCGGCCCGCAGATCACCGTTGTTGAAGTTGATGATCCAGCCGTTGAAATCGGCGGGAGTGACGAGCCCGTCGGCGTTCTGATCAGCACACAGTCGGGCAGGAGCGCCCTCGGTCTCGATCTCGATGATGCTGATGACGGCGAACGTGCCATCGACAACATCAGCCGAGACCCGCACGTTGTTGTCGTCGATCCGCGGCTGGACATTGGTGAATTCGACGATCTCGAAGTCGTTGGTGAACGACGCGCCGTCCGAGCCTGTGTTGGGCCCGCCGATGGTGATCATCGCGGTGCGTGTGCCGCTGGCATCCTCGATGCTGTAGTCGTTGGTGAGCAGGTTGAATCCGTCGAGTCGGCTCCCGAACATGCGGATCGTGTAGGTGGCGTTCGGGTCGAGGTTCGAGATCTCGTAGCCGAGGGTGTCTGCAAAGCGGAAGTGGTGGTCCTCGGTGGCTTCTGGAATGGCAAGCTCGCCGAGGAAGTTCACGTCGGGATTGGCCAGACCCTCACCCATGCCGAGGCTGGTCCCGATCGGTGTGGTGCCGCCGAAGCCCAGGCCGGTGAAGAAGTCGCCGCCACCCGAGACGTTGCCATCGGTGTCAAACAGACCGGAGAGGAACGTGCCGGGCAGATAGTTGTTCCAGGTGTTGCCGAAGGTGTCGGGGCTGGCGGTCTGGTTGCTCGAGTTGGTCAGGTCGATGCGGTAGGTCTGGGCGTGGACGGAACCCGCGACGAGCAGGGCGGCCGCGGCAACGGTGGTGGCGCGAATCATGGTCATCTCTCCATTTAGCGTCAGCAAAATCGATTCAGAGCGAAGGGGTGTACTCCAGCGACATCGGCGCGGGTTTCGGTCCCCGCTTGTTGCATTCTACAGCATTGATGCTATAAAATGCAACGGTCTTCCGTTGTCTTTGTTGGCAAACAACCCCTCAAACAGGCGAGTTCGCACCATGCAGCACCCCGGATCTTCGAGATTGTTTATGTTTCGTTCGCTTCTCGGCGTGCCGGCTGTCAGCGGCAGCCTCGTCAGTCTCGCGGCCGCCGGCCAGCCCGTCGGTGAGTTGATCGCCGAAGACATCGCTCGCTTCCACGCCAGCCAGGCTGCTCGCGATGCCATGGTGCCGTCGTTCTCGCTCGAATCTCCCATGCCCGCGATCGGTGATGTGCCCGCGGCGTTCCCGGTCGAGGTCAGCTTCGCCACCGAAGATGGTCGCTTCGTCAGCCAAGTCGGTATCGAGCCCGGCACGAGCCTCTACGGCACAGGGCAGGCCGCGGGCGACCTGCTCCGTAATGGCCGGCGCACCGAGCACTGGAACACCGACGCGTACGGCTACCAAGACGATTCACCGCTCTACACATCGCACCCGTGGGTGCTCGCCGTCCGCGAAGACGGGTCGGCCTTCGGCGTGCTGGCCGATTCCACCCATCGCGTGTTCATCGACCTGACCGATGGCATCCGCTTCGAGTCCGAGGGCCCGGCGCACCCGGTCATCGTCATCGACGGCGACTCGCCCCAGGAGGTCGTCACCCAGCTCGGCGCGATCACCGGCACTATCACCATGCCGCCCAAGTGGGCCATCGGCTACCACCAGTGCCGGTACAGCTACTACCCCGACACGCGCGTCAAGGAGATTGCCCAGGGCTTCCGCGACCGCGATATCCCGTGCGATGTCATCTGGATGGACATCGATTACATGGACGGCTTCCGCTCGTTCACGTTCGACCCCGAGAAGTTCCCCGATCCAGCTGGCCTGAACGCCTGGCTCGACGAGCGAGGCTTCGCCAACGCCTGGATGATCAACCCGGGCATCAAGAACGAGTCGGGGTACTTCGTCTACGACCAGGGCACAGAGATCGACGCCTGGGTCAAGACGGCCGACGGCGAGACGTACATCGGCAACGTCTGGCCCGGCGACGTTGTCTTCCCCGACTACACCATCGCCGAGGTGCGCGAGTGGTGGGGCGGGCTCTACGAGGACTACATGGCCATGGGCATCGACGGCGTGTGGAACGACATGAACGAGCCCACGACGTTTATCCGCGACGAGAACAACGAGATCGTCGAGGCCACGACCTTCCCCGAGAGCAACCTGTACCGCGCCGATACCGACCTGGGCGGGCCGGGGACGCACGCCAAGTACCACAACGTCTACGGCATGCTGATGATCAAGTCGACGCGCGAAGGCGTGATGGCGGCGAACCCCAACAAGCGGCCCTTCGTGCTGAGCAGGGCCAACTTCATGGGCGGGCACCGCTATGGCGCGACCTGGACGGGTGACAATACGTCGAACTGGTTCCACGTCGACACATCGATCCCCATGACCCTGAACCTTGGCCTGTCGGGCCAGCCTTTCGCGGGGCCGGACATCGGCGGGTTTATCGATGCGGGAACGCCCGAGATGTTTTCGCGGTGGATGGGATTCGGTGCGCTGCTGCCCTTCGCACGCGGTCACACACAGACGGGCAACATCGACAAAGAGCCCTGGTCGTTCGGGCCCGAAGTCGAGGCCACCTCGCGTCGGGCTCTCGAGCGGCGCTACCGCCTGCTGCCGTACTTCTACACGCTGTTCGAGGAGTCGAGCCGCACAGGCATGCCCATCGCGAGACCCACGTTCTTTGCCGACCCCGCCGACCAGCGGCTGCGCGACGAGGACGACTCGTTTCTGATCGGCAGTGACATCCTCGTTGCCGTGCAGACGGACCTTGAGCGCACGAGCGTGCACGAGCTGCCGACGAACACGAACGGCGTGCCGTGGCGAGCGTTCGACTTCCCAGACTTCGACGGCGCGGGCCGTGACAGCGACGACCCGGACCAGCCCGAGCTCTACCTGCGTCCGGGCGCGATCGTGCCGACGGGCCCGGTGATTCAGTTCGTGGGCGACACGCCCAACCAGACCGACGAGTTGACGCTGCTGGTGGCGCTCGATCACGAGGGCCGGGCGGAAGGCGTCTTGTACGAAGACGCCGGCGAGGGCTGGGGCTACACGCAGGGCGAGTACCGGCGGACCCGGTTCCTCGCCCAGCGGCAGGGCGACACGGTCCGTGTGTGGCGCGATCCGATGGGCGGTTCCATGCCCGCCATTGATCGTTCTGTTGTCGTTCGGGTTCTCGGCGCAGGCACCGAGTTCGTCGCGCGAGGCTCCGCTGGCGAGGGCATCACCCTCATCGTCCCTCGGTGAACGGACTTGTCGGCCTCGCCGGAACCGATCGCAAGCCCACATTCGCCCTTGGTGAAAGAATGCAAAGATGCTATAGTTTGGTGGATTCGTGAGACATTGGGCGGTCGCAGCCGTCCAAAGGGAGAGATAGACATGACCACAGTTCGCAAGACCCTGATCGCCGTGGCGATCGGCTCGCTGGCGGGTGCCGCCTCGGGCCAGCTCATACTTATCGATTTCGGCACCGACGCCACGTTCCGCGGCTTCAGCGTGCCGGGTCCAGACACCAATGGCAACAGCTGGAACTCGCTCGACTCGTTCGTGTTCAACACGAACCTCGTCGACTCGACCGGCGCCGGGACCGGAGTGAACCTCGGCTTCAGCCGGCTCGACGGCACCGACTCGTTCAACGGCCCGCTGACCGATGGCAGCGGCTTCGGCGACCCGTCACTGCCCGGCCTCGGCGCGGGCCTGGGCGAGTTGGCCGTTGGCGAGGCCGCGGTCGACTATTTCGTCAACCCGCGGTTCGACATCTTCAACCTCGACCCGTCGCTGCAGTACGAGGTCACGCTCTACGGCGGCCGGAAGTTCGGCGACGGCAACACCAGCAACTACGCCATCCTCAGCGATAACTCGGGCAGCGCGACCACCCTCGCCTCGCTCGACCTCGACCACGCCAACGCCGGCAACTTCATCGCCAACACCGACAGCGTTGTCAGCGCCATCGTCACCCCGGGCGGTGGCGGCACGCTGACCATCGACGTTACAGGCGGCGCCGACGGCGGCGCAGGCTATCTGAACGCCCTCAGCATCCGCGTTATCCCGGCGCCGGGCTCGGCCGCGCTCCTCGGACTCGGTGGCCTCGCGATCGCGAGGCGTCGACGCTGATCCTTGGTCAATTCCGCCGCTTGCCGTGCACCCGCGGCAAGCGGTCTTTCGGACCCATCGCCATCGCGAAAGCCGTTTGCAAGGAGCACGGCAATGAAACAGATCACAACCGCCGCGGCAGCAGCGTTTCTGTGCTCTTCGGCCGCCGGGCAATCGGCATCGGTCTCGATGAGTGCGCCGGCCTCCACGGTCGCGCCGGGCGAAACGCTGACGATCACGGTTGAGGCACAATTCGACGCGGCGGGCGCACTCGCGGGCGTCTTTGGCGCCGCCGGATTGTTTGGCTTTGGTGGTGACATCGCCGCGTCGGGCACGATCGCGACAACATCATCTGCTTCAACCCTCGTTGTGGATGCACAGCTCGACTTTGCGCCGGTTGCGCAGCTCCTCACCGACCCGGGTCGCTATGCCCTAGGTGCCGGTGGTCGAGGGTTCGACGGTGGACTTGCTGGCCCCTCACGCAGCCTGATGACGTTCGATGTCACCATCGACCCTGCTGCGAACGGGGGCGATACGCTCGAACTGTCGTATGAGGGAGCGGTTGTGCTCGTCCTCGGCGATGAACTGGTGACCTATTCAACCGACCCAGGGTTGAATCAGCAGACGCTCACGACGACAGGTCTGACGTTGACCGTGGCGAGTGAGCGGCTGTGCGCCGATCAGAATGGGGACGGGCTTGCGACCCCGGCCGACTTCAACGCATGGATTCTGAACTTCAACTCCGGCGATGTGCGAGCCGATGTCAATCAGGACGGGATCATCTCTCCGGCCGACTTCAATGCCTGGATATTGGCGTTCAATCAAGGGACGAGCGGACCGATCTGCACGCCGTGACGAAACCAGCTGACCTGGGTTCGGGCTCGCTCTTTGCTGGCGGATCGGATGTTGCCTGCGTACGCCTGCGTTCGGATACGAGTGCGCCCCCGGAACTACACGCTTGCAGTAGGGGGAGCAGCCAGCAGGGGCGGGGTTAGCCAGGTCGAACTCAATCGAGCCATTTGGCTCCCTGCATCTTGTGTCTTGGATCAGCGACGGCCCTCCGCCAGACGCATAACCGCGAGCCGTGTTTCGTTGGTCAGGGAAGGCCACAGGGCGATGAGCTGTGTGAGGTCGTGCGGAGCTGCGCCGCATTCTGCGCCGCCTCTCGCCGATGCGGGGGTTTCGCTCGGGGAAGCCGGGTCTTGTTCGAGTCCTGTTGCGCCCATTCCGGATCGGCCTTCGGGGCTCTGATTGCGCCCAGGCACTCCGTGCTCTCCCACAACTGTCGAAGGCTCTTCCGGAAACTCAGCATCGCGGACGCCCCCGTCCGTGTGTTCGTCACAACCCGCGCACCCTGCCCTGCGGGTACTTCCCCCTGCCTGAGATCGGGTGCACACCGCGTTTCCCAATGGCACCCTACCGGAATCGGGCATGGGCTGGACCAATGCCGATCTGTACGTGTGATTTAGCTTCGGAAGGGGGCACAAATGGAGAGCAACGGGACTCGCAACAAGGGCATCACGAGAGCGAGATTCATGGCACCCTGCATGATCGTCGGATCGGTCGGGCTCGCACTGGCCGCGATCTCGGGCAGCGTCAACGCGACGACCGGTCTCATCGGTGCCGCCAACGCGAACGAGCCCGATGCGTTCGCAGATCTGCCTGACCATCTCATCCTGACGGCAACATTCCGTGACTTCCGCGCCAAGGACGATCCAGGCGGTCACCCCGACTTCCAGTCGTTCCCGGGCCCGATCACCACGGTTGGACTCGTCGAGGACCAACTCGACGCGGACGGCCTGCCCGTCGTCAAGTCGCTGCGTGGGTACACGCTAACGGCGCCGTATCAGGACAAGGACGGCAACAACATCAACCCGGCTCTGTACGACCCGTCGCTGGGCGACCGGGCGGGCTCGATGACCCCGGGTAGCTCGCTGAATGGATTTGAGTCTTCCGAGTCCTTCTCGCAGTGGTACCGGAACGTCCCGGGCGTGAACCTTGCCACGCAGGTCGATCTGGTCTTGGAGCGTCTGCCCAACAGCGATCGGTACGTCTACGACTCGGCCAACAACCCCGACGCCGTGGAACGGAGTTTCGGCGGCTTCTTCCCGATCAACAGCTCGCTCTACGGCAACTACAACAGCAACCGAAACTACCACTTCACGACGCACATCTCGACCAAGTTCGTGTACGACGAGAGCGTGGACCAGATCTTCAAGTTTACGGGCGACGACGATGTCTGGGTCTTCATCGACGGACGTCTCGCGATCGACCTGGGTGGGCTCCACGGCAAGCAGGAGCAGTACCTCGACCTGAGCCGTCTCGACTGGGTCGAAGACGGCGAGGAGATCACCCTGGATGTCTTCCACGCGGAACGCCGGTTTTCTGGGTCCAACTTCCGGATCGAGACGACCCTCCGGCTGAAGGACGCATCGCTGCCCGTGATGTCGAATCTGCACGACTGAGTCGAGCGAGCACAGGTAAGCACACTCTCCAACGAGGCGGAAACGCCTCGTTTTTTTGGTGCACTTGTGCCGTGCCGTGTTCTCGGTCGGCAACACATCGGGCGCGATACCTAGCATGGAGGATGCGTCACGGGCAGGAGGCATCTGGGGTGGGTCCGGATGTCGAGAGCGATCGTGTTCGGCCGGTATCTCGTGACCTGCTCGTCGTGCTCTTCGATGGCGTCTGCAACCTGTGCAACGGGTTCGTGAACTGGACCATCGACCGCGACGTCGATGCCTTGTGCCGGTTCGTTGCGCTCCAGACCCCAGCGGGCCGGGCGATCGTGGAACGGGCTGGTCTCGAAGCCGACACGTTGTCGACGATCGTCGTTGTGCGGCAAGGGCGTGCTCTGATCCGGTCCTCGGCGGTGCTCGAGATCGGCTCGGTCCTGCACCAGCCCTGGTCCGGCCTGGCGAGGGTGACGCGTCTTGTCCCATCGCCGCTGCGCGACATCGGCTACCGCGTCATTGCCAAGCACCGTTATCAGGCGTTCGGCCGCCTGGACGCCTGCCGCGTTCCCACGCCCGAACTGCTCGGGCGTTTCCTCGACAGCGAGAACCCCGAGGCAGCCCTGCGGATCGCGGGCTTCGGCCCTACCGGGCTGTCCTGATCGGCACTAGCGCGATACGGTCTGCCCATGCTTCGTGCCGCGGGCATCGCCAAGAGTCTGAGCTACCGGTCGCTGTTCCGGGAGATCTCGCTCTCGATCGAGCGGGGTGATCGGCTCGGGATCGTCGGGCCCAACGGGGCGGGCAAGAGCACGCTGCTGAAGATCCTGTCGGGCGGGCTTGAGCCCGACAAGGGCGAGGTGTCCATCGACCCCCGTATCCGGCGCGTGCTGGTGTCGCAGCTCGACAGGTTCGAGCACGGGGAGACGGCGCGCGGCATCGTGACCGCCGCGGGCCTGCGCGCCGCCGAGGAACGCGGGGAGCCGATCGAGGCCCACGAGGCCGAGGTCACGGGCGACATCATCCTGGGCAAGGCCGGGTTCCCGACGGCGCTCTCGGATGTCGACGCGTCGACGCTTTCGGGCGGGTGGCGGAAACGCCTGGCGATCGCGGCGGGGCTGGCCTCGGCGCGGGACGAGCCCGATCTGCTGTTCCTCGACGAGCCGACGAATCATCTGGACATCGAGGGCATCCGCTGGCTCGAGCAGTTGGTTTCACGCATCGCGAGCCGGGGCAGCGGGGCTGCCGTCGCATTCGTCACGCACGACCGGACGTTCCTCGAGCGAGTCAGCACACGTGTCGCCGAGCTGAGCCCGATGTACCCGAGCGGGCTGCTGGTCGTCGAAGGCAACTACTCCGAGTTCCTCCGCCGGAAGCAGGAGTTTCTCGCGGCACAGTCCGAGCGCCGGCGTTCGCTCGCGGGGCTTGTTCGCAAGGATCTTGAGTGGCTTTCGCGAGGCCCTCAGGGACGCGGGACCAAGGCCAAGGGGCGGATCGATCAGAGCCACGAGCGGATGAGCGAACTCGCGGAGCTGCGTGACCGCGAGTCGGCGTCGGGCGAGGCCGGCTCGAAGCTCGACTTCAACGCCGGGAAGCGGAAGACACGAAAGATGCTCGTTGCCGAGGGCCTCTCGTGCGCACTGGGCGGGAAGCAGCTGTTCACCGACGTTCGCTTCAGCATCGGCGCGGGCGATCGACTCGGGCTGCTCGGGCCCAACGGCAGCGGCAAGACGACGCTTATCCGCGTGCTGACCCGCCAGCACGCGCCGGACGAGGGCTCGGTCCGCCTCGCCGACCCGGCGCCGACGGTCGCAGTGTTCAGCCAGAAGCGAGAGGAATTCCCGCCCGAGCTCCGCCTGCGCGATGCTCTCTGCCCCATCGGCGATCAGGTGGTCTTCCGCGATCAGACCATCCACGTGACTGGGTGGGCGCGCCGGTTCTTGTTCAAGGACCAGCAACTCGAGCAGCCCGTGGGATCGCTGAGCGGGGGCGAGCTCGCGCGGGTTCACGTCGCCCGGATCATGCTCGAGCCCTGCGACGTGCTGATCCTCGATGAGCCCACGAACGATCTGGACATCCCGTCGCTCGAGACGATGGAGGAGTCGCTCGAGGACTTCCCCGGGGCGCTCATCCTGGTAACGCACGACCAGGCGATGCTCGACCGTCTCGCGACGAGCGTGCTCGCGCTCGACGGGGCTGGCGGCGCGCGGTCGTTCGCGAGCGTCGACCAGGCGATCGCTGAGGCCGAGGCGCGTCGGCGTGCCGCCGTCGCGGCAACAAAGCCCCAGGCGCCCACGAAGCGAGGCGCGAACCGGCGGCAGAAGCTGTCCTTCAACGAGCAGAAGGAACTCGATGGGATCGAGGCCGCGATCGAGCAGGCGGAGCTGGCGGCGAGCGAAGC
>JANQQZ010000130.1 GCA_028284805.1 Phycisphaerales bacterium
AGATCACAGGTCTTCTCGGTACTCATCCCGTCGATCTCTCGGAGGCACAGGGCCGTCCGCATGGCCTCCGGCAGCGCCGCGATCGCTTCGGCCAACTCGCGCCTGGCCGCCTCACCCTCGAGGCGAGCGCCCTCCCAGGGCTCCTGAGCAACCGCCCACGAACCACCCCGGAAGGCGCCCTCCTCGGCGTCGGTCTCCGCCCGCACGCGGTCGCCCCACGCGGACTCCCGGGCACGCCGACGCAGGCAGTCCAGCACCTTGTGACGACAGATCCCGATCAACCAGGTCCGCTCGGCGGCCTCCCCACGGAAGTCGTCCGCCTGGATCGCCGCCAGGAGCGCCTCCTGGACGCAGTCCTCCGCGTCCCCGGCCCTGCCCAACCGCATGACGGCATAGGCGTACATCGCGTCGGCATGCTCGCGCAGCCACCGCTCTGCGCGCACCCTCCGCTCAGACGCAATGGTCGGCACCGGTTCCACGCACCAGAGAACACCCCTCGGCCCCGCTCAGTTCCCGACAACGCCTGGAAACCTACAGTTCCCGCCGATGACCCCCCCGCCCCCACCCAGCTCAACAGCGGACATCGACGTCTCCTCCGTCGCTTTCGTCAGCCTCGGCTGCCCGAAGAACCTCGTCGACTCCGAGAAGATGCTCGGCATGCTCGCCGAGGACGGGCTCGGCATCGTCTCCTGGGACCCGAGCGACGAGTCGATCGCGGGTGAACAGGGCGCCGATGCCGTCGTCATCAACACCTGCGGCTTCCTCGAGGCCTCCAAGGAAGAATCCCTGGGTGTCATCAAGGACGCCATCGCGGAGAAGGAAGCGGGCCGCCTGAAGCGCGTGGTCGTCGCGGGCTGCCTCGTGCAGCGCCACCGCGCGAAGATGCTCGAGTGGGCGCCCGGGATCGACGCGATGGTCGGTGTCTTCGATCGCGACCGGATCGTTGAAGCGGTCCGAGGCGCCGGGCACGTGCGCACAAACGACGTCACCGACGACGCCAAGCCGAGCTACTGGATCACCGGCAACGCGCTCCAGGCCGCCAAGGAACGCGAGATGAAGACCGTCGGCCTGACCGTCCAGGGCAAGGACGGCAAGGGCATCGGCTACTTCGAGTCCGACGGCGCGCGACTCCGCCTGACCCCACGCCACTGGGCGTACCTCCGCGTCAGCGAGGGCTGCAACCAGCGCTGCGCCTTCTGCACGATCCCGTCCATCCGCGGCAAGATGCGCTCGAAGCCGCTCGAGCGCATCGCGTCCGAAGCGCGCGAGCTCCTGCTCGATGGCGCCTTCGAGCTCTCCATCATCGGGCAGGACACGACAAGCTACGGCGACGACATCGGCGCGGGCATGCAGCCCGGAAGCTCCTTCGCCGGCGGGCTGCCCGCCATGCTCAAGAGCGTCTGCGAAGCCGTGGACCAGACCAACAAGGCCGGCTGGGTCCGCCTGATGTACGCGTACCCCAGCAACTTCTCCGACGAGATGATCGACGCCTTCGCCGAGTTGTGCGAGACGTCGCACCTGGTGCCGTACCTGGACATCCCGCTCCAGCACGCGTCGGACTCGATGCTCACCGCGATGCGGCGCCACGTGCAGGCCTCGCAGCAGCGCAAGCTGATGCTCAAGCTCCGCGAACGCATCCCGGGCATGGCCATCCGCACGACGTTCATCACCGGCTTCCCCGGCGAGACAGAGGCCGACCACGAGCAGCTGCTCGAGTTCGTCGATGAGATCGGCTTCGACGCCATGGGCGTCTTCATGTACTCGCGCGAGGACGGCACGCCCGCGGGCACCATGGAAGCCGACCCGGCGCTGGCGATCCCGCAGGAGATCAAGCAGCAGCGCCACGACGAACTGATGGCGCTTCAGCAGAAGATCGCATTCGAGCAGGCCGCGTACCTGGCCGAGCAGTTCGACCCGGAGACGCCGACCGACTCGGGCGTGCGCTTCGACGTACTGATCGATCGCCAGACCAGCACCGACGGCATCGAGACCACCGGTGTCTCTGGGGCCGCCCGCCTCTACGAGGGGCGGACCTACTTCCAGGCCCCGCAGATCGATGCCGTGACATACGTGCACAGCCACGCGCGGATGAGCCCGGGCGAGCTGGTCCCCTGCACGATCGTCGGCTCCAGCGGCTACGACCTGATCGCCAGGCCGGTGGATCATCTGGACAAGAAGGTGACGTTGCCGGTTCTCGGCTGACCCACCCAGGGGGCTCCTTTGCAGCCCTCCGACCCACACGGCCGATCCACTCCCTCATGCTCCGCCCCGGGCACATGGCCGTCCTCTGCGCTGTCTCCCTGCTCACGCTCGGCGTGGTCATGGTCAACTCCGCGGGGATGACCATGAGGCCCGGTGAGGTCGTCTCCCTCGAGACCATCCTCTCCAGCCGCCCGGCCATCTACATGGCGGCGGCCATGCTCACGCTCGTCATTGGCTCCCTCATGCCCGTCCGCAAGCTCGCCCTGCTCGGGGACGGCGGGCGCGACGTCGGGCCGGGCTCGCCCGGGAACCGGATCACGCTGGCGGGGCTCGGGCTGGGTGCCGCGGCTCTGGTGGGGATCCTGGTCCTGGTCTACCTGCCCTGGATCGGGCACGAGGAGAACTACTCGCGCCGGTGGATCAAGCCGCTCGGGCCGTCCAGCGCGTACACGATCCAGCCGAGCGAACTGGCCAAGTGGGGCCTGGTGCTGCTGATCGCGTGGTATGCCGCACGCCGTGGCAAGAGCCTGGGCCGGTTCAGCCTGGGGCTCGTGCCGGCGCTACTGGTGGTCGGGACCGTCTCGGCCGTGATCGTGGTGGAGGACCTCGGCACGGGCGTGCTGATCGCGGGGGCGTGCTGCTGCGTGCTGATCGCGGGCGGTGCGAAGATCACGCACTTCTTGGCGATGGCGCCGATCGCGATCGGTGGGATCGCCTTCGCGGTCGTGACCAGCCCGTACCGCGTCAAGCGGATCCTGACGTTCCTCGACCCGTTCGCGGACGTTCAGGGCGATGGGTACCACATGATCCAGTCGATGGTGGCCGTCTCCAACGGCGGGCTGGCCGGGCGCGGGCTCGGGCACGGCCTGCAGAAGTTCGGCTACCTCCCCGAAGACACGACCGACTTCTTATTCGCGATTGTCTGCGAGGAGCTCGGCGTCGTCGGCGCGGTCGTCGTGCTCACGCTGCTGGGCGGGCTGGTCTGGTCGCTCTGGTCCGTCGCGCGCCGTGAGAAGTCGCCCGTGCTGAGCCTGATCACGATCGGCATCATGGCGACCATCGCGATGCAGGCCGTCATCAACCTCCTCGTCGTCACCGGGCTCGGACCCACCAAGGGCATCGCCCTCCCGCTGCTCAGCTCCGGCGGGACCGGCTGGATCGTCACGGCCTTCTGCCTCGGCGTCGTCGTCGCGATCGATCGCACCCAGACCCCGATCGAGTCCGAACACGACGAAAACGCCCACGCCGACACCATCATCGAGGCCAAGCCCGATGAGACGAGCGACATCGAAGGCGAAGAGTGGGACGAAGACATGGCCAGCGTCCGCTTCACCAGCCGCGGCCTGATCCTGGACGGCTAGCCTTGTCCGTGCCCGCCCCCCCACCCACCCCGACACCCACAACCGAGCGCACCCTGATCTTCGCCGGTGGCGGGACCGGAGGTCATATCTTCCCGGCGCTCGCGATCTGGGAGCGTGTGCGCGAGCTCGACCCGACCTGCCGGGCGGTGTTCCTCTGCTCCGATCGAGCGATCGACGAGCGGATCCTCGACGGCGCGAAGGACGGCGCAACAAGCTGGCGACCGCTCCCCGCGCGCCCGTTCGGGCTCGGCCCCAAGTCGCTCGGCCCGTTCGTCCGCTCCTGGGGCAAGAGCCTCCGGGCCGCCCGCGAGACGATCCGCGAGTGCAAGCGTGACGAGCGCGCCCCGGTGCTCGTTGCGATGGGTGGGTTCGTCGCAGCGCCCGCGGCTCAGGCCGCACGGGTCGAGCGGATCGCTTCGACGCTGGTGAACCTCGATGCCGCGCCCGGCAAGGCGAACCGCTGGATCGCCAAGCGCTGCGCTCGTTCCCTCACGGCCCTGCCCGTGCCCGAGCGTGCCCTTCCCGGGAGCGCGGAGGTCATCGGACCGATCGTGCGCACGAGCGCGCGCCCGCCCGAGATGAGCAAGGCAGAGTGCCGCACCAAACTCGGGCTGGACCCTGAGCGGACCACCCTCGTTGTGACCGGCGGCTCACAGGGGGCCGCGAGCGTCAACGCGTTCGTCCTCGCCATGGCCGAGAAGCACCCGGCCGTGTTCGCGAACGCCCAGGTCCTGCATCAGGCCGGCTCGAAGGCGGGCGAGGCGGACGCGGTGCGCGAGCAGTACAAGTCGCTCGGCGTGCGCGCGCACGTCACCGACCTCGTCAGCGAGATCGGGCTCTGGTGGGCGAGCGCCGATTGGGCGATCGGACGCGCGGGAGCGGGCACCGTCATGGAAGCCTGGGCGGCCAACGTCCCCAGCGTCTTCCTTCCCTATCCGTGGCACCGCGACCAGCACCAGCGCCGCAACGCCGAGTCACTCGAGCGCGCCGGCGCGTGCGTGATCATCGACGACCGCAAGCGCTGCGAGGCAACACTGGCATCCTCATGGGATCAGGTCAGGGCTATCGCGACCGATCCCGAGGCGCGGGGGCGCATGCGCGACGCATTCGAGACGCTCGGTGACACGGACGGCGCGCGACGCGCCGCCGACCTCATCCTCGCTTCTTGAAGATCATCTCGTCTGGACCGTCCGCTTCCTCTTCCATGACCAGGCGCATGACGTCGCCCTCGATCGTCCCGGAAACGGTCTCGACGTCTCCCGACTCCGGATCTTCGGAGCTGATCGTGATCGTCCCACCCTCGAAGGTCCACGTCCCGGTGTCGCTGTCGGTCTGGGTCTGACCCATGAACGACATCTCCATCTCCATCGCCGCCGTGCCGTCGGCGTCGAGCGTCACGGTCATCGACATCCCGTCCATCATGCCAAGGCCCATCTGCATGCCCATCTTGTCTTCCGCGGGCGTTGCCGGGTCGTCGATCTGAGCCTGGAGCGCTGCCTTCATCGCTTCGACGTCGAGGTCGTACACGCCGGGCACACTCGCCGCCGGCGCGGCGCCGGATCCGCCCCCGCCACAGCCGGCGAGCCCGAGGCATGAGGCGATCAAGACGACGAGCGGGAGGCAGATGGTCTGGCGCAGCATGAACGAGTCCTTTGCTCTCGTGGTTTCCGATGCCGACTTGGGACAGCCGGGCCGAGGTTCAAACCGGGCGAGCATGGTACCAGCCCCTCCCGAGAGCCGAACAGATGCCCCCGACCGAGGGCGGGCGTGCCGCGATCTTCGCACGCCCCTTGACCGAGAGTCCATCGCCTGCAATACTTGCACAATGACGCAAATGAGCAAGACTTCTTCAAGCACGCCTGCCCGGCCCAAGACCCCACGCCAGGCCGCACGGCGCCGGGCCAGCATCGACCGGACCCTCGATCCTGAGCTGTTCAAGGCCCTGTGCGACCCCACACGCGTCCGCCTGCTGACCTGCCTGGCCAAGTGCGGGCGCGGGTGCACCGTCGGCGAGGTCAGCGAGTGCTGCGACGTTGACCTCTCGGTCGTCTCTCGTCACCTCGCGCTGCTCGCTCGAGCGGGCGTGCTCGAGCAGACCAAGCACGGACGCCAGGTCTCCTACAGCGTCCGCTACACCGAGCTCGCATCGACCCTCCGCGCCATGGCGGACGCGATCGACGAATGCTGCCCGCCAAGCAACGACGACGACGCCTGCTGCGACGCGGGCTGCAACTGCTGACACAAGACACGCCACACACCGGAGCATCCCGATGACCGACAAGCCCACGAAGAACGAGTCCTGCTGCGCCGACGGCTGCTGCGCGCCGACGCCGAGCGAACCGACCGAGCCGAAGACCGCCAACGACGTGCGCACGACCGTGCGGGAGGGATACGCCACCATCGCGACCAGCGGGCAGTTCTCCTCCATCAAGAGCGAGACCGGCACGAGCGGGTGTTGCGGCGGCGGCGGCAACGGAGGCGGCGGGTGCTGCGGCCCGACGACGCTCACCCCGGATCAGGTCGCGCAGGCAGTCGGCTACGCGGACGAGGACCTGGGCGCACTGCCAGCCGAAGCAAACCTCGGCCTCAGTTGCGGCAACCCCACCGCCCTCGCCACGCTCACGCCAGGCGAAACCGTCCTCGACCTCGGCGCGGGCGCCGGCTTCGACTGCTTCCTGGCCGGCCCGCGTGTCGGCGAAACCGGACGCGTCATCGGCGTCGACATGACGCCCGAGATGCTCGACCGCGCCCGCAGCGGCCTCGACCACTACCGCAAGCACTCCGGCCTGGACAACGTCGAGTTCCGTCTCGGCGAGATCGAGAACATCCCCGTCCCGGACGCGAGCGTCGACGTCGTCATCTCCAACTGCGTCCTCAACCTCTCACCGGACAAGGCGCGGGTTTGGCAGGAGGTCGCGCGGGTGCTCAAGCCCGGCGGTCGCGTCGCGATCAGCGATCTCGCGCTGCTCAAGCCGCTCCCGCAGGATGTGCTGGCCGACGTCGAGGCGCTGATCGGCTGCGTCGCCGGGGCCGTGCTGGTCGATGACACCCGCGCGATGGCCGAGGCGGCCGGGCTAGGCTCGATCGAGCTCGATTCCAAGCCCGAGTACATCGACGCGATGACGCAGTGGGAGGACCCGCTCTACAAGGCGATCCTCGCGCGACTGCCCGAGGGGACCAAGGCCAGCGACTACATCACGAGCCTCGACGTGCGCGCGACCAAGGCGTAAGCGCATGCCGCCCCGCTAGACTCGCCCGCGTGAACCTCGCACCGCTCACACTCGTGCTGGTCTTCGTCGGGGCGGGGGTCGGCGGCGTCGGACGCTACCTGCTGACCAGCCTCATCCAGGGCGCGCCACCCGACGGCCCCGAGCCCTGGTTCCCGTCCGGCACCCTCGTCGTCAACGTTCTCGGCTGCGCCCTGCTCGGGTTCTTGGCGGCCGCCCTGACCGGGCCGATCCAGATCCGCGAGGAGTACAAGATCGGCCTGCTGGTGGGCGTGCTGGGCGGGTTCACGACGTTCTCGACGTTCGGGCGGGACACGTTCGAGCTGGCCTCGAGCGCCGAGATGGTCCGGGCAGGCCTCAACGTCGTCCTGAGCGTGGGCCTGGGCATCCTGGCGGTCTGGGGCGGGGCGGTGCTCTCCGGCCGAGTCTTCAGCAGCGCGGGCTGATCGCAGCCGAGCCCCCGCAGGGGGGCGGAGGCGGGAGGGGGGCGCGTCTTCTCGGACGGAAGCACCCGCGGCGTGCGCCGGGTACGGCGCGCCGAGCGTGGTACGCTTAGACAGCGATGAGCGAGGGACAAGATCAGAGCAAGAACACCACCCGGTGCGTCGTCTGGGGAACCTCCAGCGAGCGTGTCCCCCTGCGCCTGC
>JANQQZ010000088.1 GCA_028284805.1 Phycisphaerales bacterium
GGTTGCCAGGCGGGCCCGGCTGTTGCGCGGGCTGAGCCTGCACGCGCTCGACCGTCCCGACGAGGCTTCGGAGGCGCTCCGCGCGGCGATCGAGACGGCCGAAGACGAGGCGTCGGTCGCGCCCGCGTGGTTCGCGCTCGCCGAGATCGAAGCGGGACGCGGGCGGTGGGAGCGCACGCGTGATGCGGCTTCGGAGTACCTGTCTCATGCTGGGCCCAACGCGGGATCATCCCCAGAAGCCCGGCTGCTGCTCGGCATCGCGCACGCGCGCACCGGCAACGACGACGAGGCGGTGCGCGTGCTGGAAGACGCCATCGATACACACCCCTCGAGCGACATCGTGCCGCACGCCCTTCTCGAGCTCGGCACACTCAGACTCGCCCAAGGAAATGAACGCGAGGCGCGCGAGGCTCTCACTGCCGTCACAGAGCAGCACCGCGAGACACGGTTCGCGCCGCACGCTCTGCGTGCCCTCGCGGGGATGGAAACCGACGAGCTTCGGGCCGCACAGTTCTACGCGGAGGCGGCCGAACTCGGCGATGATCAGCTCTCCGGAGCTTCGGTGATCGACCAGGCGACCATGCTGATGCGCGCGGGCGAGCACGACGAGGCAGCCGACGTTCTCCGGGGGCTCGACAGCGAGGCCCGGCTGTGGCGCGTGATCGCGCTGAGCCGTGCGGGCCGTCACCGTGACGCGCTCCGTGCCGCCGACTCGGTCGAACCCGAGACAGAGGACCAGGCATTGGACGACACCTACCGGTATCAACTCGCTGTCAGTCTTCACGCTGAGAACTCTTCGGACGAGGCCGAGGGGTTGCTCGCCGAACTCGATCCCGCTTCGGAGCTCGCGCCTCACGCCGCACTGCTCAGATCCGAGATCCTGCTCGATCGCGGCGAGGTCGAGGAGGCCCTGGAGACGTTGGACACGGTCCTCGAACAGGATGCTCTCGCGCGTGATGACCGGCTCTGCGCGGCATTGCGGTACCGTGCCGCGTGGTGCCACTACCGGCTGGGCAATCACGATCGCATCATCGAACTGCTCGGGTCGATGCCCTGCGAGGCGGGCGAGAAGGCCTCGGCTCTTGCGTTGCTGCTGGGCGAGGCCTACTTCGCCGAGGGCATGAGCGCACAGGCAGCCGAGCAGTTCGAGACGGCGCTCGAGGCCGGGCCGGCTCCGGAACAGGCGGAGATGGTTCTGCGCAGGCTCGGGGAATCACGTGCCGACGCGCAGGACTGGCCCGGCAGCCGCAGGGCGTTCGAGCGTCACCGCCGGGAGCACACGGACGTGGAGACGTGGTACGTCGCCGAGTTCGGGATCGGCTGGGCGCTCGAGCACGAGGACCGGCACGAGGACGCGATCGCACGCTACCGCGAGGTCGCGACGAACCACTCGGGAGAGACCGCGGCGCGGGCACAGTTCCAGATCGGGGAGTGCCTGTTCGCGCTGGGCCGGCACGAGGAGGCGGTGCGTGAGCTGCTGCGGGTTGACATCCTGCACAGCGAGCCCGAGTGGAGCGCCGCGGCGTTGTACGAAGCCGGGCGTTGCTTCGAAGCGATGAACAAGATCGGCGAGGCCCGCGCGCAGTACCGCGAGGTGATCGAGCAGCACGCCGACTCGGCGTGGGCCCAGGCGGCAGGCGAACGACTCGAAGCGATCGCGGGACCGGGCGGCTCGTAACGGCACCCTGGCACCGCAAGATCAAGGTGAGGAGAACAGACAATGACAACGCAGTCGCTGATCGCCCAGGCCGCCCCGGAGACGGTCTTCGGCCTCGCGATCAAGGGCGGGATCATGATGATCCCGATCGTGCTCTGCTCGCTCGTGGTCGTAGCTGTCGTGCTCGAGCGTCTGTCGGTGCTGCGTGATCGCCGGGTGATCCCGCCCGGGTTCAGCGGCGGGCTGCACGAGGCGATGCGTCAGGGCCCGGACCGCGGGCGTTCGTACTGCGAGACGAGCGCCAGCCCGATCGGTCGGGTGATCGCCGCTGGCATTGGCAAGCTGGGGTACGGGCATCAGTTCGTTGAGAAGTCCCTCGCCTCTGCGGGGGAGCACGAACTCGCACTGCTACGCAAGCGTCTCAGGATGCTGACGGTCGTGGCCGCCGTCGCCCCGCTGCTCGGGCTGACGGGGACCATCTTCGGCATGATCCGGGCGTTTCAGACGGTCGCGGTGTCGGGCGACAGCCTGGGCAAGGCCGAGCTGCTCGCGGGCGGGATCTACGAGGCGATGATCACGACCGCAGCCGGGCTATTGGTAGCGATGCCCACCGTGGTGTTCTACCACTACCTCGCGGCACGGGTCGATCGCATCGCCCGATTGATGGACCGGATCGCCGTTGGCTTCGTCGATCGTTACGCACTGCCAAACGGGCACACACCGGACACCATCGTGGAGCGTGACGCATCCGTGGACATCGAGACGCCGGTGTTCGCCTCGCCGTCGGGAGGCTGAGCATGCTGATCGGAACCGCGAAGAGCGAGCACGGGCCGTCGATCGAGCTGACGCCGATCATCGACATGGTCTTCCTGCTGCTGATCTTCTTCCTTGTCGCCACGACCTATCAGCAGAGCGAGCGGCAGATGCAGATCGCCCTGCCCGAAGCCGAGGGGAGCGGCCCGCTTTCGACGACCCTGCGCGAGATCATCGTCACCGTGGACGCAAGCGGCGGTGTCGTGGTCGGAGGCCGCGAGATCTCGCTCGATGAGCTCCGTGCGATCGTGGGCGACGCCGTGGAACGCAACCCGGACCAGAAGGTTTCGGTCCGCGGCGACCGCGACGTTCCCTACGGGACGATGGCGCGTGTGCTCGACGTGTGCCGCGCCGCGGGTGCGCCGCAGCCCTTCCTCGACACGGTCCCGATCCGGTAGGTTGTATGACACTGCGACAGCGCATCCGATCGGGCTCGATGACTGTTGGCGCGGTCGCGTGCATCGCGATCGCCGCCTGGTGGTGGCTCGGCGCCGAGCGTTTGCAGTTCTACACCGACGGTGGCCAGCTGCGCACCGATCCGCGTGAAACACAGCCGCGGGACGTGCTCTGGCGTGCGCCCGATCCTGTCACCAACGCGGCGGGCGACCCGATCGACGCGCTCGATGTCTTCGTCTCCGCGGACGAGTCGACGATGCTGCTCACGCGGGCGACACCGGACGGCGACACCGATCTGGTCCTCTCCGAACGCTTGGGGCTGGGCTGGCAGACGCCGATCCCGCTCGATGCCGTGAACTCGCCCGACAACGAGATCGACCCCGCCCTGAGCCCCGACGGGACGAGGCTCTACTTCGCGAGCGACCGGCCGGGCGGCGCCGGCGGGCTGGACATCTGGGTCAGCCGGCTCGGGCCCGATGGCTGGAGCACGCCCGAAGTCTGCGCCTTCAGTTCCAACAGCGATGACACCGCCCCGGTCCCAGCGGACGCTCTGCGGGCATCGGGCGCGTTCGAGGAGGCACCCACGGTGCTCTTCGCCTCGGACCGTGGCGCATCCGAGGTCGACCCTCAGGCGGACGGGACACACGCGTCTCTCTTCGCCGCGTTCGACGACGGGCGTGTCGAGACCATCGTCACGGATCCCGGAGCCTCGCTGGGTGACCCGGCGGTCTCACCGTCCGGAGACTTCCTGTACTGGACGCGCCGACCGACCGACCAGCCAGACTCGGGCACCCTGCAGCGCGCACGGGTCGTCCCAGGTGCGTTCGGATCAGATGAGGAGATCGCGGACGATCTCGTCGTCGCAGACCTGGGAGGCGCGCTGGGCGGGCATGACAAAGCCGAAGCACCCTCGCTCACGCTCGAAGGGTTCGCCATCTGGTTCATCTCCGACGACAAGGGCGAGCCCAGGCTCTACCGGGCCGTCTCGAAAGAGGTGTATCTCTCGCGGTCCACGGCGTACGGCGGACTGCTCGGGCTGATCCCCTGGATCCTGCTCGCGCTGGGCGCGGTCATCGCGCTCAGCCTGGTGCGCATGGGCGTTCGTGACGTCAAGCTCCGGGCCGCGCTGGGCACGCTCGGACTCATGGCCCGGTGTGTCTTGGTGAGTCTGCTGCTCCACGCGGGGCTGATGGCGCTGCTGACCGTGCTGGATGTGCCCGAGGAAACCGGCGCCGCCCCAGCATCCAGCACGGGGCGTGTCACGCTGGCATCGTCGTCGCTCCGGGCATCGATCGCGGATCAGCTCCGAAGCCAGGGTTCCTCGGCCGAGCTGTCCCAGGCGGAGGCGCCGATGCCCGACACACCGGACGTCGCGCGTCCGCGGCAGGGCCTCGCTCGCCCGGCGTTCAGGCCCGCCGGATCTGCGCCGGGAGCCGCGGCCCTGAGCGTTGTCGCGGACAGCCCCTCGGACGCCGCGGTCGACACGCCCATGCTCAGCCAGACAGAGATCACGACCGCCTCCTCCCAGCCGGTGCCCGCGACGGAACTTGCGTTCGCCATGCCCGCAGCGCCGGCGCCCGCCGCCGCGGCGCCCGAACCCGCGGCGGGGGGCATCGATCAAGCGGCCTTGCCCCCGGGTCGCTTCTCGGTTCCCGACGCATCGGTTGTCGCGCGCGGTTCCAGCATCGCCAAGCCCTCGTATCGCGATGCCGGAGCATCACAGGCCGTCGCCATTGACGCGGACACGAGTCAGCCGGCGATCGGCGATGCATCAACGATCGAGCAGGTCGGTACGCCCACCCCGGAACAGGACGTCACGCTTCCCGAGATCGCGGGTGCCGAGCTGGACATCGCGATGCCCAGTGCTCCCACAAGGAACAGCGATCGTGCGGAACAGCAGGCTCCCGGCGCGAACGTGCCGGACACGCTCGCGCTGCTCGACACGGGCACACCCGACATCGATCTCAACCCGGGAACACGCAACGATGCCGCTCGTGCTGCGCAGCTCGCGCCAGATCGCGGAGCGGGCCCGAGGATCGACACGCGGGCGCAGGCCTCGCTTGCCGATGCGGACGCACACCCGCGTCGGCTGGAAGACCCAGGCTTTGTCAAGCCCGAGATCGCTCTGCCCACCCTGCGGATCGACACTCTCGCGCTTCCCGAACCCGTGGCGCTCTTCCCTGATATCCAAGGTCTTGTCGTCGATGCCGAGTCAGGCGAGCCCCTGGCCCGCGCAGCGGTCAGGCTGGATCTCGCCGACCGTGAGGATCTCATCGCGACGACCGATCGCGCAGGGCGGTTCGGGCTGTCCGTCGACGAGATCCCCGACAACGCGGCACTGACCGCGACGCGCGACGGCTACGCGCCCGGCGCGGTCAACATCGCAGAGGCCGATCTCGAGTCGGGCGACGACATCGTCATCCGCTTGCGTCGGCTCGACCCGTACCTGATCGTGCTCGAGCAGACGCCCGAGGTCCACCACCTGGGCGACGACGCCTTCACGGGGCGCATCAACAGCCAGTTCCAGCGCGAGAGCGAGGGGCTGAGTCTGGAAATGGACTTCGAGCTGAACGAGACCCACGCCCGGCTCCGGGTCCGCGGGGCAGAGCTGCGCCTGTTCGTGAAGGGCACACAGCTCGACAACACCGTCCGGATCAACGGTCGTCGGATCGGCATCCTCGAAGAGTCCCCGGGCGACGGGAGCTTCGGCGAGCAGGCGCTCGCCATCCCCTCCGGCACACTCAGGCTCGGCACCAACACGATCGAGCTCCGATCCGTGGACAGCCCCGGAACCGACCACGATGACTTCGAGTTCGTGAATGTCCGGGTCGTGCTGCTCCCGGATACAGGCGAGAGCGTCAAGAACTAGCCCCCGCCCAGCCACCCGATCAGAACCGACTCGACTCACGGGGTCACCAGATGAAGGACCTGTGAACCCGATCTCGTCTCCCGGCTTACGTGTCGGGGTCAGCCATGCGGAGAAGCTCGGTCAGGGTCTCGATGGTGTCAGCGTCATGCGCTCGCTTGTCGGTGCGTTCTCGGAGGATGCGGGGGAAGCGGACCGCGATGCCTGCCTTGTGCCGGGGCGATCGGGCGATGCCCTCGAACCCGATCTCGAACACGCGCTCGGGGCGCACCTCGCGCGCGGGCCCCATGGTCCGGACCGTGTTGCGCCGGATCCACCCGTCGAGGGCCTCGATCTCGGACTGGTCGAGCCCCGAGTAGGCACGCGTGAAGGGCATCAGCACCCGCTCGCCATCCTCCTGACCCCAGACCGCGAACGCATAGTCGGTGTAGAGCGTCGCGCGTCGACCCGATCCCGGATAGGCGTAGACCAGCACCGCGTCGGCGGTGTACGGGTCAACCTTCCACTTCCACCATCCGTGCGAGCCCTCGGGCCTGACCCGACCCGAGGCGTACGGGCTCTCGGCGTGCTTGAGCACCAGGCCCTCCACGCCCCGATCGCGCGAGGACTCTCGTGCTTGGCCGAGTTCGTCCCATGTGCTCTCACTGAGCAGCGCCGAGGCGCGGATCGCAGGGGCATCGAGCGCCTCCACCACCGCCTCCAACCGCTCGCGGCGTTCGCGCGCGGGACGCTCCCGGAGGTCCTGACCGTCGGCCTCGAGCAGGTCGAAGGCCATGAACACGGGTGTCTCACTCACGAACAGTGAGAGCTGGGGTGTCGGCGCTACCTTGCGGTTGAGGCGGCGTTGCAACGCCGCAAAGGGCCTCGGGGCGTTGTCGCCCCAGAGCAGGATCTCGCCGTCGAGAACCGTCCCCTCAGGCAGCGAAGCAGCGGGCCCGACGATCTCGGGGAACTGGTGGGTGATGAGCTCCTCGCCTCGCGACCAGAGGTGCACACGGTGGCGCCGGAGCAGCTGCGCGCGGATGCCGTCCCACTTCCACTCTGCGAACCAGCGTCCGCGATCGCCCAGCGAGCCGGGCTCATCTGCGAGCTGCGAGGCGAGAAAGAACGGGTAGGGCTTCGCCTCGTGGTCGCCCGCGTGCTCCTCCGACAGCAGGGCACGGTACGCGTCGCCGGTCGGCGCGTACGAACCCGCCAGGCGGTGCTCCATCACCGCGGGGGCAACGCCCGCGACCTCTGCCAGTGCTCGGCTGAGCATCCTGCGTTGCACGCCTACGCGGAAGCCGCCCCGGATGAGCTTCAGATAGACCAGGCGCTGGTCGCGATCAAAGCCTGCCCAGGCGTCTCGGATGATCGAGGCACGCTCCTCATCTCCCGCGCCAGCCAGCGGCATCACCCGGTCGTGGATCACCCTGCTCAGCGGCTCCTCGCTGGGCGCGGCTCCGGCCTCGCTCGGCAGCAGCAAGGCGATCGTCTCGGCAAGCTCACCGACCACTGCCCGGCACTCATCGAAGAGCCACCGGGGCAAGCCGCTCGCATCGAGCGCGAGCTGCGTAACCGCGCGAGAGCTGGTCGAGCCCTTCGGGCGCTGCCCGAGAAACAGCGCCACGGCCCAGGCCGAGTCCTCAGCAGGGGCGTCGCGGAAATAGCCCACGAGCGCTTCGGTCTTGGCGCTCGTGCTCGAGGTCGCGTCGAGTTCCATGTAGAGCCGGGTGAAGCGGCGCATCAGCCCGTGCCCCCGCCCGATCCGTCCCCGTCATCGCGATCGTCCGGCTCTTCGGCGTCTCCGAAGCGGGTCGCCAGCACTCCGGCGTCGAGCCCTCGCTCCTCGCGCAGATAGCGGGCGAGCTGCGAGGCGTACCCGTGCGTCGCGAGCACGCGCTGCGCGCCGCTCGCCTCGATCGTG